>JASHUM010000053.1 GCA_030040015.1 Acidimicrobiales bacterium
GGGGCCCGCCTCGAGCAGCACCGGCGAGACGGGCACCGGGTCGTGCTCGTCTCGGCGTCGCCCGAGCTCTACGTGGGCGCCGTCGGTTCCAAGCTGGGCGCAGACGCCGTGATCGCCACTCGTCTGGCCGTCGACACCGACGGGCGGCTCACCGGGGGGTACGACGGGCGCAACTGCCGGGGCGCCGAGAAGCTGCGACGCCTGCGGGAGTGGACCGCCGCCAACGCCCCGGGGGCGGTCGTGTGGGCCTACGGCAACAGCGCCGGGGACCGGCGCCTATTGGCCGGCGCCGACGTCGGTGTGGACGTCGGCAGGCTGGGGCGCCTGGGCAAGCTGCGCGCCTTTCGCCGCCTAGGCGACACCGCCGAGCTCAGCGACTGAACGACGAACCCGGGGCAACCCCGACCCCGTGGGTCGGCGCCGATCACACGATCCGGACGGACGCCGACGAGATGGACGGCGCGCTGTACGTGGTGTCCCACGTGCCGATGCCGAGCGGTCCGTACCACTGGGCGTTGGCGGCCTCCCAGTAGACGTACAGGGAGTTGTCCGTGCCCTCGACGGCGACGGTGGGCAACCCACTCGCCCCGATGCTCACCGAAGGCGCGCTGTCGCTCGATCCGTTGGCCCCCACGCCGAGCGGTCCGTACCACTGGGCGTTCGAGGTCTCCCAGTACACGTAGGTGCTGTGGTCAGGGCCTTCGACGGCGACGGTCGGAAGCCCGCTGGCGTTGACGGAGACGGACGGCGCGCTGTAGCTCGATCCGTCGGCGCCGATGCCGAGCGGTCCGTACCACTGGGCGTTCGAGGCCTCCCAGTACACGTAGGTGCTGTGGTCGGGGCCTTGGGCAGCCACGGTGGGAAGCCCGCTCGCAGCCACTGACACCGACGGGGCGCTGAGCGTCGTCCCCGAGGTGCCCACCCCGAGCGGTCCGTACCACTGGGCGTTCGAGGCCTCCCAGTACACGTACAAGGCGCCGTCCGGGCCCTCGACGGCGACGGTGGGCAGGCCGTTCTGGCCGATCGAGATCGACGGGGCGCTGTAGGCGGACCCGTCGGCGCCGATGCCGAGCGGTCCGTACCACTGGGCGTTCGAGGTCTCCCAGTACACGTAGGTGCTGTGGTCAGGGCCTTCGACGGCGACGGTGGGGAGCCCGCTCGGGCTCACGGCCACCGATGGAGCCGAATAGGCAACGCCGCCGGGCGGTTCGTACGGTCCGTACCACTGGGCGTTCGAGCCCTCCCAGTAGACGTACAACGAATTGCCCGGGCCCTGCGCGGCCACGGTCGGAAATGAGGAGGGTGCCGCCGCAAACGCCGGCGCCGCAGGACCTCCGATGGCCAGTGCCGCCAGTCCGCTCCCGGTGAGGACCATCAGGAGCCCGGCCCCGAATCGAAGGGCGCGAGCACCGACGTTCTCGAACAAGCTCTGACGTGCTGGCCGCATGTTCCGCTCCCCTCGGTCCGGGTTCGCCACTGGCGCGTGCCGGCTCATCTTGCACCGTCGGCGCCTGGACTCGGGGGATTCGGTACCACGCCGTGCCCGGGGCCAATCATCGGCACAGGCAGGTCTTGTGCCGGGGTTCAGCAGTGGACGAACGAGGACGACGGAGCGTCGTCAGGTGACGGCCACGGAGGGCGTTCCGGACGTGGAGCCGGGACCGCCCACCCCGAGGGGCCCGTACCACTGGGCGTTCGATGCCTCCCAGTAGACGTACAGATCGCCACCCGGGCCCTCCACGGCCACGGTCGGCAGGCCGGTTGACCGGCTCACGGCGATGTCCGGCGGCCCCAGTCCCTGGCCTGCGCCGAACGGCCCGTACCACTGGGCGTTCGCTGCCTCCCAGTAGATCCAGACGCTGTTCCCCGGGCCCTGCACGGCGACGGTGGGGAGGCCCTGCGGACTCACCGAGATCGACGGGGCGCTGAAGGTGGACCCGTACGTGCCAACGCCGAGTGGCCCGTACCACTGGGCGTTCGATGCCTCCCAGTAGATGTAGGTGGAGTTCCTCGGTCCCTCCACCGCCACGGTGGGGAGCCCGCTCGGGCTCACCGAGATGGAGGGCGGGCCATAGGTCGAGCCGTACGGGCCAACGCCGAGTGGCCCGTACCACTGGGCGTTGGCCGCTTCCCAGTAGACGTAGGTGGAATCGCTCGGTCCCTCCACGGCCACGGTGGGAAGGCCCTGCGGATTCACCGAGACCGACGGGGCGCCATAGGTCGAACCCGCCTTACCCGCCCCGAGCGGGCCGTACCACTGGGCGTTCGATGCCTCCCAGTACACGTAGAGCTCGTGATCGGGCCCTTCCACCGCCACCGTGGGCAGTCCGGTGCCCCCGATGGAGATGGACGGCGGGCTGAAGGCGGTGCCGTAGGCGCCCACCCCGAGCGGGCCGTACCACTGGGCGTTGGCCGCCTCCCAGTACACGTACACGCTGTTGTCCGGGCCGTCCACGGCGATGGTGGGAAGGCCCGACGTCGGGCTCACGGCGATGCTGGCGGTGCCGAATCCCTGACCGACGCCGTAGGGCCCGTACCACTGGGCGTTGGCCGCTTCCCAGTACACGTCCACCGTGTTGCCGGGACCGGGCACGGCCACGGTGGGAAGGCCGGCCGAGCTGCCGCTGCTGCTGCTGAAGGCGATGCCACCGGCCGAGGCGCCACAGTCACCTTGGCCGTCGAGCGCACTCAGGAGACCACCGGCGTCGGGTGAGCCGAGACCGGCTGCCATGCTGTAGGCGCCACCGGCCTCGTACTCGTCGTCGGGCTGGATGCTCAGGTAGTCGTTGTCGCCGCTGGTGACGGGCTTGAGGGCGGCGCTGCCCTCGAGCCGGTACAGCGTCGGGTTCAGCTCTCCCATACGGTCACCCGAGGGTGCGCATCCCTGGTCGACGTCGGCCAGGAGCCCGGCCCACGTGACCACCGCCGCGCTCGTCCCTCCCACCGGCGTCCACTCGTCGTCCCAGACGATCGAGTCGGCGCCGTCGGGGTAGCCGGCTGACGCGGCCACGTCGGGAACCTCGCGATCGGCGCTTCCGCTTGCCGGCTCCTGCCAGCCGTAGCTCCCGGCTGTCCAATCGGGGGAGAAACTGGACTGGCCGCCGCCGCCCGCACCGTCAGCGGTGTTCCACACGACCTCGGAGGGCGACGTGGTCGGGTTCGACAACGTGGTCCCGCCCACGCCGGTCACGTCCGGCTGGCTCGACGGGTCGTCCACGGCGGCTTCGTCCTGTTCGTCGGCCGGGAGGCCCGTGTTCCCGTAACAATCCGAGGAGCCGTTGTCGCCCGAGGCGGCGAGCACGCTCTGGCCCTGGGCGGCCATCTGCTCGAACACTGCTTCTTGCGCCGACGCGGTGCTCCAACCAAGGGCCGGCTCGCACAGTCCCCAGCTCGTCGACACGATCTGCGCGCTGTCGTCATTGGCGATCGCCGTGTAGACGTCGAGCACGGTTTGCTGGCTCGTCGGCGGGCCTTCGTAGACGTCGATGTTGGCGTCCGGAGCGAGCCCCATGATCATCTCGATGTCGAGGGCTGCCTCACCGCACCCGTACTCGGCCCATTCGGAGCACGCGCCGGAGGGCGGACTGCCCGGACCGCCGTCCACCGGGACGACGGTGGGCATGTTGTGACCACCGCAATCAGCCATGTAGTCGGAGATGTCCTGGGTGCTGAAGGGCTCGAGCTCGAACAGTGCCACCGTGACACCGGACCCGAGGAGCCCGTTGTCGTTGAGCGAGCTGAGCCCGTAGGCCTGGGCCAGATCACTGGCGGTGTAATCGCCGTCCTCGGTCTCGCAGGTCCCGGTGGCCAGGGGTGAGGCAGGAGCACCCCCGACCGATGCGCTGGCCTGTGGGGAATCGAGGTGGTCGTCGGCGGCGACGAGGTTCGAGAGACCCACGATGGCCTTGATG
The DNA here is from genome assembly GCA_030040015.1 of Acidimicrobiales bacterium. GTDB lineage: Bacteria > Actinomycetota > Acidimicrobiia > Acidimicrobiales > UBA8190 > UBA8190. The sequence goes on from JASHUM010000053.1 coordinate 3,912, forward strand.
TCCTTCTCCAGGTCATCGGGCACCGACGGGGTTCCCACCGCCGAGTATCCCGTCCTGGAGTCGTAGCGGTACCGGTGCATCGAGAGCCGCAACGCCGACTCCACCTTCGACGCCGTCCCGGAGAAGTGGACGTACAAGTCGTCCGGATCGACGCTCGAGACCTGCAGTCCCGTGCCCGAGAGCCACGAACGCACGGCCGCGATCGTCGAGGACGTGGCCCCGAAGAGGGGACCGAACTGCCCGGGCCCGAGGAAGTGGCGGTACTCGGGCGATCCCGGAGTCGATACAGCAGAGACGAACGCGTTCAACGCCGACTGGTCGGCGGGGGCGAGCGCCACCTCACCGGTGACCTGCTGTGAGGAAGGAACATTGCCGACTTCCTGAGCGCCCGCAGGTGGCGACACTGCGGTGGCCGGGTCGGGTGTCGGCGACGAAGTGGCCGCCAGCGACGGCGTCGCCAGGGCCAGCGACGTCAGGGCCGAGACGACGAGAGCCATCGTCCCCACGCCGGTGGTGACGCGCAGCACGCCGCGACCCCGCGTCGACGGAGAGGCCGCCCGTTCTCGATGTTCCCTGCCCACACCTGTCACGACGTGGCGACCCATCCCGTGTCGGACTCAAGTCGAGCCGCGTCCCGGATGGGCCGGTCCGCGCCCCATGGGTCCGGAAAGACCCTTCACGATAACTTCCCAACCCCTCCTAAATGGCGGGAAAGACCGTTGCCCCAGGGAAAGTCGGTTTCACCAGGTCAGGTAGGGTGACGTCCCACCATGACGGCAGCGCAACCGGGGTTCCTCCCCCGTTTCGCCCCGGTGTCCGACCCGGTGGCCTCGGTGATCGTGACCGGGTTCCGGACCGCCCCCCTTCTCGTGGCGTCCCTCCGCTCGATCGAGCAGAGCCGCCCCGGGGTGCCCTTCGAGGTGGTGGTGTTCCTCAACGAGCCGGCTCCGGGCCTCGAGCGGTCGATGAGTGGCGCCGACAACGGGTTCCGGCTCCTGGGCTCCCCCGTGAATCTCGGCTTCGGTGGTGCCGTGAACCGTGCCGTCGCCGAGAGCAGCGGCGAGTTCGTCGTCCTCTTGAACGACGACACACTGGTCGAGCCCCGCTGGTTGGACGAGCTCGTCGCCCGCGCCCGCGCCGGTCCGTCCACCGGCGCCGTGGGGAGCAAGATCGTCGACTTCGACGGCAGGCTGCTCGAAGGAGGGCCCGTGCTGTGGGCGGACGGCTCGGTGACCCTCATCGACGAATTCAGCGTCCCCCGGCCGGCGCCGGCGCCGGGGCCCCGTCGGGTCGACTACGTGAGCGCAGTGTCGTTGCTCGTGCGCCGCTCGACCTGGGACGCCGTGGGAGGCATGGACGAGGGGTACTTCCCCGCCTACTGCGAGGACGTCGACCTGTGCCTCAAGATCCAGGCCCGGGGACAGGACGTGGTCTACCAACCCTCGTCGGTCGTGCGTCACCAGCAGGGCGCCAGTGCGTCACGTCCCTACCGTGTCTTCCTGCGCGACCGTAACACCGCCCGACTGCGCCATCGCTGGCCTCATGCCCTCGGCGAGCGCCCACAGCCGGCACCCTTCGACCCGGCCGCCATCGGACGCGCCGTGCAGCAGGCTGCGCACCGTCGCGCCGTCACCGGGCCGGGCCCGGCCGTGCCCGACGTTGCCGCTGACACGTCGTCGAGCGCCGACGAGACCTATCTCCGACGACAGGTCGCCGTGACCGAGGCGTACGCCGAGCACCTGGAAGCCGAGCTCGAGTCGACGCGCCGCAGTCCCTTCCGCCGCGCCCTTTCGAGCTCGGTGTCGAAGGTCAAGCCGGCTGTCCGCCGGTCGATGCCGGGGCCGTACCGGGCGCTGGCGCGCTGGGGCCAGCGGCTCGAGCGTCGCCGTGCACCTGGGCGTGACGGAGGCTGATCTCGGCCAGCTCCTTGCCTTGGAAGCCCTTCCCCTCCCGATCGAGCGCCAAGCCGAACCACTCGATGGTGAGCTGTGACGGGAAATAGGGATCCCCGGCGAGCAGCGCCGGGCCCCAGCGCCTGAGGAACAGCGACACGTCCGACGTGGGGTGCAGGTCTCCCCGGCTGGCGCTCTCGGCGTGCTCGACACTGACGTACGGGGTGAACACGATCCGCCAACCGAGTCGACGGAGACGGACGCAGAAGTCCACGTCGTTGTAGGCGACGGCGAACTCCTCGTCGTACCCGCCGATCGCCTCCCACGCCGAGCGCCGGATCATGCTGCACGCCCCGGTGACGGCGCTCACGTCCCGGGTGCTGCGCATGGCGCCGCCCAGCACCCGCAGGCCCGGGGACTCGAACGCCAAGTTGGCCGCCGGCACCCCACACGCCAGGGCGATCCCCTCGTGCTGGAGCCGTCCGTCGGGGAAGACCAGGCGACAGCCCACCACCCCCACCCCGGGCTGGGCGGCCAGCTCGACCAGGCTTCGCAACCAGTGGGGATCGGTGATGCGGGTGTCGTTGTTCAACGTGAGGACGAATTCGGCCTCGGCGGCCCGGAACCCGTCGTTCATGATGCGGGCGTAGTTGAACGGACCGGGGGCGGGGACCACCCGGACACCGCTGCGATCGAACAGGCGCTTGGTCTCCTCCTCCACGCTGTCGTTGTCGAGGACGGTGACCGAGTAGTCGGGATAGTCCGTCACCGACGAGATGGACTCGAGGCACGGTCCGAGCAGGTCGGCGCGGTCCCTGGTGGGGATCACGATCTCCACGTGGGGGGGCGGGTCGGGGAGCTCGTAGCGGACCCGGAAGGCACCCGGGAAGCTCCCGTGCTCGACCCAGCCGGCGATGCCTCGGCGGTCGAGGGCGTCCTGCACCGACTGGCGACCCGCCTGGTACGCCCACGGCTTGGCGTCGGAGGTCATGGCGGTCGATCGCGGCGACTGTCGCCACGAGTAGAGGACCTCCGGGACGTGGACGAAGGCGTCGGTCAGCTCGGCCAGTCGCAGGAGCAGGTCGTGGTCCTGTGCCCCGTCACGCTCGGAGCGGAGCCCACCCACCGCCTCGACCAGCGATCGCCGGGCCACGACGAGATGGGTGATGTAGTTCATCCCCAAGAGCGTCTCGGGTGACCAGCTCGGCTTGAAGAACGGGTATCGGCGCTGGCCCGACGGCATGAGCATGTCCTCGTCGCAGTACAGGACGTCGGCGGCCGGGTCGAGCTGGAGGTGCTGGGCGTACAGGTACAGGGTGTGGGGCTCGATGAGGTCGTCGTCGTCCATGAAGGCGACGTACTCCCCCACGGCCATCTCCAGCGCCGCATTGGTGGCGCTGGAGATGCCCCCGTTCGCCGGTGAGAACGTCACCTTGATCCGGGCGTCCGCCCCGGCCAGCTCCTTCAACACCTCGGCGACCCCGCCACGGGTGGAGGCGTCGTCGCAGATGCACAGCTCCCATCGCTCGTAGCTCTGGGCCCGCACCGCCGAGATCGCCTGTCGAAGTGCGTCGGGCGCGGGGTTGTACACCGGCATGCACACGCTGATGAGCGGCGCATCGGTCCACGAAGCGGACTGCTTGCGCTGGAGCTCGAGCTCTTCGGCGCTCGGGCGCCGGTCCTCCAGCCACCCCAGGTACACCTGACGCATGAGCACGTCGGGCCGGGGCTGACGGACGACGAGGTGGAACAACCGCCCTGCCAGCCAGCGTCGCCGCGACCGGGGGGGCAGCATCTTCACGATGGGCCGGCTGGCGTTCTTGATGAGGGTCAGGAGACGGTTGGCCTTGTAGCGCTGGAGCTCGAGGCGCAGGCTCTGGATCTCCACCGACATCTCGGACTGCATGGAGTAGAGCTCCTCGAGCTCGGTGGCCGCCTCGAGATAGCGCCGGTGCCAGTCCTCGTGACCGGCTGTGTCCTCGCTCATCCCAGGATCGAAGAACGCATCTCGGCCCGGAGGTCCAGAGCCAGCATGCCGGTGGCATGTCCCGGGTTCATGACCTCGAAGCGCGCCGCCTGGTCTGCGACGTCGAGCACCACTCCCCGCTTGTCGGTGGCGGCGATCCCGATGTCGAAGGCGCCCTCGAGCAAGGGCACCCGGTCGAACGTGAAGTCGACCCGGCCCGTTCCCACCGGCGCCTCGAGGTGCTGCCCGAGCTCCTCGGTGTTCGACGAGAAGACGACGTCGCCGTTGGTGCTGCGCAACGTGATGGCGAAGATGACCTCGGGGATCGACTCCACCGCCTCGAACGGCACCTGCACGGTGAGCCACTCACCGGGAAGGAGGTAGGGCCGGCTCCCCGATCCGGGGTGCTCCACCACCACCTCACCCAGACGGACACGGCGGCTCGCCGACTGGACCGTGGCTTCGGCCTCCACCCCGACCTCGGCCATGGCGCCGAGCTGGAGGAGGCGCTCGTGGTACAGGTGGATGGCTTCCGCCGCCTCGGCGATGCCGACCACCCGGCCGCCGTCGAGGACCACGGCCCGGTCACAGACCTGGCGCACCAGCTCGGGTGAGTGAGTGACGAAGAGGATGGTGCGCCCGTCGTCCTGGAACTCCTTGATCCGGGCCAGGCACTTGCGCTGGAAGTTCTCGTCCCCCACGGCCAGAACCTCGTCGACCACGAGCACGTCGGGGTCGACGTTCACGGCCACAGCGAAGCCGAGGCGCACGTACATGCCCGATGAATAGAAGCGCACCTGGTTGTCGATGAACTGCTCCAGCTCGGCGAAGGCGACGATCTCGTCGAAGCGCCTCTCGACCTCCTTGGTGTTGAGCCCGAGCAGGGAGGCGTTCAGGTAGATGTTCTCCCGGCCGGTGAGGTCGGGTTGGAACCCCGCTCCCAGCTCCAAGAGCGCGGCCAGCTGGCCACGCACCACCACCTTGCCGCCGGTGGGCTGAAGGATCCCCGACACGCACTTGAGCAGCGTCGACTTGCCGGAGCCGTTGCGGCCCAGGATGCCGACCGTCTCGCCCTCGGCCACGCCGAAGCTCACGTCACGCAGGGCCCAGAAGTCCTCGTGGGGGTTGTTGCCGGCGTGGAGCACCCGTTCCTTCAGGGACTGGTACTTGGCGCGATAGAGCCGGAACCGCTTGGAGACGTCGACGACGTCCACGGCCGTGATCATGGGCCAGGCCTCAGAGCTCCTCGGCGAAGTTTCCCTCGAGCCGGCCGAACACGACGAGGGCGAGGAGGAGAAGCGCCAACGACACCCCGATCACGATGAGGTCCGAGCTGAGGTACCACATCGTCCCGTACCCCGACATCACCTGGAGGGGGCCGTGGGGAGCGACGGTCGAGTGGGCGTGGGTGATGTTGTAGAGCACCCGCTGGAACGTCATGACCGGAGGCGTGAGGGGGTTGGCGAAGTACAGCCAGATGAGATGGGTACCGGGGATTCCGAACAGGGTGTGCTTCACCAATCCGGTGTGCACCCGGCCCGAGAAGGCGTAGATCCCCGGCACCGCCCAGAACCACGCCATGAGGAGCACCTCGACCAGGTGCTGGGTGTCGCGCAGGTAGACGTTCACGGCGGAGAGGAAGACCGACAACGCCGCGGCGAAGACGACGATGGCCACCAGGGCCAGCGGGAGCAACCACAGCAGTGGCCAGTCCGGCACGTGCCTGAACCCGACCAGGAATCCCACCATCACGATGGCCTGGAAGAGGAAGAACACCACCGACGCCCCCACCGCGGCCAGGGCGAGGATCTCCCGAGGGAACGCCACCTTCTTCACGATGCCGGCGTTGCCCACCACCGACGTGGTGCCGAAGATGACGCTCGTTTGGAAGAGGTTCCACAACAGGAAGGCGGAGAACATGTAGATGACGAAGCTCGGGATCCCGTTGGGAAGGAAGAAGGTGAAGATGACGTAGAAGACGGCCAGGGTCAGCGCCGGGTTGAGCATCGACCACAGGAACCCCAGGAACGAGTTCTTGTACTTGACCTTGATCTCCTTGCGGACCAGGAAGTTGAGGAGCTCACGGGCCCGCCACAGCTCGATCAGGCGCAGGCGGAGATTCCCCCGGGCGGCGACAACCCGGGTCGGTTTGGGACCACGGGCGGCGGCCCTCTCGGCCCTGACTCGCAAGGTCTCCGGAAGTGCCGCAGTCTCGGACTTCAGCTCGACTACACCTGGGGCGCGCTCCTCGGCGGTCGCCGTGGCCTGTGCTTCGCTCACACCGCTCCGTTCGTGGCCCGCGAAGGGCGGATCAACGTCCGACCGTGGCCGAGTGCTCGATCACGCGGTCGATGAACCCGTAGTCCTTGGCCTCCTCGGCCGTGAACCACCGGTCGCGATCGGAGTCCGCCTCGATGCGCTCGATGGGCTGGCCGGTGTGGAAGGCGATGCGCTCGGCCATCATGCGCTTCAAGTAGACGATCTGCTCGGCCTGGATGGCGATGTCGGCGGCCTGACCCTGCATCTGGCCCGACGGCTGGTGCATCAGGATCCGCGAGTGGGGCAGGGCCAGGCGCTTGCCCGGGGCACCCGCACACAGCAGGAACTGGCCCATGGAGGCGGCCAGTCCCACGCAGATGGTGCTCACGTCGCAGGCCACGTACTGCATCGTGTCGTAGATGGCCAGGCCGTCGGTCACCGAGCCGCCGGGTGAGTTGATGTACAGGGCGATGTCCCGCTCCGCGTCTTCGGCGGCGAGCAGGAGGAGCTGGGCGCACACCAGGTTGGCCACGTTCTCGTCGATGGCGGTCCCGATGAAGATGATGCGCTCTTTGAGCAGCCGCTGGAACACCTCCGAAGAGGCGGCGTCACTCAGGCTGGTACGCATGTACAGGGGCTCCGAAGCCGAAGCGCGCGCCGTCCGCTGGGTGTCCATGGGCGGGAATCCTACCTGGTGCACCCCGGCGTCCCGCCTTATGGGCACGTCAGGAGCGGTGCCCGAATCAGCTCCCGGGAGCGGCGGACGCCGGCGGTTCCGGCGTCGAACCGGGGCCACCCACGCCGAGCGGCCCGTACCACTGGGCGTTCGACGCCTCCCAGTACGCCCACAGCTGGTTGCCCGGTCCTTGCACGACCACGGTCGGCAGCCCCTGCGGGTCGACCGACAAGCTGGGCGAACCTGAGGTGGATCCCGACGCGCCCGGCCCGAGCGGGCCGTACCACTGGGCGTTCGACGCCTCCCAGTAGACATAGAGGGTGTTGTCCGGTCCCTGAACGGCGACGGTCGGGAGGCCCGATGGACCTTCGCCCACGCTCGGCGCGCTGAAGCTCGCTCCCCAGCCACCCACGCCGAGCGGGCCGTACCACTGGGCGTTCGACGCCTCCCAGTACACGAAGAGGGCGTGGTCCGGCCCCAGCACCGAGACGGTGGGCAGGCCCGACGACGGGCTCACGGCGACGCCGGGCGCGCTGAAGCTCGAGCCCCACGTGCCCACGCCGAGCGGGCCGTACCACTGGGCGTTCGACGCCTCCCAGTACACGAAGAGGGCGTTGTCCGGCCCCAGCACCGAGACGGTGGGCAGGCCGTCGGGACCGATGGCGATGCTCGGCGTCGAGTAGGCCGATCCGGGACCGGCCACCTGCAGGGGGCCGTACCACTGGGCGTTGCTGGCCTGCCAGTACACCCGCAAGCTGTTGTCCGGCCCCTGCACGGCCACGGTGGGGAGGCCGCTCGGGCTCACGGCCACGGCCGGTGTGCCGAAGGTGGAACCCGGCGCGCCGGCGCCGTAGGGCCCGTACCACACGCCGTTCGAGGTCCAGAAGATCCACAGCGAGTCGTCGGGTCCCTGCACGGCCACCGTGTCCTGGTCGTCGGAGTTCTCCGCCACGGCAGGGGTGGTCGAGGTGGTTCCTGCGCCGTAGATCAAGGCGCTCGTCCACTCGGCGTTGGAACCCTCCCAGTAGTCGGCCAGCTCGCCGCCCGGACCAGCCACCATCACCGAGGGATCACCCACGCACGGCTCGTCCCACGGGGGTGCCGGAGGGTCGTACGGGTCACCGACGTAGGCGGTGGCGTTGGTGGTCCCCCACTCCGAGTCGTCGATGTCGGTGGTCGTCTGCTGGGGGGCAGCGCTGCTCCGCAGGTCGTTCAGGATGGGCGGATAGCCGTACAGGCCCTGAGAGGCGCCGTTCAGGAGCGTGTACGCCTGGGCGTACACCCCGTCGTCCCAGTCCTTGAACGACTGCACGGCGCCGCCCGGTTCGTAATCCGTCGACCCGTCGTAGGCGAGCTCGGTGTCCAACGGGTTGTAATGCGCGGTGTTGTGCCAGTTCCCTCCCTCGGCCATCTCCCAGGCCAGAATCGACTCATAGTTGTTCTGCGAGAGCGGAGCCGAGAGCTCGGTCAGGAACGCCGAGGCGAAGTCGTTCGGGGTGTAGACACAAGCGGGGTCGGTCGGTGGCGCCGTGGTGTCCATCGGAAGCGGCTGCGCCAGGACAGGTGGGGCGCCGAGGGACACCGCCATGACGACAAGCCCGATCGCAACGCCGAGGGTGCCGAGCTTCACGACGCGTCGACGCAATGCACTTCCTTCTGATTTGCCTGTTACCCACATGTGCGGGCGACCCGCCACCGGCCGCCTGCCGGGACCAAGGCGCGAAGCGTAGCGTCGGCTTCAGTCGGAATCGAGGATCTCCGCGTCGCCACCCTGTCGCGACATCCGTCCCTCGCGCCGCGTCCAGCGACGGCGCCATGTCTACGTCGCGACAACCGCTCGATTCGATACCGCTTCTGCTATGCGCCGAGCGGGCCGTACCACTGGGCGTTGGACGCCTCCCAGTACACCCAGTCCGCGCCGGGAGCCATCACCACCAGGGTCGGAAGCCCCGACGGCCCGACGGCGATGCTCGGAACGGCGTTGGTCGACTGTCCTCCACCCACCTCGAGCGGGCCGTACCACTGGGCGTTCGATGCCTCCCAGTAGATCCACAGCGAGTTGCCAGGTCCCTGCACGGCGACCGTCGGCAAGGCGGAATGCGGGCCGATGGCAACGTCCGGTGCTCCGTAGCCGCTGCCCACGCCGTAGGGCCCGTACCAGTGGGCGTTCGACGCCTCCCAGTAGATCCATACGGCTCCGCCTGCCCCTTGCACGGCGAGGGTGGGCAAGCCCGTCGAGCCGGTGGCCAGGCTCGGGGCCCCGTAGCCGCTGCCCACGCCGTAGGGCCCGTACCACTGGGCGTTGGACGCCTCCCAGTACAC
>JASHUM010000054.1 GCA_030040015.1 Acidimicrobiales bacterium
CGCGTTGTCGACGGTGGCCCGGGCCCGATGTGACCTGACGGTCCTGGTGCGCGGTGGCGGTGCTCGCTCCGACCTGGCCGCTTTCGACACCGAGATGGTGGCTCGTGCCGTGGCGACCCACCCCTTGCCGGTGTGGACAGGGATCGGACACAGCGGGGACCAAGCAGTGGCCGACGTGGTCGCCAACCGCGCCTTCGTGACGCCCACGGAATGCGGCCACGAGCTCGTCCGGCACGTGTTGACCTGGTACGAAGCCACTGTTGAATCCGCTCGGAATCTGGCCCGAATGACCCGCGTAGTCGTGGAGGACGCCGATTCTCGGCACGGCTATTGCCGCCAACGGCTCACGAGCACGGCGCGGGGGCAACTTGAGCGCCACGCCGAGCGCACGGAGCACCGGGCCGTTCGTATCGCCCTGCAGGGCCGCCGCCAGGTCGACGACGCCAAGGCTGCGATCGATCAACGGGCGATCCGGCTGGGCCCTTTGGCGTTTGGAGCAGTCGAAAGGGGAGAGGGCAGGCTGACATCGTTGCGTCGCCTTCTCGATGCCTATGACGTGGATCGCCAACTCGAGCGTGGATACAGCCTGACTCTCGACGACGAGGGACGCCTGGTTCGCTCCGTCGGCGCGCTCACCCCCGGACAGCCCATCATGACTCGATTCGCCGACGGCACCGCCCGCTCCACGGTCGAAGCGACCGTGCCGAGCGTGCGGTCGGGTGGGGAAGACGAGCAATGACCGGCGCGGGTGCTCAGGGTGAGGGCAAGTCGCAAGTCCCGCCATCCGAACTGAGCTACACGGAGGCCAGCCAAGAGCTCGATCGCATCGTCGCCTTCTTCGAGCAGCGGGAGGTGGACGTCGACCAGCTGGTCGCCCGCCTCGAGCGGGCCACGGCGATCGTCGACGAGCTCGACCGTCGGATCCGCCAGACTCGGATGCAGGTCGAGGAGCTGGCGCCCCGCCTCGAGAACGCTGCCCGATCGGCCTCTTCGTCGGACGATCTTGGTGACGCGGGCGCCGACGACGACTGGGAGGACAGCGGGGAAGCTCACGACTCGGAGCAGCCACTCCTCTGAGTGGCGACGAGCCGGACGCGCCAAGGTCGAACGTCGCTGCCGTCGTCAGTGAATGCGGCGTTGGCGCCCTTCCCAGTAGGGCTCCCGGAGCTGGCGCTTCAAGATCTTCCCTGAGGGATTGCGAGGAAGGGTGTCGGCGACGTCCACGGAGGTCGGGCACTTGTAGTGGGCCAGCCGCTCCCGGCAGAAGGCGATCACCTCGTCGGCGTCGAGCGTGGCCCCTGGCATGGGGACGACGATGGCCTTCACCGTCTCCCCCCATCGCTCGTCTGGTACCCCGATGACCGCGGCGTCCACGACGGCCGGATGGGCGAGCAACACGTTCTCCACCTCGGCCGGGTAGATGTTCTCTCCGCCCGAGACGATCATGTCCTTGATCCGGTCGTGGAGGAAGAGGTAGCCCTCGGTGTCGAGGTAGCCGGCGTCCCCTGTGCGCAGCCAGCCGTCGGGCCGGAGGGTGGCAGAGGTCTCCGCCGGGTTCTCCCAGTAGCCGACCATGTTGTAGGGCGAGCGGGTCCACACCTCACCGACCTCACCGACAGCCGTGTCCTCTCCGGTATCGGGGTCGACGACGCGCAACTGGACCCCGGGTAGGGCTTTGCCTGCCGCACGCAACAGGTGGGCTCGAGGCCCGTTCGGGTCGTGGTCTTCGAACGGAAGGTGGACGATCGCCCCGGTGGTCTCGGTCATGCCGTACACCTGGGCGAACCGGCACCCGAAGGCACGCATGCACTTGACGAGCACGTCCTCGGCGATGGGGGAGGCCCCGTAGGCGACGAGCTCCAGACTGGAGAGGTCGGCCTGGTCGAGGCCGGGTACGGCGAGCAGGGCCATGAGCACGGCGGGCACCAAAAAGGCATGGGTGATGCGCTGGTCGACCACCAACCGGATGAGCTCTGCCGGGTCCATGTCGCGCAGGAGCACCGAGCGCCCACCTTGTGACATTCCGGCCAGCGCCCACCCCGATCCGCCGATGTGGAAGAGGGGCATCGCCACCAGGCTCACCGTGGACTCGTCCACCCCGAACGCCGCCTGCGCGGCTTGGGCGAAGCACAGGGCCAGATTGCCGTTGGAGAGCATGACCCCCTTGGGCAGCCCCGTCGTCCCCGACGTGTAGAGCTGCAGGGAGATGTCCTCGGGCCTCCCGACGTACCCCGGGTCGGCTGAGTCGAGCTCTGAGACCCATGTCTCGTAGCCGACGCGCCGTGCCAGGTCGGAGGCGCCGCCCTCCTCGGGACGGGCCTTGGGGTCGCCGATGACCACGATCCGCCGGACCGACGGAAGGCCACTGGCCATGTCGGCCAGGCACGCCAGGTAGTCGGGATGGACGACGAGCAGGCTGGCACGAGCGTCATCGATCACGGCCGCCATCTCGCTCGGGGAAAGGCGCCAATTCACGGCGACGTTCACCGCTCCGAGCAGCGCTCCACCGAAGAGCACCTCGAAGTACTCGAGCCCGTTGCGGTCGAGGAAGGCGATGCGGTCTCCCGGCCCGATCCCCTCGTTGTGCAGGGCCTGGGCCACGCCTCGGGCCTGTGCGTAGTGCTCGCCCCAGGTGACCGTGCGGCCGCCGAGGCGGAACATGGGTCGTTCAGGGTGGCCTTCGGCGTGGTGACGCAGCAAGCCGGCCACGGTGAAGCGCTGCTCCATCGTCCCTCCCCTTGGCCCCGGACCCCGGTGCCGGTGACGGGTCAGCGTAGAGTCTCGATCCGTGCCGCGCTTCTCATTGAGCGCCGTCGGCGCCGACCGACCCGGCATCGTCGCCGGCGTGAGCGGGGCTCTGGTCGACCTCGGGTGCAACCTCGAGGACTCGACGATGACCATCCTGCAGGGCTACTTCGCCATCTTGCTCGTGGTCTCGGCCGGTTCGTCCGTGGGTGTCGGCGACCTCGAGGCCGCTCTCGCACCGGTGGCGTCGCGCTTCGACCTCGTCCTCACCGTGCGCTTGCTCGGCGACGCGCAGCTTCCCGAGTCGGGTGGACTCGCCGACGCGGTGCCGTGGACGATCGCCGTGCACGGTGCCGATCGCACCGGCATCGTCCATGGCGTCACCTCTGCCCTGGCCGCCGAGGGGGGCAACGTGGTCGACCTCTCGACCCATCTCGTGGGCTCGAGCGGAGCTCCCGTCTACGTCATGACCCTGCGCGTCACCCTTCCCGCCGAGCCCGACCCGGCTGCGGCCGCCGAGCGGATCCGGCGAGCTGCCGAGGCACTGGGCGTGCACTGCACGGTGCACCCCGACGAGTCCGACACGCTCTAGGGCTCTTCGGCCTCCCGCGCCGCCACACCCATGCCGGTCCGCCCCGTCCTGGTCCTTCCTCACCCCGTCCTCGTCACCCCTGCCGTGGCGGTGGGCGTCGTCGACGAGGCGGCGCGCTCCCTGGCCGTCGACCTCGTCGACACCATGCGGGCCTCTCCCGCGTGCGTGGGCCTGGCCGCACCCCAGATCGGGGTGGGTCGCCGCGCTTTCGCCGTCGACGTGACCGGGCACCGCAAGGCCCGCTCGTGCCACGGTGCCTTCGTCCTCTTCGATCCCGAGGTGCTCGAGCGCTCCCAGCCAGAGCTGGCCCGAGAGGGATGCATGAGCGTTCCCGACCTCACCGGCGACGTCCAACGGGACGGAGCGCTCGTCGTGGCCGGCTTGGACCCGGAGGGGAGGCGGGTCGCGCTCGAGGTCGACGCCTTCGAGGCCAGGGCGGTCCAGCACGAGCTCGACCACCTCGACGGGCTGCTCTTCTTGGACCGAGTCCCCGGCCCCCACAGCGTGTTCCCGCGGAAGGTCTACCGCTGAGCGCTCCCGGCTACCCTCTTCAGCCGACCATGGACGACGACCGCCTCTACTTCCGCCAGCTCCTCTCGGGCCGGGACTTCGCCACCGCCGACCCGTTGGCGGGCCAGATGGTGAACTTCAGTTATCTGATCGGCGACCGGGCAACAGGCGAGGCGGTCATCGTCGACCCTGCCTACGACGTCGCCGGCCTCCTCGAGCGGCTGGCGTCCGACGACATGCGCTGCGCCGGCGTGCTGGCCACCCACTTCCATCCCGACCACGTCGGCGGCTCGATGATGGGATACGGCATCGAGGGCGTGAGCGAACTCCTCGACAAGGTGTCGGTCCCGGTCCACGTCCAGCGGGACGAGGCGCCATGGGTGGTGCGCGCCACCGGGGTGTCGGAGACGGACCTCGTCGAGCACCACAGCGGCGACGTGGTCCGGGTGGGGGAGCTCGACATCGAGCTGGTCCACACACCGGGCCACACGCCTGGCAGCCAGTGCTTCTTCGTGGCCGGCCGCCTCGTGTCGGGCGACACCTTGTTCCTCGACGGCTGCGGGCGCACCGACCTGCCCGGTGGGGACGCCGAGCAGATGTACGAGTCGCTCACCACCCGCCTGGCCCGCTTCGGCGACGACGTCGTGCTCTACCCCGGCCATCTCTACTCTCCCGAGCCGTCGGCCACCATGGGCGACACCAGGCGGCGCAACTACGTCTTCCGGCTCCGCACCCCGGAGCAGTGGATGACCATGTTCGGGGGCTGAACGCCCCCGCCCTTCGGACGCCCCTTCCGCCCCGTGACCCTCGCTGCCGACGCCACCGTCGTCGTGGTCGGCGCAGGACTGGCCGGGCTGCGCACGGCCGAGACCCTCCGCGCCGCAGGGCACACCGGCCCCGTGGTCCTGATCGGCGCCGAGCCTCATCCGCCCTACGACCGCCCGCCACTGTCCAAACAGCTGCTGGCCGGGACGTGGGGATTGGACCGGGTGGTGCTGCGGCGCCCGGACGAGCTGGCCGCCCTGGGGGTCGACCTGCGACTCGGCCACGTCGCCGGTGGCCTCGACAGCGACGCTCGCACGGTCCGGCTCGACGACGGGGCCACCCTCCGTTACGACGCGCTGGTGGTGGCGACGGGCTCCCGTCCCCGCGCCATGGCCGGGACGGACGGCGTCGCCGGTGTGCACGTGCTGCGCACGCTGGAGGACTGCTTCTCGCTCGCCGAGGCGACCGCCGATCCGAAGACGCGCCTGGTCGTCATCGGCGCCGGGTTCATCGGGTCGGAGGTGGCCGCCACCTGCAAGGGACGAGGCCTCGACGTCACCGTGCTCGAGGCCCTGCCCGTGCCCTTGGCCCGTGTGCTGGGCGAGGTGATGGGGGAGGCGTGTGCCGGGTTGCACCGCTCCCATGGCGTGGAGGTGCGAACCGGGGCGGCCGTGGCCGGCCTGGCCCACGAGGGCGGCGCAGTGCGCGGCGTCGAGCTCGTGGACGGATCGGTGGTGCCCGCCGACGTGGTGGTGGTGGGCATCGGCGTGACGCCGGTCACCGACTGGCTGGAGGAGTCCGGGCTGGAGATCGACAACGGCGTGGTGTGCGACGCCACGCTCCATGCCGCCGACGACGTGGTCGTGGCCGGCGACGTGGCGCGGTGGTTCGACCGAGCCCAGGACCGCCACCGGCGCATCGAGCATTGGGAGAACGCCACGGAGCAGGGCCAGTACGCGGCCCGGAGCCTCATGGCCGGACGCGCCGGCGCGGAGCCGTACTCGCCCGTGCCGTACTTCTGGTCGGACCAGTACGACGTGAAGATCCAGATGCTCGGCTCACCCGAGCCCGACCACGAGGTGGTGGTGGTGGACGGGACGCTGCAGTCGGAGCGCTTCGTCGCCGTCTACGGGTCCGGGGGCCGGCTCACCGGCGCCCTGGGCATGAGCAAGCCTCGCCAGTTGATGGGGTTCCGGCCCCTTCTCGAGCGCGGGGCCTCCTTCGACGAAGCCCTTTCCCTGCTGGCCGGCTGAGCGCCGGCTCCTGCCTCAGAACTCCAGGTCGGAGAGCTCGGGGACGGTCCGCAGGGACCGGGCCCGCGCCTCGCCCCACCGCTGGCGCAGGCTGCGCCGGCGCGCCTCGGAGACCCGGGGCTCGACGGTGCGGGCCGGACGCCACGCCTCTGCCACCTCCTCCTCGTCCGCGTACGTGCCGAGCGCCATGCCGGCCAGGTAGGCGGCCCCCAGGGTGGTGGCCTCGAGCAACGGCGACACCTCGCACGGCCGTCCCATGGCGTCCGCCAGGGCCTGGAGGAACACCCCGTTGGCCGACATGCCCCCGTCCACCCGCAAGGCGGCGATGTCGAGCCCGGTGTCCGACTCGGCCGCCTCGAGCAGGTCGGCGCCTCGCTGAGCGACGCCCTCGAGCACGGCGCGCACGATCTCGGCGCGCCCGGTGCCCCGGGTGATGCCGAGGAACGTGCCTCGGGCGCCGAAGTCCCACACCGGGGCGCCCAGCCCGAGCAGGGCGGGAACGAACCACACGTCACCGGTGTCCTCGGCCGCGGCGGCCACCTTCTCCGACTCGG
Source organism: Acidimicrobiales bacterium (assembly GCA_030040015.1). Lineage (GTDB taxonomy): Bacteria > Actinomycetota > Acidimicrobiia > Acidimicrobiales > UBA8190 > UBA8190. Next base: position 6,420 of record JASHUM010000054.1, read on the forward strand.
CGGCGTCGGCGATGACGCCGAGGTCGTCGCGCAGCCACTCCACGCACGTCCCGGCCGAGAGCATGACCGCCTCCACGCCCCACGTGGTGCGCCCGGCGCGTCGCCAGGCGGCGATGGGGAAGGTGCCGGCGCCTCCCCGGCGCTCGAAACGCGGCCGGGTGCCGCCCACGCACAGGTCGAGCATCCCCCCCGTTCCGAACGTCGCCTTGGCCAGCCCCGGCCTCGTGCATCCCTGGCCCACCAGCGACGCCTGCTGGTCGCCGGCGACCCCGCACACGACCGGCGACCCGGGCAGGGCGGTGGCCGGGCCGAGGACACCGGACGAGTCGACGATCTCCGGCAACACGGTGTCGGGGATGCGAAGCGCATCGAGCACGGCCTGGTTCCACGAGCCGCCGTCGGCCACCATCAGCCCGGTGACGCCGGCGTTGGTCTGGTCGGTGACGTGCAGCGCGCCTTCGGAGAGGGTCCAGATCACCCAGGTCTCCACGGTGCCGAAGCACAGGTCGCGCTCGCGTCCGGGGTCGGCGAGGTCGAGGAGCATGCCCAGCTTGGTGGCCGACTCGTTGGGGGCCAGGCGCACGCCCTGGTCACGGAGCGCCAGGCACATGCCCACGGTGCGCAGGTCCTGCCAGCCGATGCCCGGCCCGACCGGCACACCGCTCTTGCGGTCCCACACCACTGTGGAGGCCCGTTGATTGGTCACGCCCAGCCCCGTGGGGTGACGGCCGCCGTCGACGGCCGCCTGGGCGCTGGCCCGCGCCACGTCCAGTACGGCGTCGGCCATGGCGGCGGGGTCGAACTCGACGAATCCCGGCGCCGGGGAGGTGGGGAGCAGCTCGCGCCGGTGCACGTGGCTCACCTCGTCTCCCTCCACCACCGAGGCGCGCACGCTCGAGGTGCCCACGTCGACCACCAGCACGCTCACGGCCAGGGCACCTCGCCGAAGGGAGAGGGCAGTCCGAGCTTCCCCGGGTTGAGGATGCCGCGAGGGTCGAGCGCCTCCTTGCAGGCGCGCAGCACCGAGAAGGCCTCACCCAACGCCGGAGCCATGAACCGGGCCCGGTTGACGCCGATGCCGTGGTGGTGGCTGATGGCGGCGCCATGGCGCTCGACCACACCCATGACCGCCTCCCACGCCGCCGCGTAGTACCCCTCGGCCCACCGCCGGTGTCCCTCGTCGGCGACGTCCGGGTCCTCGCCACCGCTCTCGGGGTGGCGGCCGGCGAAGGTGAAATAGAGACAGGCGCCGTCGGGGTAGGAGTGCGACTGGTGGGCGGAGGCCACCAGCGTCCCGGGCACCTCCCCGACGGCGCGTACGGCGTCCTCGTACAGGCGGCCGAGCACGCTCCATCGGCCGGCCACCTCGATGGTGTCCACCACGATGCCGGCGCGATACAGCGGGGCCAGCGCCGAGACGTCGTTGCGATGCTCCATCCACCGGTCGACCAGGGCGGGATCACCCACCTCACCCCCCGACGCGCCTACCTCTTCGCTCACCAGAGCCATGGTCGCCTCGAGCAGGGCGGGATCGGCTTCGTCCAGCACGATCAGGGTGCTGTGCCCGTCCACGTCGAAGTTGCGTTTCGACTCCACCGCGTCGTAGAGGCGCAGCACCGCCGGCGTGGCGCCGCGGCGCAGGATCGTCCTGCAGGCGCTGAGCCCGGCGACGAAGTCGGGGAAGAGGTAGGCGGCGCGGCGCTCGTCCGCCGGGACCGGGTGCAGGCGCAGGAGCGCCGAGGTGATCACGCCGAGCACGCCCTCGGACCCCACGAACAACTGGGTGAGATCCGGCCCGGTGGCGGCGCGCGGGCCCGTCCCACCCGTGCGGATGAGGCGGCCATCGGCCAGGGCCACCTCCAGTCCCACGACCATGTCTTCGATCTTCCCGTAGCGCGTCGAGTACTGGCCCGCCCCCCGGCACGCCAGCCATCCGCCCACCGTGGACAGGGCCATGGACTGTGGCCAGTGCCCGAGCGTGACGCCCCTGCCCCGAAGCGCCTCCTCGAGGTCGGGGCCGAACGTGCCCGGGAGGGCCTCGGCCAACAGCGACACGTCGTCCACCTCGCGCAGCCCGGCCATGGCGCACAGGTCGAGGGCGATCCCGCCGAACACCGGCACACTCGACCCGCACACCCCGGAGCGGCCCGCCATCGCCGTCACCGGCACCCGCGCCTCGTGACAACAACGCAGCACCGCGGCCAGCTCCTGAGCGGCGGCCGGTTTGGCCACGGCGGCCGGCATGGCGGGCACCTTCCCGGACACCGCCCACGAGATGGCGATGGGCCACCAGTCGCGTCCCGCCTCGGCCCGGCTGCGCCCGTCCACCTCCACCACCGGGCACACCTCTTCGAGCCGCCGGACCAGCGCGTCGTCGACCGGGACGCGGGGACCGCCCAGACGTTCACCGATCGAACCGGCCGGGGCGTCGATGGGCGTGACCGGCGTGGGGGAGCTCAAAGGGTGCGGCCTTCGGGAGCTCCGGCCCGTCCGCCTGCGCCGACGTCGAGCCCGGCCCGGCCGAGGTCGGTCTCGACCTGACGGCGCAGCGCCTCGGCCTCCTCGTGCACGGCGGTGCGGGCCCGCCCGAACTCGTCGGCCAGGAGGTCGGCCAGGTCCGGCGCAACGTCGGCGGCGGCGCGGGCCCGGCGCAGGGTGGCCCGGGTGCGCCGGGTGAGGACGTCGTCGAGGGTCACGGCCATCTCGTTGCGCACCGCCCACAGGGCTTCCACTCGCAGCTGGGCCAGGCCGGGCACGAGCGGTTCGAGCAGCTCCGACCGTCCCTCGGCCAGGGCCAGCACGTGGCGCGTCTCCCCGCCGTGCCTGGCGACGAGGGCGGCGAGGGTGTCCTCGTCGACACCGAGCTCTCCGGCCACGCCCGGGCCGCGCAACTCGGCCGCGCCCGCCGCGCCACGCAGGGCCATGCGCCGGGTGCGGCACGGGTTGGCGCGCCCCCGCGCCCCGAGCTGTGACAGGGCGGCGTCCACGGCGTCCTCGGCCATCTGCCGGTAGGTGGTGAGCTTGCCGCCCGTCACCGTGACGAGCCCGGCGTCGGACACCCGCACCAGGTGGCGACGCGACATGTCGGCCGTGCGGGCGCTCACGCGCTGTCCCTCGGTGGGAGCGAGAAGCGGCCGCAGGCCGGCCCATACCCCGGTCACGTCGGCCGGGGACAGGGGCTCGGTCACCACGTTGTTCACGGCGTCGATCACGTAGTCGACGTCCTCGGGGAGACAGGCCGGGTCGTCGAGCGGGCCGTCCCAGTCGGTGTCGGTGGTCCCGATGTAGACGTCGTCGCCATCGGGCCAGGGCACGACGAAGATCGAGCGCCGGTCGCCCGTCACCGGGACCACGGCGGCGATGTCGGCCGGCAGCCGGCTCCGGGGGACGGTCACGTGGATGCCCTTGGCCGGGCGGATCGAGTGGGGGTGGGCGCCCTCGTCCAGGGCGCGGACGTCGTCGGCCCAGACGCCCGTGGCGTTCACCACCACGTCGGCCCGCACCTCGAGCTCGGGCGACGTCGGCGCGCCCGGGACGGGGAGAGCGGGCTGCACCTTGGCCCCGCACGTCCGTCCCGACCGGTCGTGGAGCAGCCCGGTGACCTCGGCGTAATTGGCGGCCACCGCCTCGTGCTCCAGCACGGCGGTGCGGGCGAGGGTCAGCGTCAACCGGGCGTCGTCGGCCCGGGCGTCGTAGTAGAGGAAGCCGGCCACCAGGGCCTCGGTGCGCAGCGTGGGGAAGTGGGCGAGCGCCTCCTCCTTGGACACGCGCTGGTGGCGCTTGCCGATGCGCAGCCCGCCGGTCAGGTCGTAGAGCCACAGTGCGGTCGAATAGGCGCGCGACACCTGCTTGGAGACCACGCCGGACCGCCCGAACAACGGGATGAGGAAGGGAAGCGGGGACACCAGATGGGGCGCGTTGTCGAGCAGGCGCTGGCGCTCGTGCAGCGACTCGTAGACGAGGCGGAAATCGCGCTGCTGGAGGTAGCGGATGCCCCCGTGGACCATCTTGGACGACTTCGACGAGGTCCCCGAGGCGAAGTCGTGGCGCTCGACGAGGGCGGTGTGCAGGCCGCGCGAGGCGGCGTCGAGAGCCACGCCGGCGCCGGTGACGCCTCCGCCGACGACCAGGACGTCGAAGCGCTCCTGGGACAGCCTCCGCAGCGAGGCGCGCCGGTCGAATTCGGCCGACGCCGAGCGCGAATCGGGCACGGCCAGAGCCTGCCACAGGCCTCCTGCACCGCTGACCCGTCGAAAGGGTCACGGCCCGGGCCCGGCCGCCTGCCCTCCGTGACCAAATCGACAACAAGTGTCAACAAACAATCATTGGTGATACGTTCCTGGGGCGATGAAGTCGCCCGAGGAGCTGACCGCCTTGTTCCGGGCCCGGGGGCGCAAGGTGACCGCCCAGCGCCAGTGCATCTTCCGGATCCTTCAAGGTGACGTTACCCATCCCACCGCCGAGGTGGTCCACGCCGCAGCCAGGACGGAGATGGAGACGATCTCCCTGAAGACCGTGTACCAGACCCTGCACGAGCTCTCGGCGTTGGGCGAGGTCTCGGCCCTCGACCTGGGGACCGGGACCACCCGGTTCGACCCCAACGTGGAGGGGACGCACCATCACCTGGTGTGCCGCCGGTGTGGAAAGGTGCGCGACCTGCACGCCGACTTCAGTGCCGTCACCGTGCCCGAGGGTGCCGACGACGGCTTCGAGGTGGGCGAGGCCGAGGTGGTGTTCCGGGGGCTGTGCGCCGAGTGCCGGGGCCGGAGATCGTCACCACGTCGCAGGAGCCGCACCCCGGCAGGTGCCTCACGCTGAACCGGCGGTGCCGGCTGTCTTTCGACAGGCCGGCCCGACCTCGAGCAGCACGGCGACGACCAGTTCGAGAGACAACACGACAACCAGGAGGAAGAGACCATCGTGGCCCAGCTGAAGGGTTCCAAGACCGAGAGCAACCTGAAGGAGGCGTTCGCCGGCGAGAGCCAGGCCAACCGTCGCTACCTCTACTTCGCCCAGAAGGCCGACGTGGAGGGCTATCCCGACATCGCCGCGCTGTTCCGTTCCGTGGCCGAGGGAGAGACCGGGCACGCCTTCGGGCACTTCGACTTCCTGCGCGAGATCGGCGACCCGGTGACCGGCGTGCCGGTCGGCTCCACCGCCGACAATCTGAAGTCGGCCATCGAAGGCGAGACCTACGAGTACACCGAGATGTACCCCGGCTTCGCACGAACGGCGCGCGACGAGGGCTTCACCGAGATCTCCGAGTGGCTCGAGACACTGGCCCGGGCCGAGAAGAGCCACGCCGGCCGGTTCACCGAGGGCCTCAAGCAGGTGGGCGGCTGAGCGCCCCCGGCGCACGTTGGCTCCGGTTGGAGGACATCGAGGACCTCCGCACCTACGAGCGCGGTCGGGACGGGTTCCGCCGCCACGTCATCGAGCTGAAGGCTCGCCGTCGTGTCGCGGTCGGTCCCATCGTGACCCTGGTGTTCGAGAACCGCGACACCGTCCGCTTCCAGGTGCAGGAGATGGTCAGGGTGGAGCGCATGATGAGCGACGCCCAGGTCCAGGCCGAGCTCGACGTGTACAACCCGCTCATCGCCCAGCCGGGGGAGCTGTCGGCCACGCTCTTCATCGAGCTGACCGACGAGGAGGCCCTGCACAGATGGCTCCCCGAGCTGGTGGGAATCGAGCGATCGGTCGAGCTCCGAATCGGCGCCGGCGAGGACGTCGAGATCGTCCGCTCGGTGCCCGAGACGGCGCACGCCGATCAGCTCACCCGGGAGAAGGTCACCGCCTCGGTGCACTACATCCGCTTCGCCCTGGACCCCGGCCATGCCGAGCGCTTCGCCACCGGCCCGGTGGTGCTCGCCGTCGACCACCCCGCCTACCACCACGAGACGCGCCTCGACGCCGGGACCCGGGCCGAGCTGGCCGTCGACTTGCGCCCCTGACCAGGGGAGATCTGGACAACAGGTCCGGCCCGCGCCATACTGTGCGTTCCGCTGTTTTCCCTGCCAGGGGAGCATTGTCCCTGGTCACAGGGTTGTGCGGCGGTTCACAAAGACCACAAAACGAGAAACCGACCACCACTGCGAACACGTGAGCTTTGAGGAAGTGACTCCCATGACCGCCCTCCCCGCCGCCGCCACCTGGCGCAAGCGCGCCGCTTGCCGGGGCATCGACCCCGAGGTGTTCTTCCCCGTGTCCGACGAGGACGCCGAGGAAGCCAAGGCCATCTGCGGTATGTGCCCGGTCCGCCAGGCGTGCCTGGAGCACGCCCTGGCCAACCGCGAGCGCGAGGGCGTCTGGGGTGGCGCCACCGAGCGGGAGCGTCGCCGGATCCTCCGCCAGCGCCGCAAGTCGGCCTGAGCCTCGGCGGCGGGACCGCCCGCCGCCTGCGCCGTCCTCGTCACCTGCGGCTGCGTCGCGTCCAACCACCGCACCCCGCCCGGGGCGCGCGAGCCTGGCAGGGTGAGGTTCCCCTGCTGATCGCCGTCGTCACCCCCGGCGCCTACGGCGCCGCCGTCGCCCTGGCCGTGGCGGCCGGCGTGGCCGGCTGCGTCGAAGCCCGTCGCCGCCCCGGGCCCTGGACGGCGTGGGCGGCGCGAGCGCTCGGCGCCCTGCTCTTCGCCGACGCCGTGAGCTACGTCGTGGCCCTGGTGGTGGCCGGGACGTTCTCGGCGAGCACCGACCTGCCTCTGGCCCTGTGCGACGTGGCTGCCCTGGTGGCGGCGGCCGCCTGCTTCTGGCAGGTGCCGATCCTGGTCGAGCTGACTTACTTCTGGGGGCTGGCCGGCACCCTCCAGGCGGTCATCACGCCCGACCTGAACGCCGGGTTCCCCCATCTCGTCTTCTTCCAGTACCTGGTCGGGCACCTCGGCATCGTGCTGGCCGCGCTGTTCCTGGTGATCGGACTGCGTCTCAAGCCGCGGCGAGGCGCCGCACGGCGTGTCCTCGCCCTGACGGCCGCCTACACCGCCTTCGTGGGCCTGATCGACGGGGTGACCGGGGCCAACTACATGTTCCTCCGCAGCCCGCCGGGCAATTGGACGCTGCTCAGCGTGCTCGGTCCTTGGCCCTGGTACGTGCTGAGCGCGACCGGGGTGGCGATCGTGCTCCTCACCGTGCTCGACGCGCCGTTCTGGGCCGGCCGCCGCCGGGTGCGTCACACGGCGCGCCTGGCCCACTGACGATGGCGATCTCGCGCACCAGGCGCACGAGCCAGACGTCGGCGGACGGTCTCGTCCTGCGCAACTGGCTCGACCCGGCGGTCATCACGCTGGCGCTGTTCGCCCTGGCGTCGGGGTTCGGCCAGTACGGCGTGGTGTCCGCTCTCGGCTCGGTGGCGAAGGCCTTCGGCCACGCCACCAACGGCAACACCATCGCCGACCAGGCCGGGCTTTCGGGGACCGAGCTCGGGGTCGGGCTGGCCATCATCCGTTTCGCCTCCATCGGCGGCCTGCCCCTGGCCGGGCTGGCCGACCGTCTAGGGCGGCGCGTCATGCTGGTGAGCACCTGCGTGGTGGGCCTGGCCATCACCGTGCTGGCGTCGATCAGCCCCGGGTACTGGTGGTTCGTCGTCATCTTCGCCTTGGGGCGCCCGCCGCTGTCGGCCACCAACGCCATCGCCCAGGTGGGCGCGGCCGAGGAGACGGGAAGTTCCGACCGGGCCAAGGCCATCGGGCTCATCGCCGGGGGGTACGCGGTGGGATCGGGCATCACCGCCGTGCTGCACGGCCTGGCCTCGTCGGTCTTCGGGTTCCGGGGCCTCTTCCTGCTGTCCGCCGTACCCCTGGTGGGCGTGATGCTGCTCAGACGTCACGTCGTGGAGTCGGACCGCTTCGCCGCCGAGGCGGCACGCACCGAGCACCCCATGCCGGTCTTCGGCGCCGTGAGCAAGGCCTTCCGGGGCCGGCTCCTCGTGGTGGCGGCGCTCGCCTTCGCCGTTGCCGTCGTCACGGGCCCGGCCAACAGCTTCGTGTTCGTCTACGCCCAGAACGTGCTCAAGATCTCGGGCGCCGGCACCTCGGCCATGGTGGTGGGAGCGGGAGTGGTGGGGCTCGCCGGGCTCCTGGCCGGCCGCTGGCTCGCCGACCACGTCGGGCGGCGTCCCACTGGTGCCGTGGCCATGGCGGGCATGGCCGTGGCGGCCCTGGTCTGCTACAGCGGGCCGCGCCTCGACCTCTTCGTGGGCTACGAGCTCGCCGCGTTGTCCGGGGGTTGCTTCGCTCCGGCGGCAGGAGCGTTGGCCAACGAGCTGTTCCCCACCTCGATCCGGGCGTCGGTGGCGGGATGGAACGTGGCCGCCGGCGTCCTCGGCGCCATCGTGGGCCTCGTGCTCTTCGGGTCGGTGGCCGACGTCGGCAACCGGTTCGCCTTCGGGGGACTGGTGACCTTCCTCCCGGTGGTGGTCCTGACCGGGCTGTTCTGGTTCCTCCCCGAGACGCGCGGCCGCGAGCTCGAGGAGCTGTGGCCGGAGGGCGAGCTGTAGCCTCCGGCGCCGTGGACCTGCTCGAGGCGTTGCGGGGTACGGGAGCGGTGCGGGAGTTCGCTGCCGACCCGGTGCCCGACGACGTGGTGCACCGCCTGCTCGACACGGCCCGCTTCGCGCCCAACGGGGGGAACCGCCAGGCGTGGAGGGTGATCGTGGTGCGCAACCCCGAGGTGCGCAAGGCGCTGCGCGACCTGTACCTCGGCGGGTGGTACGAGTACCTGGCCATGTCGGTGGCCGGGCTCACCCCGTGGGCGCCGGTCACCGACCGCGGGGCCGAGGAGGAAGCCCTGTCCGGTGCGCTGTCCCTGGCTCAGGCGGGCGCGGCCGGGCCGGGGGGGTTCGCCGAGCACCTCGACGAAGTGCCCGTACTCCTGGTGGTGCTCGCCGACCTCCGCCGCCTGGCCGCGGTGGACCGCGACCTCGACCGCTACACGCTCGTGGGCGGGGCGTCGGTGTACCCGTTCGTCTGGAGCCTGCTCCTGGCGGCGCGTGCCGAGGGGCTCGGAGGGGTGATCACCACCATGGTGGTGCGCCACGAGGACGAGGTGCGTGAGCTGTTGCGCGTCCCAGACAGCCATGCCGTGGCCGCCGTGATCGCCCTCGGTCGCCCCGTGCACCAGCCCACCCGCTTGCGACGCGCCGCCGTCGAGGAGTTCACCACCGTCGACCACTTCGACGGCCCCAGGCTCGAACCGGGCCGGGCGGCCGGTGCCCCCGGGGCGCGCTGAGCAGGCGTGGCGCGCCCGTCGGCGGAGTTCGAGTTCGACGCCGGCGACACCGGCGTCGTCCTCGGTCACATGGAGAGGCTCGGTGGCGCCCATCGGGGCTGGGTGAACCTGCAACCCGGGATCCGTGAAGAGGATGCCCCTCCACCTCCGACGACGCTGGGGCTGGTGTTCTCCTCCGACGTCTACGAGGTCCCGGTGTGCACCTGGGTGGCGGGACGCGTGACGCGCCGCGGGGTGGACGAAGACTCGGTCGGCGTGCAGCACGCCACCGGCCCTCGGCTGGTGTCCCGGCTGGCCTCGCTCGGGGTGCCGCTTCCCCAGGGGTGGCGGTGGGTGCAGGACCATCCCCGCCGGGGGCTGGTGGTGCGCCCTCCGCTTGGCACGCCCGTCGGGGAGCAGCTGCGTTGGCTCGTCGACGCCGGCACCGCCCTGAGCGCCGTGCCGCTCACCGGGCACTGGCGCGCCCTCGTCTACGAAGGGCGCTGAGTCGCCGGCTCAGCGGCCGCCGGGAGCCCCCACCGGGTCGACGGCGAACACGAACCCGCTCTTGCCGGCGTCCTTGGCCCGGTACATGGCGAGATCCGCGTCGCGCAACATGGTCTCGCCGTCGTCCTCGCCTCGCGGGCTGTAGGCGATGCCCACGCTGACGCCGACGCTGAGGTCGCGTCCGCGCACCGTCACCGGTCTGGACACTTCACCGACGATGCGCTCGGCCGCCTGCCGGGATGCGAGCGGGTCGGTCACGTCCTCCATGAGGATGGCGAACTCGTCGCCGCCGATGCGGGCCACGGTGTCCTCGGCGCGCACCACGCGGGTGAGTCGTTGGGCCACGGCCACCAGCAGCTCGTCGCCGATCTCGTGGCCCTCGCGGTCGTTCACGGGCTTGAAGCCGTCGAGGTCGAGATAGAGCAGGGCCACCCCGTCTCCCTGGCGCCGGGCCCGCGACACCGCTTGGTGCAACCGGGTGTTGAGCAACGAGCGGTTGGCCAGGCCGGTCAGGCCGTCGTGGTACGCCTGGTGGGCGAGGAGCTCCTGGAACCGCCGCCGGGCCGTCTCCTGGCGGTAGCCGAGCACGATGATCCCCGCCGCTGCCACGACCAGCAGACCGAGCAGCGCCAGCCCGATGTGCAGGTCGCTGCTGCGGATCGGTCCGAAGAACTCCGCTGCGCTCTCCACCGTGACGCCGGACCATCCGCCCACGCCGTAGGGGGCGTAGTTCACCTCCAGGCCGTTCAACTGGTAGGCGCCGGAGCGGCCTCGGGCGCTGGCGGCCAGCGCCCTGGGCTGGCGCAGCAGGGTGCCGATGGCCGAGGGATCGGTGGCGGCGACGACGGTGCCTGCGGAGTCGACAACGTAACCGAGGCCGGTCTTACCGTAGTGGAGGTGCTCGGCGTAGGTCTCGAGGTCCGAGGGGTTCATGCGCATGAACCCGACGAAGATGGCCGCCGTCTGCCCTCCGACGTCCACCGGTACGCCCATGGCCACCACCGGGATGCCGTCGACCTTCATGACCGACGAGACGTCGGGCTGGGCGGCGAGCAGCTCCTTGGTCATCGGCCCGTAGCCGGGGTTGCTGGCGGCAGGGAGGCCGGGACCGACGGTGTAGTCGTCGAGGGTCTGGCCGCTTAGGTTCACCAGTGCGGCGCCGTAGTTGAGGAAGGTGGCGTTCTGCACGAACGACCGCAGCCGTGCCTCGTCGGCCTGGCTGCCCGGGGTGAGCTGCCATGTCCCACTGGAGGCGTAGTCGAGGCCCTCCTTGAGCGAGAACAGCAGGTACTGCTTGCCCAGCCCGGCCAGCGTTGTCTGCAAGGTGGTGCGGTCCTGGACGAGGAGGTTCTCTGCTTTGCTGTTCGCCTGCGCGGTGAGCCCGAGGCCCACGCCGCCCGTGGCCGCCACCAGGAGCACGCCCGCGATGACGGGAGCCAGTCGCCGGAGTTTCGTCATGAATGGGCATATCGACCCTGGCCGCAGGGGTCTTGACGACCGCCACGCTCTTCCACAGACCACTTCCCCGGATCCGTGCCTGGTGCGGGCCTGGCTCCGCGCGACGACAAACGAAATTGTGCGGCTGGAGGCTACGGGCTCTCCGGCTCCTCCACGTAGTCCTCGGGGTGCACCACTCCGGTCACCGGCTGCCCGGTCAGGTACCGCCGGATGTTCTCGGCGGCCCGCCGCAGCGCTTCTTCGATCATGCCGGGCACCAACCCGGAGTTGTGGGGGGAGCCGAAGAGGTTGGGCAACTCGAAGAAGGGATGGTCGACGCGGAACTCCCCGTCGTGCATGGGCTCGGTCCACCAGGCGTCGATGCCGGCCGAGAAGTCCGGATGCGTGCGCATGTGCTCGTAGAGATCGCCTTGGACGATGACGTCGCCACGCGCCACGTTGACGAGGACGGCATCGTCCTTCATCTGCTCCAGCTCCCGGCGGCCGATGAGCCCCCGGGTGCGCCGGGTGAGGGGGAGGCAGACGACGACCACGTCCGAGGCCCCGAGCACGGTGTCGAGGTCGTCGAGGGTACCGACGAACTCGACCGGCTCGCCGGTGCGCCCCGAGGTGTTCACGGCATGGATGCGGGCACCGAGCGCCTGCATGCGTCGCGCCGTGGCGGTGCCGATCCCTCCAAAGCCGAGGATGGCGCACACCGCCCCCGAGAGACAGCGGGTGAGCGATTGGTTCCATTCGCCCTCGGCCAACTTGCGGTGGTTCTGGGGGAGACGCTTCAACAGCGCCAGGGACATGGCAACGACGTGCTCGGCCATGGGCTCGGCGTAGGCGCCCACGTTGCTGCACACGGTGGCGCCCGCAGGCAACTGGTCGAACGGGAAGTGATCGGCGCCGGCCGAGACGAGCTGCACGAAGCCGGCGTTCACCCGGGGCGCGTGCTCCTCTCCGATCTCGCGTCGCCAGTTCCAGGTCATGAGGACCTCGGCGTCGGCGAGGGCCTGGGCCCGGTCCTCACCCCGAAGCCCGTGGAGGCTCCGGACCTCGGCGTCGGGACCCATGATCTCGCCCAGGTCGCCGACCGGGCCGAGCGTGACGAGGACGACGGGCGCGCTCACTCGGTGCGGGAGAAGGCGAACACGGCCAACGAGAGCATGACGGTGCCGAAGGCGGCGGTGAGCCCGAGCTCGAGCCCGACGGGAAGGGTCCACGATCCCCACGTCAGGGTGGCGCCGAAGGTCTGGGCCACGGCCGGAGTCGTGTGCACGTGGGCGAAGACGGCCCGGCGCATGGGATCGACGATGTAGGCGAGGGGGTCGAGACGGGTGAGGACGCTCAGCCAGCCGGGAAGTCCCTTGAGGGGGAACAACGCGCCAGAGAGGAAGAAGAGCGGCAGCACGACGAACTGCATGACGACCTGGAACGACTCCACCTGGGCCATGCGCGACGCCAGGGCGGTGCCCAGAGCGGTGATGGTCAAGGCAGCGAGGAGCATCTCGCCCGCCAAGGTCAAAAGGAGCAACGGCGAGTAGGGCACGTGCACCAGACCGGCCAAGGCCAGCATGATGAGCGCCTGCAACGTGGCCACAGTGGCGCCTCCGGCGCACTTGCCGGCCACCAGCGCACCCCGGCGCACCGGGGCCACCAGCATCTCGCGCAGGAAGCCGAACTCGCGGTCCCACACGATCGACACCGAGGAGAACATGGCCGTGAACAACACCGTCATGGCCACCACCCCCGGGAACATGAAGGTGCGGAAGTTCACGCCGCCCCCGCCCGGCACGCTGCGCGCCACGAGCGACGACAGCCCGGTACCGAGCACGAACAGGAACAGCACAGGCTGGGCCAGCGAAGTGATGATGCGCAGGCGGTTGCGACCGAAGCGGATGAGCTCTCGGTGCCACACCACCCGCACGGCCCGCAGGTCGTCGCGCCAGCGGCCCCCCGCCACCCGCACGGAGGCGGGGGTGGCCTGGTGCCGCCTGGTGCCGGTCCGAGCGTCGGGGAGGAGGTCCTCGACGACGGCCGGCGGAAGGGCCGCCTGCGTCTCGCGCACGGGCTCGGTCATCGCCGGCGGACGGCGCGCATCCACATCGAGCCGGCCATGCGCTCGCTGGCGGAGGCCTCGGCGTCGCGGATGGTGCGGCCGGTGTAGTCCATGAACACGTCGTCCAGGGTGGGGCGGGCGATGCTCACGGCCGAGATGGTCACGTCGAGCTCGCCGAAGAGCCGGGGGACGAACTGCTCGCCGCTCGGCACGTAGACGGTCACCGCTCCCTCGCTCATGGTTGCCTCCAGCCCGAAGTGCTCGCCCAGGGCGGCGATGGCGGAGTCCGGGTCGGGGGTGTGCAGCTGCACGCGGTCGCGTCCCACGGTGCCCTTCAGGGCTTCAGGGGTGTCGATCACCACGATGCGTCCCTCGTCGATGATGGCGATGCGATCGCAGTGCTCGGCTTCGTCCATGTAGTGGGTGGTGAGGAACATGGTGATGGACTCGCGACGGCGCAGCTCGTTGATGTAGTCCCAGATGTGCGCCCGGGTCTGGGGGTCGAGCCCCACTGTGGGCTCGTCGAGGAAGAGGACCCGGGGCGAGTGCAACAGTCCCCGGGCGATCTCGAGCCGACGCTTCATTCCGCCGGAGAACGTGCGCACCAGGCCGTCGCGACGCTCCCACAGCCCCACCATCTCGAGGACGTCCTGGAGCCGCTCGGCAGCCTGGGAGCGGGGCACCCCGTAGAGCTCGGCGTGAAAGCGCAGGTTCTCCGAAGCAGTGAGGTAGTCGTCCAGGGTGGTGTCCTGGAACACCAAGCCGATGCGCTTGCGCACCTCGGCCCGTTGTGCGGCCACGTCGAAGCCGGCCACCCTGGCCGCGCCGGCGCTGGGCACGAGCAGCGTGCACAGCATGGAGATGGTGGTCGACTTGCCGGCGCCGTTGGGGCCGAGAAAGCCGAAGGTCTCGCCCGGCTCCACGTCGAAGCTCACGCCGCGCACCGCCTCCAGGTCGCCGAAGCGGCGGACCAGATCGTGCACTTCGATGGCCGATTCCATCCCGAGCAGACTACTGGTGCCGTCGCGCCCGGCCCCGCGCCGGCGGGCGTCGAATGGTCGTCGGATAGCCTGCGGCCGTGGATTTCGAGCTCTCTGCGGAGTTGTCGGAGCTTCGCCAGGTGGTGCGGCGCCTGGCGCAGGAGAAGGTGAGGCCCCGCGCCAGGGAGATCGACAAGAGCGGCCAGTACCCGGCCGACCTGTTTGAGGTGTTCCGTGACGCCGGTCTCCTCGGGCTGTGCATCCCCGAGGCCTACGGCGGCGCCGGGGCCGGCATCCTCGGCTTGTCGATTGCCATCGAGGAGGTGGCCAAGTACTCCAACACCGCCGCCCTGATGCTGCTGCTCACCCGGCTTCCCACCGGCCCGGTGATGATCGCCGGCTCCGAAGCACAGAAGCAGCGCTACCTCCCGGGTATCGCCAAGGGCTCGGAGCGAGCCGCCTTCGGGCTGTCGGAGCCTCAGGCGGGAAGTGACGTCATGGGCATGCGCACCCGGGCCGTCCCCGATCCCGTCCACAGCGGCGGGTGGGTCCTGTCGGGCACCAAGTGCTGGATGTCGGGGGTGCGAGAGGCGGACTGGTACACGGTGTTCGCCAAGACGGCCGCGCCGGAGAGCCGGGCGCACGACTCGATCACCGCGTTCATCGTCGAGCGCTCCTGGGACGGAGTGGGGGTGGGACGCACCGACCACAAGATGGGCGTGCGCGGCGTCGACACCGGAGAGCTCGTCCTCGACGAGGTGCACGTGCCTCCCGAGAACGTCATCGGCGAGGTCGGAGGCTTCCGCCTGGCCATGCTCGGGCTCAACTCGATGCGCCCGGTCGTCGCTGCCCGCGGCATCGGCCTGGCCGAGGGCGCCCTCATGTACGCCACCTCTTACGTCAAGGAGCGCGCCGCCTTTGGCAGGACGATCGCCGACTTCCAGGGCATCCAGTGGGAGATCGCCAAGTGCGCGGTGGACATCGAGGCCGCCCGGCTGCTCACCTACCGCGCCGCCTGGCTGGCCGACCAGGGCAAGTTCTCCAAGGAGTGGGTGCCGTACCTCTCCGCCGCCAAGTACCACGCCACCGAGCTGGCCGTGCGGGCCTCGGGGCTGGCCGTGCAGCTCCTCGGGGCGGCGGGCTACATGGAGGACCACCCCACCGAGCAGTGGTACCGCGACGCCAAGCAGCTGACCATCGTGGAGGGCACCAGCCAGGTGCAGCTCGGGCTCGTCGCCCGTGGCGTGCTCGACGGCGACTTGTGGTGGGACTGACGTGACCGAAGAGGAAGACGATCCGTTCGTCGCACTGGGCGGCTGGCCGGCCGTCCTGTTGTCGCTCTTCGCCGGTGAGGACCTCTCCGAGGAGCTCGCCGCCAAGGCCTTCGGCGAGATCCTGAGCGGCGCTGCCACTCCGGCTCAAGTGGCCGCCTTCGTGTCGGCGCTGCGGATGAAGGGCGAGACGGTGGAGGAGATGTCCGCCTTCGTCCGCGCCATGCTCGCCCACGCCGAACCGGTCGCCATCGACGGCGACTTGCTCGACACGTGCGGCACCGGAGGGGACCGGAGCCGGTCCATCAACGTCTCCACCATCGCCGCCTTCGTCGCCGCTGGAGCGGGGGCCAAGGTGTGCAAGCACGGCGGACGAGCCGCCTCGTCGGCGGCGGGTTCGGCCGACGTCCTCGAGGCACTGGGGGTGGTCATCGACCTGGGACCCGACGGCGTGCGCCGGTGCGTGGAGGAGGCCGGCATGGGCTTCTGCTTCGCTCCGCGCTTTCACCCGGCCATGCGCCATGTCGCCCCGGTGCGCCGCGAGCTGGGCGTGGCCACCGTGTTCAACTTCCTCGGCCCTCTCGCCAACCCGGCGCGGGTGCGCTACCAGGTCGTGGGAGTGAGCGACCCGGCCATGGCCGACACGATGCTCGGCGTGCTGCTGGCCAACGGGGCGCGCCGGGCCATGGTCGTGCACGGTGACGACGGGCTCGACGAGTTGTCCACGACCACGACCAGCCTGGTGCTCGAGGCCACGTCCGACGGCGACGGCGGGTCCGAGATCCGCCGGTACCGCGTCGACCCCAAGGCGCTCGGCCTGGCCCAGTCGTCGGCCGAGGCACTGCGCGGCGGGGATCCCGCCACCAACGCCGAGGTGGTGCGTCGGGTGCTCGGCGGCGAGCCGGGCGCCCATCGCGACATCGTGTGCCTCAACGCCGCGGCTGCGCTCGTCGTGTCCGGGCTCGCTCCCGAGCTGGGCGAGGGAGTGGCGTTGGCGGGAGAGGTCATCGACCACGGCCGAGCTGGGGCCGTCCTGGACCGGTTGCGGGCCGTGTCGAGGGCGGCGGCGTCCTGAGGGCGTCATGCCGCGCTGAAGCACCCCGGTCCCGCCCGCGACGCGCCGGGGAGCGGAGCCAGGCGCTCGGGAAGCGCGAGCAAATCGCCCAGTCGCAGGACTCCGTACCCCGTGGCGACCTCGATCAGCCGGTGCAGGAGGTCGGCCGTGGCGAGCACGTCGGCCATGGCGCGGTGCCGGGGCCGGTGCTCGAGGCGCAAGGCGGTGGCGAGCGTCGACAGCGTGCAGTCGGGCACCAGGTCGCGCACCAGCCGGCGCGCCAGCGCCAATGTGTCGACGCAGGGGTTGGCCAGGGGCGCCCGGCCCAGGCGGGCCAAGCCTGCGTCGAGGAATCCCACGTCGAAGGCGACGTTGTGCCCGACCATGACGGCCCCGTCGGCGAGCCTGTCCAGCGGCACGAGGACGTCACCGAGTGCCGGCGCCCCCTGCACCATGGCGTCGGTGATGCCGGTCAGCCCGCTCACGAAGGGATCGATGGGGACGTGCGGGTCGACCAGGCTGTCGACGACGTCCAGGCGCTCGCCGCCCTGGTACGCGGCCGCCGCCACCTCGATGAGCGCGCCGTTCTCGGCGGTCCCGCCGGTCGTCTCCACGTCCACCACCACGAACCTGACCTCGTACAGGTAGGGGCCCGGGTCGGCCGGCCCCACGGTGGAGCCCGGGACGGTGGAGCCCGGGACGGTGGAGCCCGGGACGGTGACGGCGCTCACCACGGCACCACGGTATGCAGGGGGTTGTGACGTCAGGCGGATGGGTGGCCGGCGCCCTCTATCGTTGGCCGCCGTGGAGCACGCACCCACCCGCTACCGCTGTACCGCCTGTGGCAACCTGACCCGGTTCGACGTCGTCATCGATCGCCGCACCCAGGCCTTCCACCACTTCAGTGTGGGTGGTGAGCTTTCCGTCGAGGAGGAGCGGGTGCTCTCCGAGGAGGTCGTGGAGGTGTCGTGCCGGTGGTGCGGCCACGGGCGGTCGGTCGAGGTGCTGGCCGAGCCGGTGTCACAGCCGTCTGCCACCCTGTCGGGGAAGACGATCGACGGGGAGCCCGGCGACGGGTGACCCCTGGCCCCAGGGGGTGCCGGTGACCGGATCGACCATCGCCATCAGCTGCGACGACTGCCGTCTGCAGGACACCGACACCTGCGACGACTGCCTGGTGACCTTCGTCCTCGGCCGCGGGCCCGACGACGCGCTGGTGATCGACGCCGCCGAGGCCCGCGAGGTGAGGCGCCTGGCCGACAAGGGCCTCGTGCCCGCGCTGCGCTTCTCCAGCCGGCCGCCCGGACGCGCCGCGGGGTGACGGCCCGGCACCTGCTCGTCACCAACGACTTCCCGCCCAAGGTCGGCGGGATCCAGGCGTACCTGTGGGAGCTGTGGCGCCGGCTCGACCCCGGCTCCTACGCCGTCCTCACGGCGGCGTCGGTCCCGAGGCCCGACGCGGCCGCATTCGACGCGCACGCCGCCGCTTGCGGGATCTCCGTGAGGCGTGCTCCGTCGAGGGTGCTCCTTCCCACCCCCGCCACGACGCGCCTGGTGCACCGGGTGGCGAAGGAGACCGGTGCCGACTTCCTGGTCGTCGACCCCGCTCTTCCCCTCGGCCTGTCCATGAGGGCATCCGGATTCCCCTACGCCGTCGTGCTCCACGGGGCCGAGGTGAGCGTGCCGGGCCGGCTCCCCGTCGCCCGGCGCGCCTTGGCCGGGGTCCTCGGGCACGCCGGTCTCGCCGTGTGCGCCGGCGGCTATCCGGCGGCCGAGGCGGGACACGCTGCCGGCCGTCGCATGCCGCCCGTCGTCGAGGTCCCCCCGGGCGTCGACACCCGGCGATTCGTCCCCCTCGACGACGGAGCACGCCTCGAGGCCCGGCGCCGATGGGGGCTGGCCGACGACGCCGTCGTGGTCGTCAGCGTGAGCCGGCTCGTTCCCCGCAAAGGCATGGACGTCCTCGTCGACGCGTCGGGAGCCCTGGCGGGGGAGTTCCCCTCGCTCGTCGTCGTGGTGGGCGGCGAAGGACGGGACCGGCGCCGTCTCCAGGCACGGGCGCGGGCCCGGCGTGCCCCGGTCCGCTTCCTCGGCCGGGTCGGTGACGACCGCCTGCCCGAGTTGTACGGGTTGGCCGACCTCTTCGTCATGGTGTGCCGGAACCGGTGGCTCGGCCTCGAGCAGGAGGGGTTCGGCATCGTCTTCCTGGAGGCTGCGGCAGCCGGTGTGCCCCAGGTCGCCGGGCGCAGCGGGGGAGCGGCCGAGGCCGTCGTCGACGGCGAGACCGGTGTGGTGGTCGACCGGCCTTCCGATGCCCGTGAGCTGGCGAACACCCTGCGGGCCCTGCTCTCCGATCCCGACCGCCGGCGCCGCATGGGCGTGGCCGCCCGGGCCCGGGCCGAGAAGTCCTTCGACTACGACGTCCTCGCCCCTAGGCTGGCCCGGGCCTTGAGCGAGGTGCCAGGCTGAGCCAGCCCGACGGCAGCGACGGAGGAATGGTCACGTGGCGGAACAGGCCACCGAGCGACGCAGCGAGCACCGGATCGTGTCCGCCACGCCTGAGCAGTGCTTTGCCGTGGTGAGCGACGTGGAGAGCTATCCGCAGTGGGCCGCCGACATCAAGCAGGTCACCGTGGAGACCCGCGACGTCGAGGGCCGCCCGCTCGAGGTGAGCTGGCGGGCCGGGGCCTTCGGGCGGAGCACCAGCTACACGCTGGCCTACGACTACTCCGGTGCCCCCCGCTCGCTGTCCTGGAAGCAGGTCGCCGGCGACCTCACCTCCAAGCTCGACGGCGCCTACCGCTTCGACCCGGCTCCCGACGGCGGGACCGAGGTCACGTACTCGTTGGAGGTGGGCCTGCGGGTCCCCTTGCCCGGCTTCATCAAGCGGCGAGCCCAGAGCCGCATCATGCACACCGCCCTGGAGGAGCTCAAAGCACGGGTGGAGTCGTCGATCAGCGCGTGACCCCGCCGCCGCCGTCTGCGGTGACGTTGGGCATCGACGTCGGGGGCACGAAGATCCTGGGCGTCGCCCTCGACGCCGAGGGCCGGACCCTGGCCGAGGCCCGCCGCCCGAGCGTCCATCCCGGCGCCACCGCCACCGGGCATCCGGCCGCCTCCTACGCCCTGATCGAGGCCATGGCAGTGGTGGCCGAGGAGCTCGAGGCCATGTTGGGCGCCGGGGGCGCCGATGCGCCCGGGTCCGCCGGGGTCGGTGTGCCCGGCCTGGTCGACGACACGGGTCGGCTGCGCTTCGCCCCCAATCTCCCCGCCGGTGACGACCTCGACGTGGCCGACCGGCTCCAGGAGCGACTGGGGGTGCGGGTGGTGGCTGACAACGACGCCACCTGCGCCGCCGTCGCCGAGTGGGTCCTCGGGGCCGCCGCCGGCGCCGAGGACGCCTTGGTCGTCACCCTGGGCACGGGCATCGGTGGCGGCGTGGTGGCGGGCGGGCGGGTGTTGCGCGGCGCGGCGGGATTCGCCGGCGAGGTCGGGCACGTGGTGGTCGATCCCTCCGGTCCCCGCTGCACGTGCGGCAAGCGCGGCTGCTGGGAGCGCTTCGCCTCGGGGAGCGGCCTGGCTCGCCTGGCCCGTGAGGCGGCGCACGCCGGACGTCTCGGATCCGTGGTGCACCTTGCCGGGGACGACCCGGACGCGGTGCGGGGAGAGCACGTGACCGAGGCGGCCTCCGGAGGTGATGCCGAGGCCCAGGCCGTCTTGGACGAGCTCGGGTGGTGGATCGCCGTGGGCCTGTCGAACTTGGCCTTGATCCTGGATCCCGAGGTCATCGTTGTCGGTGGCGGCATGATCGAGGCCATGCCGCTCGTGCTCCCGAGCGTGCGCCAGGAGTTCACGTCCATGCTCGAAGGGGCCGATCGCCGTCCCGAGATCCGCATCGTCACCGCTGCCCTCGGCGAGCAGGCCGGAGCCGTGGGAGCGGCGTTGGTGGCGCGCAACGACCGGCGCTACGGCGCCGAGTTGGACAAGGCCGGCCCTGCTGCCCCCGGCGAGCGCGGCTCCTCCACCGGGCACAGCTCCTGAGGAGCCGCCGTGCGCCTCGGGGTCACCTTGCCGTCCTTTCGTCCCGACGCGTCCGAAGCGCTCGAGGCGGCGCGCCGGGCCGAGGAGCTGGGGCTCGACGGTGTGTTCGTCTTCGACCACCTGTGGCCCATGGGCCAGCCCGACCGACCGGCCATCTCCGCTTTCCCGCTCCTGGGGGCGGTGGCGGCGTCCACGGCGCGAGTGTGCCTCGGGCCGCTCGTGGCTCGCGTCGGTCTCGTTCCCGACGACGTGCTCGTGGCCGAGCTCTTGTCGTTGCACCGCATGGCGCCGGGGCGCCTCATCGCCGGCCTCGGCACCGGCGACGCCAAGAGCGCCGAGGAGAACCGCGCCTTCGGCATTCCTTTCGCCCCGGCCGACCGGCGCCGTCTCTCGCTCACGGCCGTTGCCCGCCGCCTGCGCGACGAAGGGGTGACGGTGTGGGTGGGTGGCGGATCGCGGGCGACGAGCGAGGTGGCGGCCGAGCTCGGCGTCGCGCTCAACCTGTGGGAGGGGCAACCCGCGGCGCTCTCCTCTCAGAAGGTGAAGAGCGAGGTCACGTGGGCGGGCCCCATGCCGGCTGCGCTTCCCGAGCTGTCCCAGCGACTGGGCGAGCTCGAGCGCGCCGGGGCCAGCTGGGCGGTGTGCGCCTGGCCCGAGAAGCTCGAGACGCTGGCGCAAGCGGCCGAGGTGCTGGGGGACGGGCGGTAACCTTCTCCGATGGAGTTCCGCCGCATCAACGGGTTGCCGCCGTATGTCTTCGCGCACATCGACGCGCTGAAGCTCGGAGCCCGACGCGCCGGCCGGGACGTCATCGACCTCGGATTCGGGAACCCTGATCTCCCTTCCCCGCCGGTGGCAGTGGACAAGCTGGTCGAGGCGGCGCGCAACCCGCGTAATCACCGCTACTCGGCCAGCCGGGGCATCCCCAAGCTCCGCCAGGCGCTGGCCTCGCTCTACCTGCGACGCTTTGGGGTGGACCTGGATCCCGAGACCGAAGTGGTGACCACCATCGGCGCCAAGGAAGGTCTCTCGCACCTGATGTGGGTGCTGCTCGGTCCGGGCGACAGCGCCCTCGTTCCCTCGCCGTCGTACCCCATCCACATCTACGCGCCGCTGTTCGCCGGAGCCGAGGTACGGCAAGTGCGCCTGAGCGGCTTCGACGAGCAGCCCCAAGACGGGCCGTCGGCCTCTGAGGCGTTCTTCGACAACCTGGTCGAGTCGTGGGAGTCGGCGTGGCCCAAGCCGCGGGTGATCGTGCTTTCCTTCCCTCACAATCCCACCACGGCGTGCGTCGACCTGCAGTGGATGACACGGCTGGTCGAGTTCGCCCGGGAGCACGACGTCGTCCTCGTCCACGACTTCGCCTACGCCGACATCTCCTTCGACGGCTACCAGCCCCCGTCGATCCTCCAGGTGCCGGGGGCCAAGGACGTGGCGGTGGAGCTGTATTCCATGACGAAGTCGTTCTCCATGGCCGGATGGCGCATGGCCTTCCTCGTCGGGAACCGCGACGTGGTGGCGGCGCTGACCAAGCTCAAGAGCTATCTCGACTACGGGAGCTTCCAGCCCATCCAGATCGCCGCCATCGTCGCCATGAACGAGGCGCCCGAGTACCCGAAGGAGGTCAACGCCGTCTACCGGGCCAGGAGAGACGCCCTGTGCGACGGGTTGAACCGGATCGGTTGGTCCATCACCCCACCTCGGGGGACCATGTTCGTGTGGGCGCCCATCCCCGAGCCGTACCGGGAGATGGGCTCGCTCGAGTACTCGTCGTTCCTCGTGTCCGAGGCCGAGGTCGCCACCTCGCCCGGCGTCGGCTTCGGTCCCGGCGGTGACGGGCACGTGCGGTTCGCGCTCATCGAGAACGAGCAGCGCATCGGCCAGGCGGTGAGGAACCTGCGCCGCACCCTCACCAAGCTGCAGTAGTCCCTTCCGTTACGCCGACGATCCGGCGCCGTGGCTGGTGCTCGAGCCCAGGAATTGCTCGACGCCCTGGGCGATCCCCGTGGCGATGGCCTCTTGTCCCGCCGTGCTGTCGGCCACCGACGCCTCGAAGGGGTCGGTGAGGAACAGCGGCTCGACGATCGTGCCGGGCATGGCGCTCGGGGTCGGCTGGTACCCCGCCTCCGGCGGGCCGAGAAGGAGGAGATGGCCGTACGCCACCGACTCGGCGGCCAGGCCGCCGTCGTCGGGGTCGCCCTGGATGGAGCCGACGCCGACGTCGGGGACGACGCCGGCGTCGGGGATCTGCCATCCCTGGGCGTTCATGGACGCCAGCACGTCGTTCTCGACCAGGGTGGCGAGGCGGAGGTTGGCGGCGGCGAAGGGACGCAGTGCGTCGTAGGCGGCCAGGCTCCCGGCGTTCACGGGGCTCGACCCGGCGTCGAAGTAGATGCCCACCAACGCTGACGCCCGAGCGTCGTTGGCGCACTGGTCGCGGGCGGTGACGTCGTCATGGGCGCCCTGCAGGCTCAACACGGTGCCGGACACATCGGCGGCATCGAGACGGACGACGTTGGTGTTCGTCGTGCGCGACACCACCACGCGATAGCCCTGGGCCCGGAGGAGCGCCATCGTGTCGAGCTCGACCGGGAGGGTGAGCGACGCCTCGGTCACGCCGGCTCCCGACTCGGTGGTGCCGAGCGCCCCCGGGTCGAGGCCTCCGTGCCCGGCATCGAGGAACACCGTGAGGTGGCGGTTGCCGCTCGTCGGCGCGAACGCCACGCAGGCGCCGGTGGAGAAGGCGTCGGGGTCGAGGGCCACTCCTTTGCTCGAGGCGCCGGAGGGGTCGGAGGCGGCGTGGGTGCCGGCGCGCCGGTCGCGGCCGGACGAGGGGAGGACGGCGTAGACGAGGGCAGCCAGACCGACGAGCACGGCCACGACGGCCAGGCGTCTCGCCCAGAACCGCGGGGCGCGACCTGGGGCCCGGCCGTCCTGCACGACCACATTGGACCAGGGCCGGCTGTGCGGAGACTGTGACGGGGTCAGACGGCGCGCCCCAGACGGCGACGCGCCGCAGCAGGCTCGAGGATCCCCCCGAGGCAGAAGGCAACGGCCTGCTCGGCGACGTCGTCGGCGTCACGTCCCTGCTCGAGGACGAGGACCCGGGCGAGGTGGCCGGTCACGCCGAGGACGGCGTGCGCCACCACCAAGGGGTCCTCCCGGCGGATGAGCCCGGCGTCGATCCCCGCCTTCACGTGGGGGAGGGCGTCGGCCACGGCCTGCTCCTCTCCTTGGCGGATCAGAGGTGCGAAGCGCTCCTCGGTGCGGGCGAACTCGAGAAGGACGAAGAGCTGCCGGTTGGCCTCGAGCCACGTGACCGTGGCCCTGATCCCGCCCTCGATGCGGCGCACGGGATCAGGTTCGTCGGCGATGGCTTGGCGCTGGGCGCGGCGCAGGTCGCGCTGGGCGTCGGCCAGGATCTGGCGGAACAGCTCCTCTTTGGAGGCGAAGTACCAGTAGAAGACGCCCTTGCCCACCCCGAGGCCCTCCACGACGTCGGCGACGGACGTGGGGTGGTACCCCTGGGAGGCGAAGAGGCGGGCGGCCACCTCCACCAGCTCCTGCCGGCGTCGCCGGCCCCGGGCGGTGAGTCGTCGTGCCACCCGCCGAACGCTACCCGCGCCGTTTCCCCGCCAGAAGCGCCGCGGTACCGTGGGGCGATGCTGTATCGGGCGCTGAAAATCCTGCTCACGCCCGTCTTCCGGGTGGTGTGGCGCGTCCGGGTGGAGGGCATCGGCCACGTCCCGGCGAGGGGCCCGGTCGTGCTCGCCCCCAACCACGTCACCTTCCTCGACTCCTTCTTCCTCCCCTTGGTCGTGCCGCGCCGGGTGACCTTCGTGGCGAAGGCCGAGTACTTCGACTCATGGAAGACGGCGTGGTTCTTCCGGGCCTGCGGCCAGATCCCCATGCGCCGGGAGGGGGGGAGTGCCTCCGAACGCGCCTTGGCAGCCGCCCGCGACGTCCTCGAGTCGGGAGGTGTGCTCGGCATCTATCCGGAAGGGACCCGCTCACCGGACGGGCGGCTGTACCGGGGGCACACCGGAGTGGCCCGCCTGGCCCTCGGGTGCGGGGTGCCGGTGATCCCGGTGGGGCTGGTCGGCACGTCCGAGGTGCAGCGCCCAGGATCGAACATGCCGCGCCCGTTCAAGAAGGTCGTGGTGCGCTTCGGCTCTCCCATCGCCATGGCGCGCCACGGCGCCGACGCCGCCTCGGACCCGCTGGCGCTGCGGTCGTTCACCGACGAGTTGATGTTCGAGATCCGCGCCCTCAGCGGCCAGGAGTACGTCGACCGCTACGCCAAGCGCCACGGCGTGGTGGGCGGCTCGGACGTGGCGTCGGTGGAGCCCTCGCCCACCATCCACGGGTCGCCGTCCCCCCAGCCGCCTCAGCCCGCAGCCGTCGCCTGACGCGCCTCGCACGTCACGTTCGAAGACTGCAGCCGGCTCCTGGCGCGGGCGGGTGCTCGCTCAGGCCGAGGATAACGCCGACCACAGCGCCCGGTAGCTCGGGTAGGTGAGGCCTTCGCTCACGTAGCCGGCACGGACCAGCTCTTGGTGGAAGACGGGGAGGTTGCGCCACGGGATGCCCATGTCCACGTGGTGGGCGAGGTGCCATCCGGTGTTGTAGGGCACCAGCCAGAAGCGAGCCAAGAGCGACTGGCGCACGTCGTGCGTGGTGACGCGGCGGTCCTTGCTCTTCTCGAGCCCCCCGTGCTCGGCGATCGAGCGGAGACGGTTGAGGACGCGCCACTGGGTCATCCACGGCAACCACCAGAACAGCGGGTAGACCCACCACTTGCCGGTGAGGGCCCACGACGCCGCCCACAGCGCGACCTGCACTGCGAGGATGCGCACCACGACCGGACGCACCTTGGGGTAGCGAAGCGCCCCCACGAGCTTGGAGAAGTTCTTCCACCCCGAGATGCCACAGGCGTCGCGGGTCAGCCGGCGCAGGAGGCGTCGCCGGGTGCACGGGTAACCGCCGTAGAACGCCATGTCGGGTTCGTCGGGGCCGAACTCCTCGCGGTGGTGGGCGAAGTGGACCCGGCGGTACAGCCCGACGGGCGTCCACACCGGGTAGGCGATGAGCCACTGGCCCACCCAGTCGTTGAGCCGGCGCCGTGAGAACAGCAGCTTGTGCGCCGACTCGTGCATGAGGATGGCGAAACGGGCGTACACCGGTCCCATGAGGACGAAGGCCACCACGTAGCCGACGGGGTTCCCCCACCAGACGGCCAGCCCGACCATGACGACGACCCACGCCCACAAGCCGATCACGGTGCGCACGTTGGCGGCGTCGTCGATGCGGCGAAGCTCGGCGCGGATCTCGGGCTTCGGGACCCCGCTGTCGAGGAGCCGCTCGGTGGGCAGCACCTCGGGCCGCATCTCGGGGGGGGCCACCATGGTGGCGGTCATGGAGGGTACATTACAACTTTGGGATAGCTGATGCAAGATCGTAATAGACCGCTGACGGCCCGGTCCGTCCTGGCCAGCACGTTGCTGGGGGTCGATCCCCCCGAACTGCCCGTGGCCCAGCTCGTCCGCATGGCCGGGCTCTTCGGGGTGAACCCGAACCGGGCCCGGGTGGCCCTGAGCCGGATGGTCGCCTCGGGCGAAGCGGTCTCGGACGGCTCGGGCACCTACCGGCTCGCCGGTCACCTCCTCGCTCGCCAGCGTCGACAAGCCACCAGCCGGGCCGGGCGCACCGGGGCGTGGTCAGGGGAGTGGCACCTCGTCGTGCTCACGTCGGTGGGCGACACCGCCGACGTCCGAGGGGCGCGCCGTCGCGCCCTCGAAGCCGCCCGGCTGGCCGAGCTGCGCCAAGGCGTGTGGACGCGCCCGGACAACCTCGAGCTCGAGGGCGAGCTCGTCGACTCGGGCCAGGGCGGCGCCGGGGCGTGGTTCCGAGCCCGTCCGTCGGAGGATCCCCTGCTGTTGGCGGGTTCGCTGTGGGACCTCACCGGTTGGGCGCTACGGGCGCGCCGGCTCCTGGCCGAAATGGCGGCACGGCCCACGACCGGGGCCGACGACCTGGCACCGGGCTTCGTGCTGTCGGCGGCGGTGCTCCGCCACCTCCAGGCCGACCCGTTGCTGCCTCTCG
>JASHUM010000055.1 GCA_030040015.1 Acidimicrobiales bacterium
CTCGATGGGGAGGATCTTGGAGATCACGCCCTTGTTGCCGTGGCGGCCGGCCAGCTTGTCGCCCTCGGAGATCTTGCGCTTCTGGGCGACGTACACCCGGACCAGCTGGTTGACCCCGGGCGGCAGCTCGTGGCTGTCCTCGCGGGAGAACACCCGCACGTCGATGACCTTGCCCGACTCACCATGGGGGACCTTGAGGGAGGTGTCACGCACCTCCCGGGCCTTCTCGCCGAAGATGGCACGCAGCAGCCGCTCCTCGGGGGTCTGCTCGGTCTCCCCCTTCGGGGTGACCTTGCCGACCAGCACGTCGCCGGCGTCGACTTCGGCCCCGATACGCACGATGCCGCGCTCGTCGAGGTCGGCCAGGATCTCTTCGGACAGGTTGGGGATGTCCCGGGTGATCTCCTCGGCGCCGAGCTTGGTGTCACGGGCGTCGACCTCGTGCTCCTCGATGTGGATGGACGTGAGCACGTCGTCGCGCACCAGGCGCTCGGAGAGGATGATGGCGTCCTCGAAGTTGTAGCCCTCCCAGGGCATGAAGGCGACGAGCAGGTTCTTGCCCAGCGCCAGCTCGCCGTTGTGGGTGGCGGCCCCGTCGGCCAGGATGTCGCCGGTCGCCACCCTCTGCCCCTCCTCCACGGCCACCTTCTGGTTGATGGACGTGTTCTGGTTGGAGCGGCGGAACTTGGCCAGCTGGTAGCGCTTGCGGCCCAGCTCCTTGCCCAGGAGGTCGCGCTGGCCCGACCGGTACTCGACCACGATGTGCTCGCCCGAGACCTCGGCCACCGACCCTTCACCCTCGGACAGCAGCACGTCTCCGGCGTCCTGGGCGGCGCGGGCCTCGACCCCGGTGCCGATGTAGGGGGCCTCGGGCACGACCAGGGGCACGGCCTGCTTCTGCATGTTGGCGCCCATGAGGGCTCGGTTGGCGTCGTCGTGCTCGACGAAGGGGATGAGGGCGGTGGAGACGGAGACGATCTGCTTGGGCGAGACGTCCATGAGGTCGACCTCGACCGGGGGGACGAAGTCGATCTCGCTGGTCGTCCCGTACGAGGTGGACGTGGCGCCCACCCGCACGCCGGCACCCTGGGGCCCGCGCCGGACCAGGACGCGGTCGTCGACGAAGCGGCCTGTGTCGTCCAGCTTGGCGTTGGCCTGGGCGATGACGTGCTCCTCCTCCTCGTCGGCGGCGAGGTAGACGATCGCTTCGGTCACCCTGCCCTCGACCACCTTGCGGTAGGGGGTCTCGATGAAGCCGTACTCGTTGACCCGCCCGTAGGTGGCCAGGGCACCGATCAGGCCGATGTTCGGTCCCTCGGGCGTCTCGATGGGGCACATCCGCCCGTAGTGGGAGCTGTGCACGTCACGGACCTCGAAGCCGGCCCGCTCCCGGGAGAGCCCGCCCGGACCGAGGGCGGACAGGCGCCGTTTGTGGGCCAGCCCCGACAGGGGGTTGTTCTGGTCCATGAACTGGCTCAGCTGGCTGGTCCCGAAGAACTCCTTGATGGCCGCCACCACCGGCCGGATGTTGATGAGGGTCTGGGGCGTGATCGCCTCCACGTCCTGGGTGGTCATGCGCTCGCGGACCACCCGCTCCATGCGCGACAGGCCCACCCGGACCTGGTTCTGGATCAGCTCGCCCACCGAACGGATGCGCCGGTTGGCGAAGTGGTCCTGGTCGTCGATGCGGTACCCGGACTGGCCGTCGGCCAGGTGCAGCATGTAGGTCGCCGTGGCCAGGATCTCCGACGGCGACAGCACGCCCTGGTCGGGGACGGGGCGCTCCAGGTCGATGTCGAGCAGCTCCGAGACGCGCTCGATCTCCGGGCCGAGCTTGCGATTCAGCTTGTAGCGGCCCACTCGGGTGAGGTCGTAGCGCTTGGGGTTGAAGAAGGCGTTCTCGAAGTAACCCCGGGCCGCGTCGGGGGTCATGGGTTCGCCGGGCCGGGCCCGCTTGTAGATCTCGAGGAGGGCCTCTTCCCGGGTGGGGGCGACGTCGCGCTCCTTCTCCCACTGGCCCTCGAGGAAGTCGAAGTGGCGCACGAAGCGGTTCAGGAAGGCCTCGTCCTCGTAGCCGAGGGCGCGCAGCAGGACGAACAGCGACAGCCGGCGCTTGCGGGCCACCCGGGCTCCGGCAGTCACGTCCTTGGAGGGCTTGGCCTCCACGTCGAACTCGATCCACTCACCCCGGTACGGGTGGATCGTGCCGGTGACGATGGTCTTGGCGTCGCGGCCGGGCTGGAAGATCACTCCCGGGGAGCGCACCAGCTGGCTGACGACGACACGCTCGGTGCCGTTGATGATGAAGGTCCCCTTGTCCGTCATCATGGGGAAGTCGCCCATGAAGACGGTCTGCTCCTTGATCTCGCCGGTCTGGGCGTTCATGAACCGGGCCCGGACGAAGACCGGAGCGGCGAAGGTCATGTCCTTCTCCTTGCACTCCTCCTCCCGGAACTTGGGCGGCGGGCGCAGGTCGGCGTCGGTGGGGTCGAACTCGAGCTCGAGGCTCAACTGACCGGTGAAGTCCTCGATGGGGCTGATGTCGGCGAAGGCCTCGGCCAGGCCGCGCTCGAGGAACCACTTGAACGAGTCGCGCTGGATGGCGATGAGGTCCGGCAGAGGCAGGACATCGTCGAGGTTGGCGAAGGAGAAACGCTCGGGGCTCTTGGACCGTGCAGGCAACGGTCAACTCCTCCCAGGATCAGAGGTGGTCGGGGCGGCGGTGGGTGTTCGGGTGATCGGTGGTCGAGGTGCTACGGGGACTCCGGTGGTGCGACTGCTCGGGGACGGGACGGGCGGTGCTGCGCTGGAGCGGGCGGTGGCCGGTCACGCACCGTGCCGGCTACCCGGTCGGGGGTGAGCCGGAGAGGCCTCCCGCTCGATGAGGCGGCCTGTAGCGGTGACTCGCCCGAGAGGGGTCCGCCGGGGCGCGCTCCAGCACCAGGAGGAAGCCGGGATGGCGCGAAAGGCGAGGCACGGCAACCGCACAGCATACGCGGCCGCGCAGGGGAAGGCAACCCCTTTTCGGCGCCACCGACAGGGTACGGACGCGCCGGGGTGTCGTCAAGGGTTTTGCCGTCCGCCCCGGCCTCCTGAGGCCGGGCCGCTACTGGATCTCGACGGTGGCGCCGGCGTCTTCGAGCTGGGCTTTTGCCTTGTCGGCGTCCTCCTTGGACACCCGCTCGAGCACCGGCTTGGGCGCCCCGTCGACCAGGTCCTTGGCCTCCTTGAGGCCCAGGCTGGTGAGGGCCCGCACCTCTTTGATGACCTGGATCTTCTTGTCCCCGGCGGCGGACAGCACCACGGTGAACTCGGTCTTCTCCTCGTCGCCCCCGGCGGCTGCCTCTCCCCCGCCGGCGCCGGCTGCCGGGGCGGCTACCGCCACCGGGGCGGCGGCGGTGACGCCGAAGCGCTCCTCGAAGTCCTTGAGCAACTCGGAGAGCTCGAGGACGGTCAGCCCGGCGATCCCGTCGAGGATCTCGTCTTTGGTCAGTGTCATGTCGGTGTTCTCCCTTGTGTCTCGAATGGTCTCGATCTGGTCCTGATCGCTCAGCTCGGCTCGGACTCGCCGGCCGGCTCCTCGGACCCGGGCTCGTCGGCGGAGGCCGCCTCTACGGGCGTCGGCTCGGGCGCCGTCGTCTCGTCGGACGCGGCGTCGGCGGGCGCTTCCGTGGCCGCCGGCTCGGGGACGGTGTCGGGCGGTGCCTCCTCGGGGCCGCCGCGCTGCTCGACCAGTGCAGAGAGCCCGTAGGCGAGGTTGCGCGGCAGGGCCTGGAGGAGCCCGGCGAACTGCTGCAAGGGGGCGGCCATCGCTCCTGCCACCCGGGCCAGGAGGACGTCGCGCGGCGGCAGGTCCGCCAGGGCGATCAGGTCGGCGGCCGTCAGGAGGCCCTCGCCGTGCTGGGCACCCTTCAAGACGAGCGCCGGGTACGTGCGTGAGAAGTCGCGCAGCGCCTTGGCCACGGCCGAGATCTCCCCCGACACGAAGGCGATGGCGGTGGGGCCGCTCAAGAACCCGGAGAGCTGCTCGTTCGGGCTGCCGGCCACGGCCAGGCGGACGAGGGTGTTCTTGTAGACCTTGTAGTCGCCCCCGACAGCGGCCAGGGCGTGGCGCAGCTGGGCCAGCTCGGCGACGGTGAGCCCGCGGTACTCGGTCAGGATGGCGGCGTCGGCGTCCGCCAGACGGCCGCGCACCTCCTCGACGACGGCGACCTTCTCCGGCCTCGGTTCGTCCATCTCCACTCCTCTGCTCGGGCACGCCGGAGGCGTTCCCTGGCCGTCGCCGCAGCCGCCGAGCAGGGCCGGACACACCGGCCGAGCGGGGATGTGGTCGTCGCCTCGTCAGGCGGGCCTTTCGGCCCCTTCGGCACCCGAGGGTGCGACCGGAGGTCTCCGGCAACGGCTTTCTCGAACTGGTTCGTCGCCCACGCCGCCACCGGCGGGGAGCGGGTCGACCGGGAGACTGTAGTGCAGCGGCCGGTGTCCGCCCGCCGGGCCGCCCGCTGGCTAGGCCGAGGCGGCCAGGTCCTCGTCGCTCTCGCGCGCCTTGGCCGGATCGATGCGCACCCCGGGACCCATGGTGGAGCTGAGCGTCACGGCCCTGAAGTACCGGCCCTTGGCCGCCGCCGGCTTGGCCCGCACCAGCTCCTCCACCACGGCGTGGATGTTGGCGAGCAGCTGGGAGGGTTCGAAGGAGACCTTCCCCACCCCCACGTGGACGTTGCCGACCTTGTCGGTGCGGTACTCGACGCGGCCGCCCTTGAACTCCGTGACGGCCTTGCCCACGTCGGTGGTCACCGTCCCCGTCTTGGGATTGGGCATGAGGCCACGGGGGCCGAGCACGCGTCCGAGCTTGCCCACCTGGCCCATGAGGTCCGGAGTGGCGATGGCGACGTCGAAGTCGAGGAACCCCCCCTCCACCCGGGCGACCAGGTCGTCGGCACCGACCACGTCGGCGCCGGCCTCCCTGGCCTCGGTGGCGGGCTCGCCGGCGGCGAACACGACCACCCTGGCCGTCTTGCCCGTGCCCGAAGGAAGGGTCAACGTGCCCCGGACGATCTGGTCGGCCTTGCGCGGGTCGACGCCCAGACGGACGGCCAGCTCGACGGTCTCGTCGAACTTGGCATGGGCCATCGCCTTCACCAGGTCGACGGCCTCGGCGGGGTTGTAGAGCTTCTCCCGCTCGAGTTGCTCGAGCGCCGCCTTGTAGTTCTTTCCCTTGTGCACTGCTGGTGGTCTCCCTGTGGGTGGTGTCGTCGGGCTCGACGACCGTCAGCCGCTGACCAGGATGCCCATGGACCGGGCCGTGCCGGCCACCTGCTTCTTGGCCGCCTCCAGATCGTCGGTGTTCAGGTCGGGCATCTTGGTGCGGGCGATGTCGGCCAGCTGGGCGTCGGTGATGGTCCCGGCCTGCTCCCGGCCCGACGCCGCCGCCCCCTTCTCCAGCCCGGCGGCCTGGCGGATCAGCACCGGCGTGGGCGGGGTCTTCAACACGAACGTGAAGCTGCGGTCCTCGTAGATGGTGATCTCGACGGGGATGATGGTCCCCCGTTGGTTCTCGGTGGCGGCGTTGTACTGCTTGCAGAACTCCATGGTCTGCACGCCGTGCGGGCCCAGCGCCGTGCCGACCGGGGGCGCCGGGGTGGCCCCGCCCGCGGGCAGCTGGATCTTCACGACCGCCAGGGTCTTCTTCTTGGCCATGATGCGAGGGTCTCCTCTTGGACGACGGGGGTGGCTCGAGCCGGCGCTAGAGCTTGGCGACCTGGCTGAACTCGAGCTCGACAGGGGTCTCCCGGCCGAAGATGTTGACCAGCACCTTGAGCTTGAGCTGGTCCTCGTTGATCTCGTCGATCTGGCCCGAGAAGTCGGCAAAGGGCCCTTCGCGCACCCGAACCGTCTCGCCCACCTCGTACTCCAGGCGAGGTCGGCTCTTCTTCACCGGCTCTGGTCCACCCTCCAGCTTGACCTGGAGGATGCTCTCCACCTCCCGCCGGGACAACGGCATGGGCTTGGTCCCCGGGCCCACGAACCCGGTCACGCCCGGGGTGTTGCGGATCACCGACCACGAGTCGTCGTCGAGGTCGCATCGGGTGAGGAGGTAGCCGGGGAAGACCTTCTTCTGGACGACCACCTTCTTGCCGCCCTTGAAGTCCACGACGTCCTCCATGGGGATGACGACCTCGTAGATGCGGTCCTCCATGTTCATGGAGACGATGCGGCTCTCGAGGTTGGACTTCACCTTGTTCTCGTAGCCGGCGTAGGTGTGCACCACGTACCACCGCCCCGGGCGGTCGTACGGGCTCTCGACGACGACGGGAGGCTCTTCCTCTTCGCCTTCCTCGTCGAAGTAGGCCTCGCCGTCGGCCCCGCCGACGTCCTCGACTCCGGCCGCCTCGAACTCGGGCGCCGGCAGGGAGTCGGACAGGGCGGCTTCGAGGGCTTCGGGCTCCGCCGACAGGGCGGCCTCGAGGGGCGCGGGCTGCGCGGTCGGCTCGTCCGGGTCCGGCTCCAGCTCGCTGCCCGCCCCGTCATCCGACCCGGGCGCGGACAGCTCGTCCTCGGCCCCGAAGGCGGAGGGCTCCGTGCCGGAAGGCTCCGAGGTGTCGGCCTCGGTGACGAAGGTGTCGCTGAAGTCGGTCATGGGCTGAGCAGGTCGAGGATGCCGTGAGAGAAGCCGTAATTGAGCAGGAAGATGACGCTCACCAAGAGGACGAGGACGATGATCACCACGGTGGCGGAGTTGGCCACTTCCTTGCGGGTCGGCCACGCCACCTGGCGCAACTCCGATCGTACCTCCCGGCCGAACTCGACCACGCGGCCGGGAGCCGAGATCTCCGGGGTCACCGGACGAGAGGGAGCGGCCGTCAGCGGCTCGTACGCGGCGGCGCCGTTGCCCTCGACGTCGTCGCCTCGGCGCTGTCTGGTGCGCTTCATCTCTCGGTTCACGGACGGAGCCTTTCGCGGGCGGGAGCAGGGCAGGAGGGACTCGAACCCCCAACCGCCGGTTTTGGAGACCGGTGCTCTACCAGTTGAGCTACTGCCCTCTGAGGCCAGGACACCGGTCGCCGGCCAGCCAACCTCGTCAGCCGGCTGACCAGGCTATCACCGGGCCTGTGGACAGCCCCGGGCGGCCCCAGGCCCGGTCATGGCGCCGGAGCGGATCTCAGCGGGTCTCCTTGTGGAGGGTGTGCTTGCGGTCCCACTGGCAGTACTTGCGCATCTCGATGCGCTCGCGATCGTTCTGCTTGTTCTTGGTGGTGATGTAGTTGCGCCGCTTGCACACCTCACAGGCCAACGTGACCTGGACCCGCTTCTCGTTCTTGGCCATGGCCTCTCCTCTCCACGGTCCCGGCCGGGCCGGGCTGGTAGCGGCGGCGGGACTCGAACCCGCGACCCCACGATTATGAGCCGTGTGCTCTGACCGACTGAGCTACGCCGCCCGGGAGCCCCCTGTCGGAATCGAACCGACGACACCAGCCTTACCATGGCTGTGCTCTGCCGACTGAGCTAAGGGGGCAGACGCGCAGGCACGTCCGCGCCCGCCGAGCATAGTCCGGACCTGCCCGTACACCTTCGGCGGCGACACGGCGGGCCGTCCCGTACCATTCGCCCGCCATGGAGGTGCGCCGGGCCGAGACGGGCGACGCCGAGACGATCCGGGCCATCTACAACGCCGAGGTCGGCGGCTCCACGGTGACCTTCGACATGGTGCCGAGGACGCCGGCGGAGCAGCTCGAGTGGATGGTCCAGCACCGGGGCGCCCACCCTGCTGTCGTGGCCGTCGAGGCCGGCCAGGTGGTCGGCTTCGGGTCACTGTCAGCGTTCCGGGACCGTCCCGCCTATGCCACCTCGGTCGAGGACTCGGTGTACGTGGCCGCCGAGTGGCGGGGCCGTGGCGTCGGCGGGTTGCTGCTCGCCGAGCTGGTGCGCCTGGCCGGCGACCACGGGTTCCACGCCGTGCTGGCCCGCATCTCGGGGGACAACGCCGCCTCCATCGCCCTGCACCAGGGCCAGGGGTTCTTCCTCGTCGGCGTGGAGCGCGAGGTGGGGCGGAAGTTCGGGCGGTGGATCGACGTGACCGTCATGCAGCTGCTCTTGCGGCCTTCGGGCCAGCACCGCGACTAGGCCCCGGCAAGCTCCAGAGGTGACTCCGACGCCTCGGGCGCGCCGGGCCCGCGACGACGGCGCCACCGCTGCAGCACGCGTTCGCGGTCGAAGGGAGTGAGGGGCACCGTCAAGACGGCCAGGCAGGCGAGCAGCGACACGGCCACCGTGATCGGGTTGGCGTGGAGCAGGTCGACGACGAGCTGACGCCCGCCGGGAAGTCCGATGAAGGCCGACGCGACCGACAAGGCGATGATCAGCGTGCGGATCCGTCCTGCCGCCACCGGGGCCAGCAGCACCAGCCCCCACGACAGGTACCAGGGCTGGACCACGGGGCCGAGCGCCACCACCAGCAACATGGTCAGGCCCATGGCCCGCAGCGTCCCGTAGCGGTCGACGTTGAGCAGCAGCCACACCCCGGCCACGGCCGCCACGCCCAGGCCCAGCAGGCGCGTCCCCGAGAGCACCACGTGTTGGGCCACGCCGACGTGCAGGAGATGGGCGAGATCGGTCAAGGCCAGGCCGGCTCCCGTGGCCGGTGCCACCCAGGAACGCACCGTCCCGGGTGTGGCCAGGTTGAGGATCCAGCTCCAACCGAGCCCGGTGACCACCGACAGGAACCCCATGACGCCCAACGCCACCAGCCCGGCGGTGACCAGCGGGCGAACGCGCTCGCGCCAGCTCACACCCGGTCCCATCCACTCCCAGCCGATGTAGACGACGCCGATGGCAGCCGGGACCTTGACGGCTGCCGCCAGCGCGCACACCACGATGCCGGCCACCGGCCGGCCGCGTTTGGACAATGCCAGACCCACCGACAGCAAGCCGAGCATCAAGGCGTCGTTGTGGGCCCCGCCGATCAAGTGGAGGATCGTGACCGGGTTGAGCAGCGCCAGGGTGAAGGCGACGGCGGCATCTCGCCCGAAGCTCCGGGCCAGCATCGGGACACCCAGCGCCATCAGGCCGACGCCGGCGATGGCGAGGAGCCGGAGGAGCACGACGTCGGGGAGCTCGTGATGACCGGCGACGTCGGTGAGGAGCCCGTCGGCTTCCATGAACAGCGGCCCGTAGGGGGCGGGCACGTTGAGCCACAGGGGGTCGACCAGATCGACGGTCGGGGTGGACCCGAGGACGCCGGGGCCGTAGCGGTACGGGCTGATGCCGTGGCTCATCATCTCGCCCTGGGCCGCGTAGCTGTAGACGTCCCGGCTGAACAGCGGGGGTGCGATGAGGAGCGGGACGGTCCACAAGGCCAGGACCGCCACCAGCTTGCGCACGGGCACGCCCGGCACCTGGGTGACGGTGCGGATCATCCCGTACCAGACCCGCATGAGCAGGACGAGCCCGCCGTACACGGCCACCAACCCGAGGAGCTCGGCGTGGGACGACGCCGGGGTGCCGCTGGTCGGCACCCCGAAGAACCACGCCATGGGCTCCTTCAAGACGAAGGGCGAGCGCTGCTGGGAGACCCCCGCCGAGATGGCCACCAGGGCGACGAAACCGAGGACAGCCGGGCGCACCAGGAGGCCCGGGGTGTCGGCGCCGACGGTGCCGGGCGGGATCTCGGGACCGACGAGAGCGGCGAACGGCCAGCGGGTGCGCACCCGGGCGTCCCAACGGGCCAAACGGTCGAGCAGGCGCGTCGTCGGCGATTGGCTCGTGGGTGGGTCGGCGGCCAGCGCCGTCGTCTCCTCTGCGCCCATGGCTCGGTCCTCGTCCCGGGATTGCCTTCAGACGGCGCCGGCCCGCCGGCGCCTCGGCCGAGGCGGTGCAGGGTGCGGTGCCGGGGTGACCATTCCCGCAACGGGCTGGTCGTAACGGCATTGTAATGAACCGTCGCCCGGGGGCAAGGACACCCGTCTGGGCAACGGCGGCCCCGAGGGGCGACGGCGTGGTGGGCCGGGAGGGATTCGAACCCCCGTAGGCTGTGCCGGCTGATTTACAGTCAGCTCCCTTTGGCCACTCGGGCACCGACCCGCCCGAGAACATACTCGGGGCCCCACGAGGCCCCACACGACCCCGGCGGTAGCCTCTGGCGCATGCCAACCTTCGACGTCGTGTCCGAGGTCGACATGCAGGAGATGCGGAACGCCGTCGACCAGGCCAACCGGGAGGCGTCCACGCGCTTCGACTTCAAGGGGACCGACTCCGCCATCGAGTTCGGCACGAACGAGCTCGTGCTGCGCTCGGCCACCGAGGACCGCCTGCGCGCCCTGCACCAGGTGCTCGAGGAGAAGTTGGTGCGCCGTCAGGTGTCGCTCAAGGCGCTCGAGGACGGCAAGGTCGAGGAGGCCACCAAGGGCACGGTGCGCCAGCACGTCAAGATCAAGGCCGGGATCTCGGCCGACCACGCCAAGCGGCTCAACAAGGCCATCAAGGACATGAACCTGAAGGGGGTGTCCTCCCAGGCCCAGGGTGACCAGCTGCGCGTCTCGGGCAAGAAGCGCGACGACCTGCAGGCCGTCATCAAGGCGCTCAAGGAGCAGGACTTCGGGATCCCGCTCCAGTTCACCAACTTCCGGGACTGACCCACCCGCTCGTGGCGCCCCCGGCGCCCGGGGTGACCTCCACCGGAGGCGTCGTCAGGAGCCGGCGGCCTCCGCCACCTCGAGCTCGTGCACGATGTCCGCCACCGGGTGGACGTGGAAGAGCCGGTTGATGATGAGGAACTTGCCCACCCACAGCACCCCGAAGGCGAAGATGTTGGCTCCGTAGAGCACGGCGGTACGGCCCAGCCGGTGCAGGTGGAGGACCGACACGCCGATGTGGTGGGCCAGCACGCCGGCCCCGATGGCCAGCACGATGCCTACGAAGGACATGGCCCAGAAGGGCACCACCTCGCGCCACAAATGGGAGGGGCCGGTCTTGCCCCACGCCCAGTTGCGGTTCAGGTAGTACGAGGGCACGATGCCGCAGATGTTGGCGATGACGTTGTCGGGAACCTCGCTCCACAGGCTCAGGACGTAGAAGAGGATCCCGAGCACGGCGAAGCCGATGATGGTGGAGATGACCGACGTCATGGTGTAGCGGAAGAGCCGCTTGCCCTGGGGCGTGTGGTAGAGCCGCCACAGGCGCGACAGGGCGTCACGGACCATCACGTCATCCTACCCAGGGCCCGCTGTGGCCAAGATGAGAAGGGGCTTGGGGTGGCTCAAGGAACCTCCAGCTCGTTGGCCTTGGCCAGCGAGCCCAGCCACCCGGCGCTGGGCTTGGGGTGGCGATCGAAGGTCTCTCTGTCCACGGAGACCAGTCCGAAGGTCGGTCCGTAGCCGAGCACCCACTCGAAGTTGTCGAGCAGGCTCCAGTGGACGTAGCCGCGCACGTCGACGCCGTCTTCGATGCAGCTGTGCAGCGCCCGGAGTGCCTCGGTGACGAAAGCGTGACGTTGGTCGTCGTCCTCGGTCCCGATCCCGTTCTCGGTCACGACGACGGGCAGCCCGCTCACTTCGGCGGCGCGCCTCACCGTGGCACCGAGCGCCAGGGGCCAGTACTCGTAGCCCATCTGCGTCACTGGGACCCCGGGCTCGGGGCCGAGCATCCCGGAGGCGTCGACCCGCACCCGGCTGTAGGTCTGCACCCCGACGAAGTCGTCGCCGGCCGTCGCTTCCAAGTAGACGTCCTCGCTCTCGCTGCGCAGCTCGGCCAGTCGCTCCTCGCCCCCGGGGACGGCTTGCCAGTCGTTCATGGACAGCGTGAGGCCGACCGGGAACTCCCCGGGACCGCTGCGCAGGGCCTCGGTCGCCAGCCGGTGTGCCCGGCACAAGGCGTCGTTCACCCGCAGGCGCCGGTCCCAGTCCCGCACCGCCGGCGGGAAGATCCCGTATCCGTAGCCCATCATGGCCACGATGTTCGGCTCGTTCAGCGTGCACGCCCAGCCCACCAGGTCACCCAGACGGCCCACCGCCTGCTCGCAGAAGCGGGCGAACCGCTCCGGTGCGTCGAGTGCCTCCCACCCACCTCGGGCGGCCAGCCACCGGGGACTCGTGAAGTGGTGGAAGGTGACGATGGGGACGAGCCCTCGCTCGTGGCACCCGGCGCACATGGCCCGGTAGTGCTCGAGGCTCGATGACGACCACTCCCCCTCCTCGGGTTCGATGCGGCTCCACTCCAGCGAGAACCGATAGGCGCCGAACCCGAGACCAGCCACGATGTCGAGGTCCTCACCCCAGCGGTGCCACGAGTCACAGGCGTCGCCGCTGGGCTCGAGGCAGATGCCGGCGGCGTCGTGCTCGAAGAGCCACCAGTCGTTGTTGACGTTCCCGCCCTCGACCTGGTGGGCGGCGGTGGCCGTCCCCCACAGAAAGCCGTCGGGGAACCGCAGGCCGGGCACGGCGTCACGGTACCGCCACGGGGGATGTCAGGATGGCGACTGTGACCGACGAGCTCGACTTCCTGGTGAAGCTGCTCGACCTCGAGCCCATCGAGATGAACATCTTCCGCGGGGTGAGCCCGGACGAGAACCGCCAGCGAGTGTTCGGCGGGCAGGTCGCCGCTCAAGCCCTGATGGCCGCCGGCCGCACCGTCGAGCGGGGACGGGTCCACTCGCTGCACGCCTACTTCCTGCGGCCCGGTGACCCGGGCGCACCCATCCTCTACGAGGTCGACCGCATCCGCGACGGGCGATCGTTCACCACCCGTCGGGTCGTCGCCATCCAGCACGGCCAGGCCATCTTCAACATGGCCTCCTCGTTCCACGTCGAGGAAGAGGGCCGACTCGAGCACCAGGTCAAGATGCCCGACGTCCCGCCCCCCGAGAGCCTGGCGACGTTGCGCGAGCGCCTCGAGCCCTATCGCGACGCGCTCGCCGACTGGTTCGCCCGCCCCCATCCCATCGACCAGCGCCACGTGGGGGAGCTGCCGTGGATGCAGCACGA
The DNA here is from genome assembly GCA_030040015.1 of Acidimicrobiales bacterium. Lineage (GTDB taxonomy): Bacteria > Actinomycetota > Acidimicrobiia > Acidimicrobiales > UBA8190 > UBA8190. The sequence goes on from JASHUM010000055.1 coordinate 12,978, forward strand.
GAGCCTCGAGCCGGTCCAGCGAGTCTGGATCCGGGCCGACGGCACGTTGCCCGACGACCCGCTCCTGCACTCCTGCATCGCCACCTACGCATCGGACATGTCCCTGTTCGACACCATGCTCGCCCCCCACCCGGTTCGCTGGGACGACGCCGAGTTCATGGGCGCCAGCCTGGACCACTGCATGTGGTTCCACCGCCCCTTCCGGGCCGACGAATGGCTCCTCTACGACATGGACAGCCCCAATGCGTACGGGGCGAGGGGGCTGGCCCGGGGTTTCCTCTTCCGGCGCGACGGCACATTGGCCGTGTCCATGGTGCAAGAGGGCCTCATGCGCCTGGTCCCCCACCCCGCCTCGTAGGCCCGGCCCGGGGACCCCGGAGCTCAGCGCTCGTCGATGGGGACGTAGGCCCGGGGCTCGGCTCCCACGAACAGCTGGCGGGGCCGGACGATCTTCGAGTCCTGGTCGAGGAGCTCCTGCCAGTGGGCCAGCCACCCTGACGTGCGGGGGATGGCGAAGAGCACGGGGAACATCTCGAGCGGAAAGCCCATGGCCTGGTAGATGAGGCCCGAGTAGAAGTCGACGTTCGGATACAGCCGCCGTGAAGTGAAGTACTCGTCGTTGAGCGCGATGTCCTCGAGCTTGAGGGCGATGTCGAGCAGCGGGTTCTTCCCCGTGATGGCGAACACCTCGTCGGCGGTGCGCTTGATGATCTTGGCCCGGGGGTCGTAATTCTTGTAGACCCGGTGGCCGAAGCCCTGGAGCCGCCCGTGTCCCTGCTTCACCTCCTCGACGAAGGCGGGGACGTTGTCCATCGAGCCGATCTCGGTGAGCATCCGGATCACCTCTTCGTTGGCCCCCCCATGGCGAGGCCCGTACAGGGCGGCACATGCCGCTGCGCAGCACGAGTAGGGATCGGCGTGGGACGAGCCCACCACCCGCATGGCCGTCGTGGAGCAGTTCTGCTCGTGGTCGGCGTGGAGGATGAAGAGGATGTCCAGCGCCCGGGCCAGGGTCGGGTTGGCGTCGAAGCGCGGCTCGGCCACCTTCCACATCATGGACAGGAAGTTGGCGCAGAAGTCGAGGGAGTTGTCCGGGTAGACGAAGGGCATGCCCACGCTGAAGCGGTGGGCGGCGGCAGCGAGCGTGGGCATCTTGGCGATGAGCCGGGTGATCTGCTTGGCCCGCAAGTCGAGGTCGAAAATGTCCTTGGCGTCCAGGTAGAAGGTGGAGAGCGCCGCCACCGCCGATACCAGCATGCCCATGGGATGGGCGTCGTAGTGGAAGCCCTCGAGGAACCGCTTGCGCACGTTCTCGTGGATGTAGGTGTGCATGGTGACCTCATGGCGCCACTTGTCGAACTGCTCGGCGTCGGGCAGCTCGCCGTGGAGCAGCAGGTAGGCCACCTCGAGGTAGGAGGAGTGCTCGGCGAGCTCCTCGATGGGGTACCCCCGGTAGCGGAGGACGCCGTTCTCGCCGTCGACGAAGGTGATGGTGCTCTCGCACACCGCGGTGGTCGTGAGCCCCGGGTCGTAGAACCAGATCCCAGGCAGGAGCTTCTGCCACTCGGCGGCCGACACGCCTCCGTGGGCGATCGGGATCTCGAGCTGGTTCCCGGTCCGGTTGTCGGTGATGGTGATGCTCTCGGTCACGACGCTCGGATCCTCCTGTTGTCGCCTGTCCCGATCCTATGGCCGCCAAATGCGGACGTTCACCCGCCCCCCGCCGAGGACCCGGACCGAGCCTCGGGGGTCGTGGTCGTCGGGGGCGCGATCGTGGTGGTGGTGGTGGGCACCGACGCCACCTGCAGCGCCTGGGTCGAGGTCGCTGCTCCGGCGCCCGAGGGCGGTGCCGCCGTCAACTGCAAGGTGTAGCCGGTGCCGGGGGTCACGGTGAAGGGGCCGAGTACGACGGCCATGGCCCGGCCCGCCCCGATGGCCACGATGGCCGACTGCGGGGCCGGCGACGCCGGACCACCGAGCAGGGTGGCTCGCACCTGCACTGCCGGCTCGTCCACGTTGCCCTGGTCGGCGACGGTCACGTGGACGACGAGCGTGTTGGTCACGGGAACGAGCGCGGCGCCGGGGCTGGGAAGGGGCGCCGGATCGATGCTCACCGCGGTGATGGCCAGTGCGTGCACGGCGAGCAGCGAGCGGGAGGTGGCCACGTCGTAGACCAGCTGCGCCAGGGCGGCGTCGCTCCACAGCGCCGGTTTGGTGATCCAGCGCGAGGCACCGAGCGTCGGTGTGCCCGGTGAGCGGCGCAGCGCCCGGCGACAGCCGGCCCAGTCGGCGTCGGCACCGGCGAGGGTGGTGGCTGCCGACTGCAGCGCGGCCAACGTCTGGTCCGGAGAGACGAAGGTCTGGCCGGTTGCACCACCCACGAGCCCTTCGAGCACGGAGGAGATGGTGGACGAGGCCGACGCCCGCGCCGCCAGGGCGGACAGGCACCTGGCCCCGGCATCGTCGGCTGGCATGGGAGACGCCGAGGACTCGAGGTCACCCGCCTCGCTCGTGGACTGCGAGGCCACCGAGCCGAGGGTGGCGAAGAAGCTCACGCGCCCGAGTGACGGCCCTCCGCTCACGATGGTCTCGAGCATCTGCCCGGTGGCGTCCGACCGCAGCGCCGCCGTGGAGGCCAGTGCGGCGAAGCCTCGGTCCACGGTGCGGCGGTAGGGACCCGAGCCCCGGTTCACCTGGGAGAGCGCGCCCACGACGAAGGCGGCGACGATCGCCACGACGAGGGTCGGGACGAGGATGCGCAGGGCCCCGCTCCGCCATGTCCTTCGCCAACGGGCGCGGCGCGACCTCGGGGGCATCGCTGCGAAGTTAGCGGCAGGACCGACGCCGTCCCGGAGCGACCCGGGACGGAGGGATTCGTCAGTCCAAGACGGGTTCGGCGGTGAGCAGCCGGCTGGCCGTGCGTCGCCACTCCACCGTGGCGCCGATGGCGGCAGGGTCGATGCGGTCCCGGTGGCGGTCGGCTACGGCAAGGACGGAGCGCAACGTCGGGCCGCCGAGCAGATGCGGCACGAGGCCGAGGTCGAGCAGCTTGGTGTGGGCGGCCCGGTAATAGTGCTCCTCTTTCTCCACCCGGGGGTCCTCGAGATGCTCGATCTCGACACGGCCCGGGTAGGCGTCGGCCACCATGTCGGCCAGCTGGCGTACCGAGAACGACTCGGTGAACTGGTTGAAGACGCGGAACTCGCCCTTGTCAGCGGGGTTGGTGACGGCCAGCTCGACGCAGGCCAGGGTGTCGCGGATGTCGAGGAACCCCCGGGTCTGTCCGCCCTTGCCGTACACGGTGAGGGGGTGACCCACGACCGCCTGCACGCAGAACCGATTGAGCACGGTGCCGAACACGCCGTCGTAGTCGAAGCGCGTCGCCAGTCCCGGGTCCAGCGACGTCTCGTCCGTCTCTTGCCCGTACACCACGCCCTGGTTGAGGTCCGTCGCCCGCAGGCCCCAGATGCGACAGGCGAACTGGATGTTGTGGCTGTCGTGCACCTTGGACAGGTGGTAGAAGGACCCGGGCTGCTTGGGATAGGGCAGGACGTCGGTCCGGCCCTTGTGGGTGATCTCGATGAAGCCTTCCTCGATGTCGATGTTGGGCGTGCCGTACTCGCCCATGGTGCCGAGCTTCACGAGATGGATGGACGGGTCGTGCTCTGCGATGGCGTAGATCAGGTTGAGCGTGCCCACCACGTTGTTCACCTGCGTGTACACGGCGTGGCGGCGGTCGATCATCGAGTACGGGGCGGAGCGCTGCTCGGCGAAGTGGACGATGGCCTCGGGCTCGAAGCGGTCGAACACCTCGTCGACGAAGGGGGCATCGGTCAGGTCACCGACATAGGTGTCGATGTTGAGACCCGAGACGTCCCTCCACAGGCGCACCCGCTGATGGAGCTGGAGGATGGGGACGAGGCTGTCGACTCCCATCTCGTGGTCGTACTGGCGGCGCACACAGTTGTCGACGATCCCCACGTCGTGGCCGCGCCGTGACAGGTGGAGCGCAGTCGGCCACCCCAGGTACCCGTCGCCCCCCAGGACGAGGATCCTCACCTCGCCACCTCCCTGTCTTTGCCAAGGCTCCGGTCACCCGACCGGGCCCAACCAGGATTCCCCAGCGTGCTGGGAGGACGCTGGGAACGTCCAGGGACCGCTCTGAGAAGCCTATGAGGGTTTGATGAGGAAACCGTGTTCTTGTGGCTCGCTCAGTGGCCGCATAGCGTCACGCTTTCCGCCCGCTGCGCATTCGGGAGGTCCGCGCCTGTGTCCAGCGTCTCTGTCGTGTCCTTGACCGGTGGACACCTCCTCTTGGGCGCCACCAGCCCCATCAGCTGGCTCCAGGCCGCCATCCTGGGCCTGCTTCAGGGGGTGACGGAGCTCTTCCCGGTCTCCAGCCTGGGCCACACCGTGCTCTTCCCGACTCTCTTCGGGTGGCACTCGGTGGTGGCCATGCAGTCGAAGCCCGAATCGCCGTGGCTGGCTTTCGTCGTGATGTTGCACGTGGGCAGCGCGCTCGGGCTGCTCGCCTACTTCTGGAGGGACTGGGTGCAGATCATCGGCGCCTTCTTCCGGAGCTTGGCCAAGCGGCGAATCGACAACCCGACCGAGCGTCTGGCATGGCTCATCGTCGTCGCCACCATCCCGGCCGGCATCATCGGCGTCGCCTTCGAGCACGAGTTGCGCGTGGCGCTGGCCAAGCCGGAAATCGCCGCCAGCTTCCTCATGGTGAACGGCGTCATCCTCCTGTCCGCCGAGCGGCTGCGGCGACGCTCCGAGGCGGGTGCGCTGGCCGCTCGATCGGGTGCCGATGAGGAAGGCGGCCGCAAGCTCGCCACCCTCGACTTCAAGGAAGCCGCGATCATCGGCTTCATCCAGTCGGCGGCTCTGATCGCCGGAATCAGCCGCGACGGCGTGGTCATGACCGGGGGCCTGTCCCGGGGCTTGGACTACGAGGACTCGGCGCGCTTCGCATTCCTTCTCGCTACGCCCGTCATCCTGGCCGCCGGGGTGTTCAAGATCTCCGACCTGACCGGTCCGCTGGGCGACGGGATCAGGGGGCAGGCGCTCATTGCCGCCGTCGTTGCCGCCGTCGCCGCCGTGGTGTCGGTGGCCTTCCTCATGCGCTACTTCAAGACGAGGACGCTGCGGCCATTCGGCGTCTACTGCTTGCTCTTCGGATTGGCCATGGTCATCTACACGGTGGTGAGCTGACCGGGCATCGGTGCCCCCGGCGGAGCTCAGTGCGAAGATCCGGGATCAACCGATCTGGGGCCGGGACCCTGAGGCCTGAGACGGAGCTGTCTGAGCTTCCCTCGGGAACACGGGCGCAGGCAGCTTGGTCGAACCGGAGGTGTTGGCGGTCTGAGTGCTCAGCTCGTTCGAGACCGACGAGTAACTGAAGTTGGGGTCCGACGGCGGGCTGCTGGCGCCCGCACCTGACTGGAAGGCGCTGGTCAGGTTGCCGAAGGTCTCTCGTCGCCACGCACTGATGTTGGTGTTCACCGGCTGACCGCTCAAGAACACTTGCTCTATGAACTGGATCGTCGACGTGTGGTCGAACGGGTCCGAGCACACGTATCCGCCTACGGTCCAGGGCGAGACGATGATGCAAGGAACACGGAAGCCCGAGCCCACCGGGTACCCACCGCCCGGGGTGCCGCCGGGGGACTCCAGGGTCACGAACTCGTCGGCTGTGCCGGGCGGCGGCGTGATGGGCGGGACGTGGTCGAACTGCCCGTCGTTCTCGTCGTAGTGCAGGATGAAGACGGTTGAGCCCCAAAGGTCAGGGTTGGCAGCGATCGCCGCGACCTTGGACGCCACGAACTCCGCACCTGCCGCCGGCAGGTAGGACGGGTGCTCGCTGTACTCCGCCGGAGGGAAGATCCAGCTGACCTGGGGCAGCGTCCCGTTGTAGCAGTCCTCCTCGAAGTTGGTGGTGAGATCGAAGGGCTGGCCGGTGTAGGGATTGGTGATGCTCGTGTCCTGCCCGCCGAGGCCATTGCCGTTGGGGGAGCCGAACAAGGTGCTGCCGTATGCGGCGTTCTGGTACAAGCCGAAAGGCACGCTCTGAGGGGAGTTCTGGATGTCCTGGATGTTCAGGATGACGTTCGTCTCGTAGTTGTTGAGCAGGCTGCTCATCGTGCTCGGCGAGTCGGGCTGAACGGCTGATGTGTTGGTGGTGTAGAGCTGCTGGTAGCACTTCCAGGACACCCCGGCGTTCTGGAGGAACTGGGCCATGGTCGTCCAGTTGTAGGGCGAGTCCCCGAACGTCTTGTTGTTGTCGAGCGCGGGCCCGCCCTGGGAACCAGTGGGATCGAGGGTACCGGTCATCTGCATGTAGCGGTTCGGGTGTGTCGGGCCCATGACGGAACAGTGATAGGCGTCGCAGATGGTGAATGCGTTGGCCAAGGCGTACTGGAAGGGGATGTCCGCCTCCTCGAAGTAGCCCATCGTGTAGGGCCCTGCGGCAGCAGAGTCGGTGGCCACGTGGGCCCGTATCCAGCCGTCCATCTCGCCGTTGTCCCAGGCCGCATGCTGGATCTGCCAGGCGTGGCTGAGCGACGGCATGGCCTGACCGTCGGTGGTCGTCGCGTCGATGTGGAAGGGGTACATGTACCCGTCAGGGTTGCCCGGATCGGGCTGTTCGAACACAGACCTGCCTCCGGCGAGCACCAGCGCAGCGGGGTCGCTGAACCCCCGCACCCCCGACAGGGTCCCGAAGTAGTGGTCGAAGCTCCGGTTCTCCTGCATCATGAGGACGATGTGCTTGACCTGCGACACGTCGAATGGCGTGGTGGACGATCCGGCGATCGCAGCGCGCAGGGCGGCCGGCAGGTAGGCCGAGAGTGCGCCGGCAGCGGCGACGGCCGCGCCGCCTTGCAGGAAGCGCCGGCGCGAGATGAGCCTCGGTCCGTCCGAGGTTTCAGGTGGCATGGCGGTGGCGTTCTCTCCTTGCGCGCCGGCGAGCGAGCCAGAACCCGCCGGCGATCATCAGGGCCAAAGCTGGCAGGGCTACGGCCAGGGGCGATTCGGGAGTCTCGGGGTTGGGCGGGGCGACCGGGCCCGGTGCGGCCGCGCCGGGTGTGCCCAGACCCACCACCTCCCGGATC
>JASHUM010000056.1 GCA_030040015.1 Acidimicrobiales bacterium
TTCACCGAGACCGTCACCGACCGGCCGGCGCTGTTCTTCGAGATCATCGAGCGGCGCGGCGCCACCGGCTTCGGCGAGGGGAACTTCAAGGCGCTCTTCGAAGCCATCGAGCGCGACCAGGCTCGACGGGGCAACCTCTGAGCACGCCGCGCGGGGGCCCCGGCGGCCCCGGCGGAGACGTCGGGGCGTTGGCCTTCGGCGTGGCGTCGGTACCGGGGAACCTCGGCCCGCGACTCGTCGTCCGGTTCGGCGATCTTGCCCTCGATCTCCTGGCCGCCCGGCACGGCGGTGCACTCGACCTGGACATCGACGAGGACGTGCTCGCCGCAGGCAGCCTGAACCCGTTGCTCGAAGCCGGCCCCGACACGTGGTCGGCACTTCGGTCAGCGGCGACCCGGCTCGCCGACGTCATCGACGTGCTCCCCAACGGCATGGTGGTCGCCGACTCCGGGCTCACCATGCACCTTCCCGTCCGCGTCGGCGACTACGTGGACGGATACGGGGGGATCCACCACGCCGAGAACATGGGCCGGCTGTTGCGCCCGGGGACCGAACCGCTGGCTCCCAACTGGAAGCACATGCCGGTCGCCTACCACGGCCGGGCGAGCACCATCGTGGTGTCGGGGACGCCGGTCACTCGGCCTTGGGGCCCGGTGGTCCGCGACGGCGCGCCCCGCCTGGCGCCCACGTCGGAGCTCGACATCGAGCTCGAGGTCGGAGCGGTGGTCGGCGTCGGCAACCCACCCGGCTGTCCCATCGACGTCGAGGGTGCCCTCGACCACGTCTTCGGGCTGGTGCTGCTCAACGACTGGTCGGCGCGCGACATCCAGGCATTCGAGGCCCGTCCACTCGGACCGTTCCTCGGCAAGTCCTTCGCGACGTCCATCTCGGCGTGGGTGGTTCCACTCGAGGCACTGCGTCCCTCGCTCGTCCCCGGGCTGGCCGCTCGACAGGACCCCCAGCCGGCGCCGTACCTTCGCCACGAGAGACCAGCGTCGCCCGACCTCGAGCTCGAGGTCCTCCTCTCCACAGCGTCGATGCGGCGCGCCGGCATGGCGCCGGCAAGGGTGAGCCACGTCCGTTTCGCCGATGCCATGTACTGGACGATGGCGCAACAGTTGGCCCATGCCACCGTGAACGGCGCTTCGACCCGTCCGGGAGATCTGTTCGGCTCGGGAACCGCCTCGGGACCAGACCCCCGCACGAGCGGGGGGAGCTTCCTCGAGTTGAGCTGGGGCGGGACCGCCCCGCTGGCGCTGCCCAACGGCGAGGAGCGCACCTTCCTCGAGGACGGCGACACGGTGGTCCTGCGGGGTCTCCGCCCCGCCGGCTCCCGGACGGGTGGCGCCGACGAGTCCACGGCGCAGCGGGGAGGCGGATCTACCATCGAGCTCGGTGACGTGGTGGGCACCGTGGTGCCCGCCCGACGCCGCTGAGGAGGCCCCGATGCCTTACTACCGGCACGTCGGAGAGGTCCCCCGGAAGCGCCACGTGCGCGTGGAGCAGAAGGAGGAAGGCTCGTGGCTGTTCGAGGAGCTCATGGGAGAGGTGGGCTTCTCCCAGGACTCCGCCCTCCTCTACCACCGCCATTCGCCGAGCGCCGTCGTCGACGCCATGGCCGTCCCCGACCCCAGCAGCTGCGACATGACCCTGGACGCGCCTCTTGTCCCGCGTCACCTGCGCACGGGCAAGGTGGCCCAGGGTGGAGACCCGGTGCTGGGCCGGACCCGTCTGCTCGGCAACGAGGACGTGGTCATCTCCTGGGTGGCGGCACGCCAGGACAGCGCCTTGTACCGAAACGCCCTGGGAGACGAGCTGGTCTACGTCCAGGCCGGGCGGGCCAACTTGGAGACGGTCTTCGGGGTGTTCGAGCTCTCGGCGGGTGACTACGCGGTCATCCCCACCAGCACCACCCATCGGTGGCGACTGGGTGACGAGGGCGTCGACGCCCTGGTGCTGGAAGCCACGGGGCACGTGCGCTTCCCCGAGCGCTACCTGTCCGACAGCGGGCAGCTGCTCGAGTGGGCGCCGTTCTGCGAGCGCGACCTTCGGGCCCCGAGCGAACCGTTCCAGGTGGACGGCGCCGACGTCCCCGTCCTCGTTCGCAACGCCGGCGGCCTCACCCGCTTCGTCTACGACCACCATCCCTTCGACGTGGTCGGCTGGGACGGTTGCCTGTACCCCTTCGCCTTCTCCATCCGCGACTTCGCGCCCATCGTGGGCGCCATCCATCAGCCGCCGCCGGTGCACCAGACGTTCGCCGGGCCCAACTTCGTGGTGTGCTCGTTCGTCCCCCGTCCGTACGACTTCCACCCCGGGGCCCAGAAGGTGCCCTATCACCACGCCAACGTGGACAGCGACGAGGTCATCTTCTACTCCGAGGGCGACTTCATGAGCCGGGCTGGTTCCGGCATCGGGGCGGGCTCCATCTCGTTGCACCCGGCCGGATTCGTCCACGGACCGCAACCGGGGAGCGTCGAGCGGGCCGTGGACGAGGACCACACCGAGGAGCTGGCGGTCATGGTCGACACCTTCCGCCGTCTGCGAGTGAGCGACGCCGGCCGGGAGATCTCCGACGACGACTATCCCTGGAGCTGGGCCGGCCGGCGCCTGGGCTAGGCGCGTCGCCGAGCGGGGCACTTGGGCTAGGCGCGTCTCCGAGCCGGGCGCTCGGACCAGGCGTCGCCGAGCGGGGCGACGTCACAAAGGCGCGTCGAGCACCTTGGCGAACCACACCTGCGCGTAGGGATTGTCGTTGTAGCGGGGGATCCGGCCGTACCCCCGCCGCTCGTAAAGGGCGACGGCTTCGGTCAGCGTGGCGTTGGTGTCGAGCACCACGCGCCGGCATCCGAACTCACGTGCGTAGGCTTCCAGTCGCTCGAGGACCCGACTGGCCACCCCGGTACGGCGACGGGTCGGGTCGACCCACATCCGTCTGATCTCCGCCGTGTCCGCCTCGAGGACGTGGACCGCACCGCAGCCCACGACGTCGGCTCCGACGCAGGCGACGACGAACACGCCCGTTGCCGGGTCGCCGGACGCAGCGCCCTCCCCCCGCTCCGATGGGTCCGCCGGTTCGAACCCGGTGGCGAACCGCTCGTCGAGCTCGGCGAAGTACCGCGCCAGCGCCCGGCGCCAGGCGGGCGAGCTGCTGTCCACCACTTCGACCCGCAGCTCGTCCACGTCCGGACGCTACGGCCCGGCTCCTGCTCACAGCCGGTCGGCCCCTCTTCCACAGGAGCGGGGTCTGCCGAGGAGCCGCGGTTCACCGCCCGGTCACACTGCGTTCAGCGTCAGGAAACGCCGGGCACACCCGTGGGTCACCGTTGGTTGGGCGGAGCACGTCCGAGAGGGGGGATCCGTGCCTGGAGCCGGGCTCTACCAGGCAAGACAGCGCGTTGTGCACACTCCACAGCGTTGTCCACAGCCATCCGGCAGACGGCAGGGGGCCGAGACGGCCGTCGCCGCTCAGGGCGCCGAGTGCTCGGCCACCAGCTTCTCGCTCGCCTCCCAGAGCCGCACCGCCGCCTCCTGGTCACGCCCGAGACGGGACGGCCGGCGGATCCGGCACCGCACGAAGTACTCGCCCGAGACGTCCGACACCTCGGGCGACGAGGCCAAGTACACCGAGGTGCGCGCCCCGCGCTCGGGGGTGAGGATGAACGGCTTGATCACGGCCAAGCCGAAGGACAGGAAGCCGCTGGCATCGCCGTCACGCCCGTAGCCGGTGGCGACCGTGCCGGGGTGCAGGCAGTTGACGGTCACGCCCGTCCCGGCCAGTCGACGGGCCAGCTCGATGGTGAAGGAGATGTTGGCCAGCTTGGACTTCGAGTACACCTGCATCCCCCGGTACCCGTGCTCGGACTGCAGGTCGTCGAAGTCGAGGCCCCGACGCGCTCCCCTGTGCGCGGTAGAGGCCACGTTGACGACGCGTGCCGGCGCGCTGGACTTGATGCGGTCCACGAGCAGCTCGGTCAACAGGAAATGCCCGAGGTGGTTCACCACGAAGGTGCTCTCGAGCCCGTCGACGGTGAGCCGCCTCTCGGTGAGCACGACGCCGGCGTTGTTCACGAGGACGTCGATGCGCTCGCAGCGCTCCAGGAGCTCCGCCGCACCCGCTCGGACCGACGACAGGCTGGAGAGGTCGAAGAGCACCCGCTCGACGGACGAGCTCCCCGAACGTCGCCGGATCTCCTCCACGGCGGCGGCGGCCCGTCCTTCGTCCCGGGCGGTGATGACCACCCGTGCCCCGGCGCCGGCCAGGTCGACCGCGGTGAACAGGCCGATCCCCGAGTTCCCGCCCGTGACGACCACCGTCTTGCCCGTCATGTCCGCCACGTCGGCCACGGCACGCTCCTCCCGAGTCAGGCGCGAATCGCAGCGAGGCTAGTGCTCCATCGCTCCCGGCCACCCGGTTGTCCCCGGTGAGGGCCCGCAGGTAGAACGGACGCGGCATGAGGTTGCCGAGGATCCTCCTAGTGGCGCGGGGCGTGGTGGCAGCCGGAACCTGTGCTCTCGCCCTCGGCGCCTGCCGGCCCACCACATCGGCGGTCAGTGGACCGGTCTACGAAGTGACCACTGCCTCCGTGGGGGGAGTGGGAACGGTGCTCGTGGACGGCCAGGGCTACACGCTCTACCTCTTCGAGCCCGACCACCAGTCGAGCTCGACCTGCGTCGGCTCGTGCGCCGAGGCATGGCCGCCGCTCGTCCTGCCGAGCGGGGTCAGCGCGCCTCGAGCCGGTCACGGCGTGCACGAGGCACTGCTCGGCACTGTGGCCCGCACCAACGGAAGCCTCCAGGTCACCTACGACCACTGGCCCCTCTACCGCTGGGTGGGAGACACGCGGCCGGGGATCGCCACCGGCGAGGCCCGCAACAACCTCGGGGGCTGCTGGTACACGCTGCGACCCGACGGAAGCGCGGTGAAGACGATGGCCTGCGTCTGATCGGGCGATTTGGGGCGCGCCAGGGCGGCAAGCTCCCTCTCAGGACGACCACGGCCGTCCCACAGGAGCCAAAAAGCTTGGGGACGTGCAATGGCGCCATGCGCACACACCCGCGGGTGTCACACTGGGCCGTCTTCCAACCTCCGCTTCGCGATCCAAACGCCGGCCTGGCCGCCACCAGGGAGGTGTGGTGCCGGGTGTGCGGGAGGACCGTCGGGAACGCCCTCGACGCCGTCGACGCCCTCTTCCTGGCCTGGCGCCATGGCCACCACCCGTGCGCCAATGGGGAAGGATGAGGGCATGTCCACACCCATAGAGGGACAACCCGCAGCGTCAGCAGACCCAACCACCCCGGGGCCGGCAACCGGCGCCGGCCGACCGCACCGCTTCGGTCAACACCCGCTGCGCATCGCCACCTGGGCCCTCTCCGGCCTGGCGCTCGCCGCGGCCATCGTCATCGCCGTGCTCCCCCTGCCCCACCCCGCCGCCGGCGGCACGTGCGGGCCCGGCACCGGATCCGAGCCGGCCGTCGTGGCCTTCTTCGACCCGGTCAGCATCGGCGCCGGGCCCGAGCAGCGCAGCACGGCGGTGGACGAGCTGGACTGGCTCGCCTTCGTGGGCGAGTGCCAGGCCTCGACCAACGCCCGCATGGTCGACGCCCTGGCCTTGCTCCTGCTGTCGGGGTTCTTCCTCCTCGTCGCCTCCCCGATGGTGGGGCGGGCGTGGCGCAGGCCCCAGCTCGCCTATGCCTACGGTGTCCCGCCCGGGTGGTACCGGGACCCGGCCGGCTCCTCGCTGTGGCGCTGGTGGGACGGCCATCGGTGGTCGCACGAGACGAGAGGAGAGGCTCCCGCTGCCGGAGCTCCTCCCCCATTGCTCCCGGGCTCGGGCGCGCCACCGACGACGGCCGGACCCGCCCCCGAAGCACCGCCCTCCGAGGGCGGCGCGCCACCTCTCACCTGAGAGGCGGTCAGCCGCTCACCACGGGCGGGACGAAAGCCGGGCACGTCGGCTGAGCAAGGGCTTGGATCGACGACCCGTTGTCGGCCAGCGCCGCCATCACGTCCTGCAGGGCGACCGGGTCGTAGATGATCCCGAGGTGCTCTGTGGCGTCCGTCGGGCACTGGCTTTGGAGCACTTCGTTGAGCACCTGGGTCGCCGGGCCGTGCAGAAACGCAGAAGGCCATACGCCGAGGGCCTCGTTCAGGGCGTTGGGGGCAGGGGTCACGATCTCGTCGTCGGCGGACTCGATCACGTAGTAGAGGACCCCAGGAGTCGCCTCGAGGCTCCCGTTCGGACCGTTCAGGGCGGTCAGGAAGGGGTTGCCCGCCTCCTGCTCGCCACATGCCGGGCACCCGGCCTCCTCGGGGATGGTCCAGGTGTAGGCGCCGAACAGCGCCTCGAAAAGGGGGACCAGCCCATAGGCGTCGGCCCCGTGGTTGGAAGGAGCGAGCCCCACCAGCATGTGCACGCACGACGCCCCTTCGATCTGGGCGTCCGAGCTGCACGTGGCGCCGTCCCCGGCACCGGTTGTGTCGAGCTGAGGCAGCATGGCGCACAGCTGCTCGCCGTAGGCATTGGTGGTGATCGCCGTCGACGAGCAATTCCAGTCGTGCTCGATGAACTCCCGCGGCATCATCCCCCCCTGGGAGTGCCCGACCACGTCGACTTGACCGGCGCCGGTGTCGGGAATCACCACCGTGTCGACGAAGGAGGCGAGTTCGGCCGCTGAGTTCTCGACGGAGTCCAGGGCGAAGAGGTGGTCGCCCGAGTCGGCCGTGTACTGATTGGCGCCGTAGTTGAGGGCGAAGACGCAGTACCCGGCGTCGGCGAGCATGGGCGCCAACGTCTGCCAGCTGAAGTTGGCGTTGGCGCCCGTGCCATGGACGAGCACCACCGGATAGGGATGCGCCGCGGGCGGAGTGCACGGGCCGTTCACCACCCCGGGTGGCATCCCCGTCGGGTCGCTGAACTCGCTCTCGATACCCAGGAGCTCGCCGGTGCCGTACGCGGGAGGCTGGGGCGCCGAGGTCTGGTCGGAGGTCTGGGCATTGACGGGGACCGCTCCGGTGCCTGCGGCCCCGAAGGCCAGGATTGACCCCGCGGCCAGCGCCGGAACCGTCATGGCCCGGATCACCACCCTCGCCCGCCGACTCCCTCGAGTGCTGCGCATGGTCTCCCGTCTCGGGTCGGCCCCCCTCGTGGCCGGCCGCTCGACGAGAGAACGCCCCGAACCTCTGGTGCTTGTGTCGGCACCCTGTTCGGGGGCGCGCCGACAGTGCGCCGGGCCGACCGGCCACGTCGACGGTCGCGTTGGCGGAATTCTGTGCTGGGTTGCTCTAACCTGGGAGTGGCGAGCCGGGAAGTCTGGTCGGCGACGGGTGACCACCGCGCATCCTCGACAACCTTATGACCGACAAGATCTCCAACTCGAGACACCCCGACCTCTCCCCCGAGGAGGAGCGCAGCCAGTCGCGCCTGCCCGGTTGGAGGCGAGAGGCGCTGCGCACGACGTTGTGGCTCGTCCCCGTCCTGTGCGTCGTCGTGGCCGTGGTGCTCTTCGTGGCCACGTACTCGATCGACCAGGCCGCATATCGAGGCGACTTCGGGCTCCCGTGGTGGATCCACACGGGTAGCGCCGACGCCGGACGAGAGGTGCTCATCGGCATCGCCGCCGCCATCATCACCGTGGTGGGTGTCGTCTTCTCGATCACGATCCTGGCCCTGACACTGGCGTCGCAGCAGTTCGGCCCGCGGATGCTGCGAACGTTCATCCGCGACCTCGGGACCCAGATGACTTTGGGCGTCTTCGTCGGTTCCTTCGTCTACAGCGTGCTGGCCCTCGGGTCGATCACGACCAGCGGTCCTCACGGCACGTTCGTCCCCCACGTCAGCATCACGGTGTCCGAGGCGCTGATGGTGGTCGACATCGCCGTGCTCATCTACTTCATCCACCACATCGCCGTGACGATCCAGCTGCCCGAGGTGATCGCCCGCATCGCCGCCGATCTGGGCCGGGCCATCGACGAGGCCTTTCCCGCCGCCTACGCCGAGTACTGGACGGAACGGGGTGAGACCAGGGGGCCCACCCCTGTGGAACTGATCGAGCTCCTCGACACGCAAGGCGTCACCGTGCCGGCCATCCGGAGCGGGTACCTCCAGTTCGTGGGCTACGGCCAATTGCTCGCCATCGCCGAGGACACCGACTCGGTCATCCGGCTCGTGAACCGACCTGGCCATTTCGTGGTGGCGGGACGCCCTCTTGCCTCGGTGTGGCCCTCGGGCCGGGCCAGCCACGTGGCAGACGCCCTGGCCAAGGCCCACATCACCGGACCGCAGAGGACGCTCGCACAGGACCCCGTCTTCCCGATCGACCAGTTGGCGGAGATCGCCATCAGGGCGCTGTCGCCGGCGGTGAACGACACCTTCACCGCCCTCACCTGCATCGACTGGCTCGCCGATGGGCTCTCGAACATCTCGGGCCGCTATCTGGCAGAAGGCGTCTACCGCGACCGGCGCGGGGCGATCCGGCTGATCGAGCTCGACCCGAGCTACGAGCGCATGTTCAACCGGGCCTTCGACAAGATCCGCCAGGCGTCCCGCGGCATGCCCGCCGTACTCATCCGGTTGATGGACTCCTTGGCGTGCATAACCGAGTACACCTCGGACCGCGAGCAGCGCTACGTCGTCCGGCGCCAGGCGGAGATGATCCTTCGTGTAGCCGAGGATTCGGTGGCCGAAGCAGAGGACCTGGACGACATCCGCGAGCGCCACGTGCGCTTGGAGGCGATCGCCACTCGTCTCGATTCCGGCGCCGGCGCTCGACGGACATGGGTGCGAGCGTCGCCCCGGGAGCGCAGCAAGAACGGCCGGGACCACCTCGTAGCCGGGGCGATCGGATCCGGGAGGACGTCTTGAACCGGCCATCCCCGATGCTCCTCGACCCCGACAAGGTGCCGACCGCCTGAGCTCAGAGGACGCGGGCCCGCGATGTCCGAGCGCGGGCGGAACGGCCCCTGCGCCGCTTCGCCCCGGTCAAGGGCGGGGGGAGCGGAACCCCCTCGGCCCGCCCTCCCGGAGAGGTTTCGTCCAGGTGCCGACGTGAGACCAGCCAGGCGCCGAAGTTCGACACGGCTTGCTCGGACCACCCGCACGTGCACGAGATGGTGCACAACCCGTGCTTGGTGCGGATGGTCGTCTGGTGGGTGTCCATGGCATCACCTCGTCCGTTGGGGACCCGGCGCGAGTACCCCGCCGCGGGGGGAGCGAAACCCGCCGGGATGTCGGGCCGGGTCGGGCCATGTCGATCCTGGTAGGAGGCTCAGCTCTCCTGGCTGCGCTTCACCGGAACAGCTGGCGCCAGTCGTCGGCGGTGATCTCGACGTCGAACCGGCGGGCCGCCGCCTTGATCCGCCGCCACGCCGCATCTCGCTCGGCGTCGGTCACTCCTTCGACCTGGTCGAAGCGGGCCACGGCGTTGCGCACGTGACCGGCGTCATTCAGGGGCTCCTTGCGCTCTTCGGGGAAGGCGAAGTCGCCGTCCGGCAGGCGGTTCTCCTCGGCCGTCGACATCCCCTGGGTCTCGTGCGGCACCTGTCGCCCGTGCGCTGGCGCGCTCTGAGCAGCGCGTGCCTTCTCCAGGTTCCTCCGGGCCGCTTCTTTCTGCTTGGTCGTTGCCATGCCGCGAGCGTTACCCGTTCGTGAATGCCTTTGAACCCCGCGGGCAAGCGCCGTTGCACCCACGACGCCCTTCTGTCGAGCTGGCCCGTAGGCGGCACGCCGGGGACCGAGGTGCGAGCCTCTTCGGCTGCCTAGGGCAACACCGAGTCGGCGTACCCGAGCGTCACGGCGTCCTCGGCGGCCAGGAAATGCCCGACGGCCCACTGCGCCTCGACCTCCGAGACGGGTCGTCCCGTCCTCCGGGACAGGAGATGGTGGAACGTGTCGCGCCGGGCGGACTCCTCGGCCAGCGCCCGCTCGATGTCGACAGCGCGACCGGTCACCTCGATGTCCGGCTCGCGCAGGTGCAGCCGGGCACGACGTGACAGCTGGCGGTGCGTGCCGGCGGCCAGCACGCCGACGACACCCCCTCCCAGCACCCCCATGCCCACGGTGTGGACGGGAACGCCGAGCACCTCGATGACGTCGATCAGCACCAGGGAGGCGTCGACGGGGCCGGTGGCGGAGGTGAAGCGCAATTCGACGTGGTCGTCGCCCAGGGCGTCGAGCGTCATGAGGGTGGCGGCAACGTCCGAAACCTGGGCCTGATCGAGCTGGCCGGCGACCATCACGATCCGCCGGGCAAAGAGAGCCTCTCGGACTCCCTCCGTGAGCGGCAGGCCTTGCGGTCCGAAGTCAGCGGACACGGCCTTGCAGGCGCCAGTCGAGGCTGTAACCGACGGCGGCGGCGTAGCGCTCCAAGGTGGACAGCCGCACATCGGACTGCCCGGCCTCCAACCGCGCCACCGCCGACTGCGACGTGCCCATGCGAGCGGCCACCTCGGTCTGGGAGAGCCCGAGCCGGTTACGCCGGTTGACCAGCTCCTCGGTCAGGGCGCGACGGCGTTCGGCCAGCTCCTTGAACCCGGGCAGGAGCGGCTCGTGGCGACGTTCACTCACGCTTCGGCCTCCCTCGACTGCCGTGGGCGCATACCTCGTCTATGATATCTCGTATTCGAGATCTCACATGTGGAGGTGCTCCCATGGCCAGGCTCCAATCGGTGATCCCCACCGTCTTCGACCAGACCGCTCGGGGCGACCGTCCCTTCGACATCTACTCGCTCCTCCTGAAGGAACGCATCGTGTTCCTGGGCCAGGAGGTCGACGACCAGATCGCCAACTTGCTCGTGGCCGAGATTCTGTACCTGGCCGCCGACGAGCCCGAGAAGGACATCGCTCTGTACATCAATTCCCCGGGGGGAATGTCCTACGCCGGCATGGCCATCTACGACGTCATGCAGCACGTCCAGTGCGACGTCTCCACCATCTGCGTGGGCATGGGCATGTCGGCGGCAGCCATGATCCTGTGCGGGGGCACCCCGGGAAAGCGCTTCGCCCTGCCCAACGCCAAGATCATGATCCACCAGGGAACGGCCGGCACTCGCGGCGCACCCCGGGACATGGAGATCCACCTGCGCGAGGTGCTGGCCACCACCAGGCGGATGGCCGAGATCATCGCCTTCCACTCCGGTCAGACCGTCGAGCAGGTGGAGCGCGACATCGACCGGGACTTCTTCATGACCGCCCAGGAGGCCAAGGACTACGGGCTGATCGACGACATCATCGTGCCCAGGCGAGGCCTGTGCGCCCCGACAGTCCCTGAGTCCGACGCCACGACGGCCCCCGCCGACGCAAGGCGGGCTCCTGACCGTGTCGCCAGCTGATCAACCGGCGACGGACGAGAGCGCCGGGCGGGCCGAGGCGCATCGGCCCGGGGCCCGCCAGGCGCGACGCATCCGATGTGCATCGTGTCTGGACGTCCTCCAGACCCACCACGCCTGGGAGAGCGTTCGATGCCGGTGCGGCT
This sequence comes from Acidimicrobiales bacterium, assembly GCA_030040015.1. Lineage (GTDB taxonomy): Bacteria > Actinomycetota > Acidimicrobiia > Acidimicrobiales > UBA8190 > UBA8190. The sequence goes on from JASHUM010000056.1 coordinate 11,473, forward strand.
CCCTCAACGTCTCCGGCCCCCCACATCGCCCCACCATCAGCTGGGCAGGACGACCCGGCACCGGTTGGAGCGACGTCACCGACGTCGCAGGTCCCGACGCCAACGACAAAGGCACCCCGCGGCCGGTGCCATCCTTCGGCTACGGCGCCTCGGTGATCGACGAGGAGGGCCCGACACCCCGGAGCCCGTGAAATGGCGTCGCGCCTCGACCGTTCTTCTGGTGACCTCATGCATCGACGCGACAGGCGGGGGTACCTCCGGGAAGGTGGTGGCGGTACCTGGCCACGGCCCGATAACCGAGCGCGGCCATCAGGCTGGTAGGAGGCGTGAGAACAAGGATCCCCGCCACACGCCTCCAACCCCGGGCCGCCATCAGCGCCTTGCCGACCGCTCTGTGACCTCCCGCCAGCTCGCCTCTGTCGTCGACCCACCATGCAGACTTCTGGACGCTCGACTGGTCGAGGCCGAGCGCCTCCAGGCCTTCCACGCCCAACCTCTGCCATGGCACCGCCTGAGCCGTGCCCGACCAACCCCTCGCCGCCCAATGAGCCGCGGTCGTGCAGAAGCCGCATTCCCCGTCAAAGATCAGCACCGGCAGGCTGGCACGCCGAGTCCCCGACATCACTGACAGCTTCGCGCCCGGGCCCGAGAGGACCGCAACGGCCCTGATCGGAGATCAGCCCTTCACGTAGGAGAGCTTCTCCGCGACCTTGCCGTCCCGCACCCGGAACAGGTCCACTCCACGCACATGGCCATCGGCCCAGCTGTAGCGCCACCGTTGAACGACACGGTCTCCGCCGGCAAACGTCTCCTCCGCGTCGAATCGAGAGGAGCGGTCGTCGAAGATGGGCTGCCACGCCCGGCGAATGGCCACTTTGCCGACACAACGGGTTCCATCCGGCGCCGGTTCGGTGGACTCGAAGACGCAGTCGTCAGTGATGAGATCGATGGCTCGATCGAGGTCGTGGTCTCCCCATGCACCAGCGAAGGCTTCGATCACCACCAGCGAGTCCACGTGACCTCCTTCCCCGGAATCCAACTGTCGCCCAGGTACCGGAGCTTCACAATGGGGTTCAGGCCTGTGAAGCCTCGGTACCCGAGCGTCGGTCTGGCTCCGGCTCCTGGGCGACTGGGAGTCGAAGGTTCTAGGCCGCATTGACGCGGTCCGGTCTACCACCGGGGTTGCCCAGTGCACCGTGCTCCTTTCCTCGGTCAT
>JASHUM010000057.1 GCA_030040015.1 Acidimicrobiales bacterium
GCCTTCGTCCCGACCCTGGACGGGGCGGGCGCCTCGCTCTCGATCACCGCCGTGCTCCACCAGGGACCCGACTCGGTGATCGGTCTGGTCCTCGGCCCACCGGCCGTGCCCGAAGGGTACGCGGTCTTCGTCGAGCAAGCGGTCCCGAGGTTCATCTCGCCTGAAGCCCGGGCGGTCAAGGCGTTCGCCCAAGTGAAACTGGCCATCTACGCATCCGCCCACCCGAGCCCGGCCACGCTCATCGAGGCGACCACTCGAGCCCTCCCCCTCACCGGGCAGCTTGCGTCGGCCACCATCCCGGTGGGAAGAGCCCGCTACACGTTGGTGGCGTCACCCCGGGGCCCCCTGGTGGACACGGCCACCAGAGTGGCGCCCTGGCTGCGGGCGGTCGCAGGTGTCCTTCTGGCCGTCGCCATCGCCGTGACCATCGAGGTGGTCATCCGCAGAGAGCGCTACGCCACCCGGGTGGCCTCTGAGCGCACGGCCGAGCTCGAGGCGTCGCGCGGAGCCCTGGTGCGCAGCGAGCGCCTGTCGGCGGTAGGTGAGATGGCGGCGGTCGTCGGCCACGAGTTGCGCAATCCGCTGTCGGCTGCCCTGAACGCCGTCTACCTGGCCGGCCGGTCGGCTGGTGACTCGGGAGACCGGCTTGCCCAGCACCTGGCCACCGCTGAGCGCGAGATCGGGCGCGCCACCAACCTGTCGGAGGACCTCACGTCCTACATGCGCGAGCGCCGGCCCGTCTTCACCCATCTCCTGCTCGACCAGATCGTGGGGGAGGTCCTCGCCTCGGCTCCGCCGCCGAGCGGCGTCGTCGTCTCGGGGCCGGCTCCCGGGATCGAGATCGACGCCGATCGCGACCAGCTCACCCAGGTTCTCGTCAACCTGGTGACGAACGCCTATCAGGCCATGCCCGACGGCGGGTCGGTCGCCGTTTCAGGGGAGAACGTCAACGGGCACACCGAGATCCTCGTGCAGGACACCGGCGCCGGCCTCCTCAGCGAGGTTGAGGGCCGCTTCTTCGAGCCTTTCGTCACCACCAAGGCGATGGGGACGGGGTTGGGGCTCGCCATCGTGAAGCGCATCGTCGAGAACCACCATGGCACGGTCGCCATCGAGAACGCCCCCGACGGCGGAGCCCGGGTCACGGTCCATCTGCCCAGGAGGCAGGTGCCTCAGCCTTCGTAGCCCCAGAACGCCTCGGCGGCGTTCACCACCAGCGCCGTGGCTTGCTCCAGGCGCATGCACGTGGTGTCGACGGCCAGGTGGTACAGGTCGAGGGAGTTCCAGTCCTTGCCGTGCACGCGTTTGAGGTACTGGCCCCGGACCCGATCGGTGTCCGCCTGGCGGCGCTCTGCCTCGTCCCGGTCGACGCCCTCGATCTCCATGGCCCGCACGATGCGCCGCTCGACCGGCCCGCCCAGGCGTACGTGGAACGCGTGGGGCAGCAACATCGTCGCTCCCCAACCCAGGATCACCCCGGCCCCGTGCTCGGCCAGGAAAGCCCGCACCCGGGCGTCGGTGTCCCGACGCAGCTCCTCCTCCGACACGCCCGGGGCGGGAGGGCGGGGAGCTTGGGGGGCGCTGGGACCGAAGGCGTCGGGGAGGCCGGCGAAGGCGGCCACGATGCGCTCGAGAAGGCCGCTCGTGCGCTCCTCCACCGCTGCCTCTTCCCCGGCGGGAGCGCCGCCGCTGGCCATGCGAGCCGGAACGACGCGGTCGAGGAACGGCACACCCAAGGCTTCGGCGACACCCGGCCCCACGACGCTCCCTCCGGCGCCGTAGCTGGACGAGATGGTCACCACCCGGTCCATCGCCGCCACCCTAATCACCCCCTACCGGTGAACGGCGGGACGTCCGGAAGGTCGGGCCCGGTGCCGGCGGAGGTCAGGACGAGCTGCGGGGCACGGCGGTGGTCTCGTCCCTCCGCGCCAGCGCCAGGAGGTCGAGCATGAGGTGCGACAGCGTCGAGAGGTCGGCGGGCGGGACCCGCACGGCTCGCAGCTGCGTTCCGTCCGGTCCGAACACCTCGACCGCCTCCCCGCCGTCCCACAGGGCATAGCCCGACGGCTTGGCCCGCAGGAGCCACGCTCGTTCGAGGTCGGCCACCGTGACGTTCACCGTTGACTGCACGCTCGTTCCCGACGATGGCCGCGGTGCCACGGCCGACAAGGCGTCGGCGGCGTAGGCGAGGACCTCCTGACGCGTCCACAATCCAGGCTCCCCGGCGGGGTAGGGGCTGACGGTGTGTTCCCACGTCCCGTCGGGGTCGTGCAGCTCGATGCGGCTTCTGCCCTTCCAGACGGCGACGGTACGGCGGGCGTCGTCGACGACCACAGCCAGAGCGCCGTCGACCACGTGTGGGACGACCGAGATCGATTGCATCGCCCGTGAGCCCCCTTCCGGCCCCCCGTCACGGCCATCGGGGAGGATCGGCAGTCGTGACGCACGCCTTTAGCCGGGCGGGAGCGACGCGGTGAACTAACTTCGCCTCCACCGGGGAGGAGGCGCCGCTGTGCACGTGGCCGTCTTGGGCGGTGGATCGTGGGGGACGACGATGGCCTCGCTGCTCGCCCCTCGCCATTCCACCATCCTCTGGGCCCGAAGCCCCGAGGTGGCCAAGGCGGTCAACGACGACCACCGCAATCCCGCATACCTGGGCGACGCGCCGTTGCCCGAGGAACTGTCGGCCACCTCGGACCTCGGCGAGGCGGTGGCCGAGGCCGACCTGCTCGTGGTGGGAGTGCCGACCTCGGGGTTCCGGGCCGTGCTCGAGGAGGCCAGGGAGCTGGTCCGGCCCTGGATCCCGGTGGTGAGCCTGGCCAAGGGGCTCGAGCGCGGCTCGTACCTGCGCATGACCGAGATCATCAAGGAACTGCTCCCCGGCCACCCCGCCGCGGCACTGACGGGGCCCAACATCGCCCGGGAGATCATGGAGGGGAAGGCAGCCGCCGCCGTGGTGGCCACCGAGGACCTGGCGGTGGCGGCTGCCATCCAGAAAGTCGTGACACGTGGCGTCTTTCGCGTCTACACCAACGACGACGTCGTGGGTTGCGAGATCGGGGGCGCGCTCAAGAACGTGATCGCCATCGCCGCCGGGATCGGCGAAGGCCTGGGTGTCGGGGACAACACCCGCGCCGCCGTGATGTCGCGGGGACTGGCCGAGATCACCCGGGTGGGGGTGGCGATGGGAGCCCGCCCCGAGACGTTCCTGGGCCTGGCCGGCATGGGGGACCTCATCGCCACGTGCACGAGCCCCTACTCGCGCAACCGCACCGTCGGAGAGCAACTGGGACAGGGCCGGCCCCTCGAGGAGATCCTGGCCAACCTGCACATGGTGGCCGAGGGTGTGAACACCGCCGTGCTCGTGCTGGAGCTGGGGGAGCGCTACGGGCTGCAGATGCCCATCTGCGAGATGATCGACCGGGTCGTGCGAGGCCAGATGGCCCCCGCCGACGCCTACTTCGGCCTGACCCCCGCCGGCCACGAGCTCGATCCCGGCTGACGAGCGCCACTGTCGGGTCGCTGCCCGGGCACGGCGCGGGGCGGCACGGGGATGGTGAGCAGGTCACCGGCGCACGCCACGTCGGCGAACTCGGCTGAGGCTTCCGCCAGGAGGACCTCGGCGTCGGGATAGCGCTGGGAGAAGTGGGTGATGACCAGACGCCGCGCCCCGGCCTCGGCGGCCAGACGACCCGCCTGGCCGGCGGTGAGATGGCGGTAGCGGGTGGCGAGCTCGGCATCGGCGTTGGCGAAGGTGGCTTCACACACCAGCAAGTCCGCGCCTCGGGCCAGCTCGAGCGCAGCGGGGCACGAGCCGGTGTCCATGACGAATGCCATCACCTGGCCAGGACGCTCGACGCTGACCTCCTCGAGTGTGACCGGCTCAGAGCGACCGTCGACGCTGATCGTCCCGTGCTCGATCAGGGCGCCGACGTCGGGACCGCGCACCCCCAGAGCTTCGAGCCGGTCCGGCAGCATCGAGCGCCCAGGTGGTTCCTCGATCCGCCAGCCGAGCGTGTCGGGGCCGTGGTCGAGGCGGGTGGCTGACAAGCGGTGAGGCGGTCCTTCGTCCACCGTCCCGCCGTCGCCGGTGACCGGCATCAGGCGCAGCGGCACGCGCATGGCGAAGATCGACGCGCCGAGCAGTCGCTCGACGAACACCTGGCCGCCGGCCGGATAGCAGAGGTCGACCGGGTGGCTGACGCCGTCGAGCGACATGCGCTGGACGACACCGGGTAGCCCCAGGCAGTGGTCGCCGTGGAAGTGGGTCACGCAGATGCGGGTCACCGAGGAGGAGCGCACCCCGGCCAGGATCATCTGGCGCTGCGTGCCCTCGCCCGGGTCGAAGAGGATCCCGGCGTCGTCCCAACGCAGGAAGTAGCCGTTGTGGTTGCGGTAGCGGGTCGGCGCCTGGCTGGCCGTCCCCAGCACCGTCAGCTCCCGCATCCTCCAAGTGTGCCGGGTGAGCCCGGCGTCTCGGGTGGACGTGGCCGCCTCGGTTAGGGTGCCCCGATGCGCAGACCGCTGCTTCTCGCCGCCGGTGCCATGGCGGCGGCGCTCGGGCTGGCCGCCTGCAGCTCGTCGCCGTCGGCGAGCTCGAGCACCTCGTCCCCGGGAGGGACCACCGGCCCCACCGCGTCGTCCACCACCACGACGGCCGCCATCGGCGGCTCGGCCGCAGCCAACATCGAGTGGTCGCCGGCAGGGACCTGGGGCACCGAGCCCACCGTCATCGTGCCTTCCGGCACACCGCCCAACCAGCTCCTCACCCACGACCTCATCGTCGGCACCGGCGCCAGCGCCCAGAACGGCGACACGCTGACGGTGCAGTACGTCGGCTACTCCTGGACCACGAAAGAGAAGTTCGACGCCTCCTGGGACCGCAATCAGCCCTTCTCGTTCGTCCTCGGAGCGGGCACGGTGATCCCCGGGTGGGAGGAGGGGATCGTCGGCATGAAGGTCGGTGGGCGGCGCGAGCTCATCATCCCGCCCTCGCTGGCCTACGGATCCGCCTCACCCACCCCGGCCATCGCCAGCAACGACACCTTGATCTTCGTCATCGACCTGCTGAAGGTGGGCTGACACCCGCCCGCCGTGCGGTGATCCTCGTCACGCCGTGGCGGACGACTCGTCGACCAGCGCGCCGTCGCGGTACGCGACTCGGCGGGTGCGGACGGCCGGCACCCGGGGCCCCGGGAGGACGAACCCCGTGACGTTGAGGGGATCGGCGGCGCTCAGGGCGACGACCTCGCCCCGCCGCTCGCTGCGCCGCACCCGGCGCAGTTCCTCCACCGCTTCGGGGAGGGCGAACTGCTCGCCGGCGAAGCCCGTCACGAAGCGCCCGCCCCGAGCCACACCACGAGCCTCGAGCCGCCGCAGCGCCCACAGCAGGTCGCGCCACGGCACGGCCAGGGTCTCGGCGGCCAACAGGTCGTAGAACACCACGCCCCACCGGGCCAACAGCTGGCCCGCCACCTGCTCGGCCAGCTCGTCGGGAGGCTCCTGGGCGCCGGCTCCCGGGAGCAACGCCCACCGGCCTTCGCCTGCCTCGCCCATCGTGGGGGCGCGCCGGCCGCCGATGCGGCGTCGCAGGTCCTGGCGGTGGCGCCGGTTCCACGCCTGGCGGGCCGACAGCAGTGACCGCACCGCTTGGAACCCGTCGGCGGTCACCAGTCCGCGGGCCACCAGGTCCCACAGCCCTTCTTCCACCTCGACCGGCAACCGGCCGGTCGCAGCCCGAAGCTCGCCGTGGAACAAGGCGCCGGCCGAGCGAAGGGCGTCGAGCACGTCGCGGGCCGCTCCGCGCTCGGGCTCCTCGGGCCGGCCGTCGCGGCGCGCCGCTTGGAGCAGCCAGGGCAGGTCGGGGCGAAGAGCGAAGGTGACCGGCGTGGCCCGGCTCGGTGTGGTTGCGCCCCGCCTGGGCCGGCCTTCGGGGTCGGGGGGTCGCAACCCCAGCCGGCCCCACACCAGATCGCCGGACAAGCAAAGGTCCTCGAGCCAACGTGGCTGGTAGTGCTCGATTCGACGCGAGAGCACGGCGTCCTCCCAGGCGCCGGCCGGGACCTCGAACCCCTGGAGCTGGTCCACCACGGCCACGACCCCGGCGCGCCCGTTCAACTGCGTACCCGGGGCGACGTGCTGCCAGCGCAGGAGAAAACGCACGAAGTCCTGGGCCGTGACCGGCTCGATCTCGGCGCGTAGGCGGGCCTGGGTGTAGGCGTGGATGCGAGCCAGGAGCCGCCGGGCGCACCACTGCTCGTCGGGCCCGTCGGGGTCGAAATGCCCTCGCAGGGCAAAGCCCTCGGCTTCCAGGCGGGACAGGCCGACCCGCACCCGGGACTCGCTGAGCGCGGTCCGTCGCGCCAGCTCGTCGACGGCGAGCGGTCCGCCCACCTCGAGCTGGCCGCGCACGGCCTCGGCGCACGCTTCGTCCGGATCGACGTCGGGTTGTGCCCCGGGGAGCGAGACGTCGGGGTCGACGGTCGACCCGGGGAAGAGCGCGTCCACGAACGGCCGACGCTCGATCGCCCACCACAGGGGCGCCGCGCCGGGTGCCGGCTGTACGAGCGCGCTGCGGCTGTTCCGGCGCAGCTCGTCGAACCACTGCTGCCAGCGTTCCTCGGGCTGTAGCACCACGGTCGACAGCAACAGGTCGTGCAACTCTTCGGCGTCCCGGGGTTCCGGCGCCACCTCGCCACGCACCCGTTCGACGGCGGCCGGGTCCAGGCGCCCGAGCTCGCCGGCCTCGAGCGGCAGCCCCCGCCGCAACGACACGGCGCGGGTGCGTCGTTCCTCCAAGGGGGCGTCGTCGAGGAAGGTGTAGGGCTTGCCGTTCAGGATCTCGTGGGAGAGCACCGACGGTTCGCTCGACTCGACGAAGTGCACCCGTACCTCGGAGCGTTCCAAGCGCTCGAGCAGGGTCCGCAGGCCGTCCACGTCCATGGCCTCGTGCAGGCAGTCGTCGAGGGTCTGGCGGACGAGGATGTGATCGGGGACGACCACCGGCCCGGGCACGGCGTTCTCCTGGCAGGCGGCCAAAGCGGGGAACACTGCCGCCATGAGGTCGTCGGACTCCATGCGCTGGATGGGCAGCGGGTTCTTCCGGCCCCCTCGGAAGCGCAGCACGGCCAGCGCCCGGTTCAGGTTCCAACGCCAGCGCGCCGCGAACATGGGAGAGGCCAGCACGGCCTGGGTGAGGACCTCCTCCACACGTTCCGACCGCAGCAGCTTGGGGGCGTCGGCCAACGGGAAGCTGTGCTGGGGGCCGAGGGAGAGCACCAGGGTGTCGTCGTCGGCCGCGGCCTGCAGCTCGAAGTCGAAGGTGGCGCAGAACCGCTTTCGCAGGGCCAGCCCGAAGGCCCGGTTGAGGCGCCCTCCGAACGGGGCGTGCACGACCAACTGCATGCCACCGGCGTCGTCGAAGAACCGTTCGAAGACGACGTCCTCCTGGGTGGGGAGCACGCCGAGCTGGGACAAGGCGGTGCGCAGGTAGTCGACCACCTGGGCCGCGGCCGGCTCGTCCGACCCGCACCGGTCGGCCACGAGCGCCAGGGCGTGGCCCCGGTCGCCGTGGGCCAAGGCGGAGGAGACGGCGGCCCGCAGGGCGGCGACCTCCTCGGAGAGCTCGGCCGTCCGGCTCGGCGCCTCGCCCACCCAGAAGGGAATGGTGGGATGCCTGCCCTGCGCATCGACGACGCGCATCTCGCCCTGGGTCACACGGCGCACCTGCCAGGCGTGGGTGCCGAGGAGGAAGACGTCGCCGGTCATCGACTCCAGGGCGAAGTCCTCGTTCACCGTGCCCACCGGCAGCTCGTCGGGCTCGGCCACGACGCGGTAGTCGCCCACCTCGGCGATGGCCCCTCCGCTGGTCAAGGCGGCCAGGCGGGCACCGCGTCGCGGACGAAGGACGCCGTTCACCCGGTCACGATGGAGGTACGCCATGCGCCGGCCCCGCCCGGTGGCGATCCCCTCGGCGACGAGCTCCACCACGGCGTCGAAGTCGTGGCGCGTGAGCGAGGCGTAGGGAGCAGCACGGCGAACCAATTCGAAGAGCTCGTCCTCCTTCACCTCCTCGGCTCCGGCCACCTCGGCCACCACCTGCTGGGCGAGGATGTCGAGCGGGGCGACCGGAGGGTGAGTGGCGTCGAGCCGACCCTGGCGGACGGCGGCGAGCAGCGCCGCGCACTCCACGAGCTCGTCGCGGGTGAGGGGGAAGACGATGCCTCGCGGCGTGCCGTGGCGTGAGTGGTTGGCCCGGCCCACCCGCTGGAGGAAGGTGGCGATGGCGCGGGGCGAGCCGACCTGGCACACGAGCTCGACGGGGCCGATGTCGATGCCGAGCTCGAGCGACGCCGTCGCCACCAGCGCCCGCAGCTCGCCGGCGCGCAGCCGGGATTCGACTCGCTGGCGGCGGTCCTTGGACAGGCTGCCGTGGTGGGCGGAGACGACGTCGGGACCGAGGCGCTCGCCGAGGAGATGAGCCAGGCGCTCCGACATCCTGCGGGTGTTGACGAACACCAGGGTGGTGCGATGGCGCTCGACATGGGAGGCGATGCGCTCCACGACCTCCTGGAACTGCTCCGTCGAGGCCACCGCCGCCAGCTCGCTGTCGGGCAGCTCGATCGACACGTCGAGGGCCCGGGCGTGGCCGCAGTCGACGATGGTCGCCCGACGGCCCTGGCCGACCCCAGTGAGCAGACGCGCCGTCTCTTCGATGGGGCGCTGGGTGGCCGACAACCCGATGCGCTGGGGGAGAGGCCCCCGCTGCAGGGCGTCGAGGCGTTCCAAGGTGACGGCCAGGTGCGACCCCCGCTTGTCGCGGGCGAGGGCGTGGATCTCGTCCACCACCACGGTGCGGACCTCGCCCAGGACGGCCCGGCTGCGCTTGGCCGTGACGAGCAGGTAGAGGCTCTCGGGGGTCGTCACGACGATGGTGGGGGGCTCCTTCACCATGGCGGCCCGGGCTCCGGCCGTGGTGTCCCCGGTGCGCACCGCCACCGTGATTGGCGCCACGCCCAACCCGAGCTCGCCCGCCACCTCGGCGATCTCCCGCAACGGGCGCTCGAGGTTCTGGTGGATGTCGACGGCCAGCGCCTTGAGCGGCGAGGCGTAGACCACCCGGGTGCGGCCGGTGACGTCCTCGCCCGCATCGTGCGCCTTGTACAGCGAGTCGATGGCCACGAGGAACCCGGCCAGCGTCTTCCCGGAACCCGTCGGGGCGGCGATGAGGGTGTCGTCGCCGGCGGCGACGGCGGGCCAGCCGAGCGCCTGGGGCTCGGACGGGCCCTCCGGGAAGCGGCGCTCGAACCAGGCGGCGACGGCTGGGTGGAAGTCCCCGGGGAGCGGCACTCCGCCATTTCACCATCCGGCTGTGGCGCGTCGGGCCGGCGCCCGCGCTCAGACCGCGATCGGATGGGCCGTCTCGGCGCCGACCAGGCCACTACGGTGACCGATCGTGGCCGGGATCGTGGAGCGCTACCTCGACGCTGTCGTGGCCCACGACTGGGAGGCGCTGGCCGACTGCCTGGCCGAGGACGTGGTCAGGGTCGGTCCCTTCCTCGACACCTACACGCCCCGGGCCCCGTACGTGGAGTTCCTGGCCGGGCTCATGCCCACCCTCCCGGGGTACGCCATGCGGGTGGACCGGGTCCTCTACCAGGGCGACGTGGTGGTGGCCCAGCTGTCGGAGACCGTCGAGCTCGACGGGGCCCCGGTCGAGACCCCCGAAGCGCTCGTCTTCGACCTGGATGAGGCCGGGCGCATCGCCCGCATCGAGATCTTCATCCAACGTGCCAGCTCCTGACGAGGGGCCCCGACGTCAGCGGGAGCTCGACGCGGTGAGCGCCTGAACCGGAGGACCGTCGCCCATGGAACTGTCGGACTTCGAAGCCATTGGAGCCCAGGACGGCTATCTGGCCGTGGTGGCCACCTCCAGGGCGGACGGGACGGCGCAGGCCTCGGTGGTGAACGCCGGGGTGCTCGAGCACCCGGTGCGGGGCGAGCGCGTGGTGGGATTCGTCACCTACGGGCCGGCCAAGCTCGCCAACCTGCGGCGCCGGCCGCGGGCCACCGTCGTCTTCCGGGCCGGATGGCAGTGGGGAGCCGTCGAGGGGCCATGTGAGATCGCCGGCCCGGACGATGTCATGGAGGGGTTCGACGCGTCAGGTGTTCCCGAGCTCGTCCGCGCCGTGTTCCGGGCCGCGGGCGGCACCCACGAGGATTGGGACGAGTTCGACCTGGTGATGCGACAGGACCGGCGAGCTGCGGTGCTCGTTCGCCCGGAGCGGATCTACTCGAACGCCGGTTAGGCGGGGTCGAGGCCGGTCAGGGCCGGTCCTCGTACTCCACGGTCCGGCCGTCGCGCCAGGTGCGCAGCACCAGGTACGGCCCTTTGAGGGCGCCGTGGTCCCACGGCCCGAATCCCATGGTGGTGCCAGGCGAGCCGCTGGCGGCGGGAAGTGCTTTGACCGATTCGAGGCCCCGGCGGACCCCGTCGCGCGTCAGGTGGTCGGCGCGCTCGAGCGCCTCGCCGAGCAGGCGGCCCATGTCGTAGGCGGCCACGCCGATCGGGCCGGCGGCGCTGCGAGGTGAGCGGTCCCGGAGCGCGGCCCGCTCGGTGTTGGCGTCGGAGACCGTGTCGACGTACACCCATCCCTCCCAGGCCTGGCGCCAGTCCTTGCGGGCGTAGCCGAACATGAGCGCCGAGTTGGCCACCACCGGGACCTTCCACTCCTCGGCGTGGACGCCCAGGGCCAAAGGGCGGGCGGCCACGCCGAGTCCCAGATAGCACAGCGCGGCAGGGTCAGCCGTCCGCAGCCGGCGCACCACCGGTCCCAGGTCGTCGGCCAGCGGGGGTACCGGCGCGCTGGCGACGAGCTCGACACCTCGCCCGGCGCACGCCTCGGCGAAGGCCTCGGCGTACCCACGGCCGACCACCGACTGGTCGTGGGCCAGCGCCACACTGGCCAACCCCTGGTCGGCGAGATGGGCGGCCAGCACTACCGGCTCCTCCTGCAACGAGCCGACCTGGTAGTGGAACATCCACTCCCCCCGGGTGCGCTCCCCGCCGCTGTAGTTGATGCACGGCACGCCCCGCCGATCGGCGAGTGGCTGGACGACCAAGGCGTTGTCGCTGATGCTCGGGCCGCACACGGCGAGCACGCCGGCGTGGGCCAGCTCCTCGAACGAGCGCTCCATCTCGTGCGCCGTGCCGGCGGGCAGTCCACGGGCGTGCACGGCCACGAGCTCCACCGCTCGGTCGAAGGTGCGCCGGGCGGTCTCCAGCCCCAGTTGCAGGGCGTCCTCGAACAGAGCGCCCCCGTCGCCCTGGGGGAAGTCGTAGAGCACCCCGAGCAGCGCCGGAGCGGCGCCGGCCACCTGCGTCATCGTGGTCGGTGGCCGCTGATCCCGGGCATGGCGAGACGCTACCCCCGGTGTTCGAACCCGGGCACGGGCTCGAACAGCGCGATGCCCGCCTCGTCCGACAGCACGTCGAAGCGTGTCGCTTCGACGGTCATGCCCACGTACACGTCCTCGGGGTCACACCCGACGACGTTCGTCATGATCCTCGGCCCCTCCTCCAGGTCGACGAGCGCCACCACGTACGGGATCCAGTCCCGGAAGGGCCGTTGGTGGTTCTGGCGGATCACGGTGTAGCTGTAGACGGTGCCACGGCCGCTGGCCTCGACCCACTCGACCGGGCCTCGGCACGTCAGGCAGTGCTGGCGCGGGTAGAGCTGGCGGTTGCCACAGCGCGTGCAGCCTTGGACCAGCAGCCGGCCCTCGCCCATGGCCGCCCAGTACTGGGCCGCCTCGGGATCGGGGACAGGGGCCGGACGCGGCTTGGGAGGCCGCTCACCGGGCACCTCGGCCAGTGGCCGCATGTCGCCGGGTCGCGCCTGCGGTGCTTGCGGCGTTTTCGACGCTTTCGACGCGCTCACGGAGCCTCCTTTCCGAGCACCAAGGTGGCGCCGGTCGACAACATCCCTCCGGTGCCGTGCGCCACGGCGAGGCGGGCACCGGGCACCTGCGTCTCGCCCGCCTCGCCTCGGAGCTGGCGCACCGCCTCGACGATGAGGAACATGCCGCGCATTCCGGGATGACACGCCGAGAGCCCGCCGCCGTCGGTGTTGGTGGGCAGGCGGCCGCCGAGCCCGAGACCGCCGTCCTCCACGAAGGCCCCCCCTTCGCCCTTGGCACAGAAGCCGAGGTCCTCCACCGTGAGCACCACGGTGATGGTGAAGGAGTCATAGAGCTGGGCCACGTCCACCTCTGCCGGCGTGATCCCCGCCCGCTCGAAGGCAAGGGGGCCGCTCTGGGCGGCGGGCGACACGGTGAGGTCGGCGTCGGCGGAGAGGTTCATGTGGTGGGTGGTGGCGTGTGCCCCACCGAGGATGTGCACGGCCGGCTTCCGCAGGTCGGCGGCACGCTCGGCCGTGGTCACCACGCACGCCCCGCCGCCGTCTGAGATGACGCAACAGTCGAGCTTGTGCAGCGGATCGGCGACCAGACGGGACGACAGCACGTCGTCGACGGTGATGGCGTCGCGGTACTGCGCCTGGGGGTTGTGGGCGGCGTGGTCCCGCATCGTCACGGCCACCGAGGCGAGCTGCTCGGGGGTCGTCTTGTACTCGTGCATGTGGCGGCGGGCCGCCAGGGCGTAGCTACCCACCAAGGTGTTGCCCCACAGCGCGTCGTAGATGGCCGGCCCCGGGGCCATGCCTCCACGTCCGCCCCCGCCGGTGCCGAGGCGGCGGCCCATCTGGGACAGCTGCACGCTCCCATAGGTGACGAGCACGACCTCGGCGATGCCCGCCTCCACGGCGTATGCGGCGTGCTCCACCAGCACCTCGAACGACGCACCTCCGGCGTGGGTCTCGTCGAAGTAGGTGGGATGCAGTCCCAGGTACTCGGCCACCCCGACGGCGTACATGGGGAAGAACCCGGCCGTGGCGAAGCCGTCCACGTCGCCGTATTCGAGTCCCGCGTCGGCCAGGGCGCGACCTGCCGCCTCGGCGTGCACGGCATGCTCCGACATCCCGGGGAGATGCGGGTAGTCGGAGGTGGCCACGCCGGCGATCACCGCCCGGCGCCCCGCTCTGGCCGGGCTCACCTGTCGCCCTCGAGACGACCTCGGGGCCTGAAGCGGGGGAGCGCCAGCTCCGGTCCCATGTCCTCCCACACCACTTCCACCTCCATGCCGACGGACACCTCCTCCGGGTCGCAGCCGACCACGTTCGACACCATGCGCGCCCCGCCGCCACCGTCGGGCTCCACCGCCGCCACCACGTAGGGCACCGTCTGGGCCAGGGACGGCAAGAAGGCTTGTCGGACCACCGTGAACGTGTACACCGTGCCCGTACCGGGCAACTCGGCCCACTCCGCCGTCGTCACCCGACACCGCGGGCACACCGGCCCGGGCGGGTGACGGGTGGCGCCGCACGCCGTGCAGCGCTGGACCACGAGGCGATGGGCGGCACAGGCCTCCCACCAGCCCGCCGTCTCGGCGTTGGCGGCGGGAGGAGGCATGTCGTCGGGGAACCACCGCTCGGTGTCGCCGACCATCGTGGTCACGTCCTGGCCAGGACCAAGGCGCTGGTGGGCACGCCGGCGGCGCTGGTGACCAGGCAGGTCTGCGCCCCCTCGACCTGACACGTGGAGTCGCCCCGCAGTTGGCGCACGCCCTCCACCACGTGGTTGAGACCGTGCACGTACGCCTCCGACAGGCTCCCGCCGTGCGTGTTGGTGGGAATCGACCCGTCCGGCCACGACATGGCGCCGGAGGCGGCGAACGGCCCGCCCTCGCCGCGTCCGCAGAAGCCGAAATCCTCCAGGCTGAGCAGCACCAGCCCGGTGAAGTGGTCGTAGATCTCGGCCACGTCCACGTCGCCGGGCCCGACGCCGGCCCGGCCCCACAACCGGGCCGCCACCTGCCGGGCCCCGGCGCTGGCGTAGTCGTCGTCGGGCATCGACACGTTGGAGTACTGGCCATGGCCGAATCCCCGCAGCGTCCCCTGGGCGCTGGCCAGGATGGTCACACCGCCGCGCCGGGTGTCGGCGGCGCGCTCGGGCGTCGTCACCACCACGGCGCAGGCTCCGTCGCTCTCGAGGCAGCAGTCGAAGAGCCGGAACGGGTCGGACACCATGCGCGACGCCAGATAGTCGTCCATGGTCATGGTCCGCTCTCCCATGATGGCCCGGGGGTTGCGCGCCGCGTGGGCCCTGGTGGTCACGGCCACGGCACCGAGCTGCTCGGTGGTGGTGCCGAAGCGGTGCATGTGGCGCTTGGTCACCATGGCGTAGGCGATGGGAGGCCCGAACATGCCGAAGGGCATGGTGAAGGCGACGTGCGCCTCGAGAAGTGAGCGGGCTCGCCGCACGCCCGGTCTGGGTGCCGGCCTGGTCTCAGGCCGGGGCTTGGGTGCAGCGTTGCCAGGGCCGCGCCCGAAGCGACGGAATTGTCCCTGGCACAGCGACCGGTACACGACGACGACCTCGGCCTGGCCGGTCTCCACCGCCGTCGCCGCATTGGACACCGCCGCGCAGGCCCCCCCGCCACCGGGGAGCCACGACATGGTGGCGTAGCGCAGTTCGGGGATCCCCAGGTCGGCGGCGAGGAAGGTCGCCTCGTTTCGATCGTCGGCGAAGCTGGCCA
The DNA here is from genome assembly GCA_030040015.1 of Acidimicrobiales bacterium. Taxonomy (GTDB): domain Bacteria; phylum Actinomycetota; class Acidimicrobiia; order Acidimicrobiales; family UBA8190; genus UBA8190. Next base: position 14,654 of record JASHUM010000057.1, read on the forward strand.
AGCCGTCGACGTCGTCGACCGACAACCCGGCGTCGTCGAGCGCGGCCAGCACGGATTGCACGGCCAGCTGGTACTCGCTGGCCTCGGTGATGCCGCCCCACTTGGCGTAGCGCGTCTCACCCACACCCACGATGGAAGCACGACGAGACGCCGTGGCCGACGCCTCGCCGCCCGAGCTCACCACTCGACGCCCCATTCGCCGCGGACCTCGTCGGTGTGCTCGCCGAGCAGGGGTGGACGCCGATCCATTCGCCACGGCGACGCGTGGGCCAAGAACGGAGCGCCCGGGTAGGTGACGTGTCGGCCGAGCTCGGGGTGGTCGAGCTCGACGAAGTGGCCCCGGGCGCGCAGGTGGGCGTCTTCGGCGGTCTCCTCGGGGGCGCGGATGACCCCCCAGGGCAGGCCGGCCGACTGGCCCAGTCGGTACAGCGTCTCGCCGTCGTTCTTCTCGGCCAGGCGCTTCATGGCCCGCCACACCTCGCCGTAGTGCGAGGCGCGGTGCGCCGGGTCGGCGAACTCGGGATCGGAGAGCGGGCCGGCCACACCTTGGGCCTCGAGCATGGCCAGCAAGTTGGTGAACACGTGGGCGCCCAGAAAGTCCGGGTTGAGCGCCGCCACGCGCCTGCCGTCTGCCGCCGTCAGGGTCGGCTGGGGGGCGCGGCGAAACACCGATCCCGAGCACAGGTAGGTCATGCAGTGCCACTCGGTCATGGACGCCGAGCACTCATGGGCGGAGACGTCGATCAGCTGGCCCTTCCCGCTCGGAGGTTGCTCGGCGCTGCCTTCGTCGCGCCACCAGAGCGCGGCCAGAACGCCGATGACGGCGTACGTCGAGGCGGTGCGCCACGCCTGATCGCCGTGGGCGGCGAGAGGGGGTGTGTCGTAGGTCCCGTCCGTCCCGGGGCCGTACCCGCAGGCGGCCATGGACCCGCCCAGGGCCATGAGCACCAGGTCGTCGGCCAGGTAGTCGGCCCACGGCCCGCTCTGGCCGAATGGTGTCAGCACGCACACCACCAAGCGCGGCGCCCGGGCCTCGAGCGAGGCGAAGTCCAGACCTCGGGTGCCCGCCTCGGCCGGTCGCAGGGTGTGCACCAGCACGTCGGCTCCCTCGGCCAGTGCGACCACGGCGGCGTCGCCCGCAGGCCCATCGGGCACCACGACGGAGCGCTTCCCCACGTTGTCGGCCCAGAAGGCCAGGCTGCGATCGGGACCGGGCTCGTCGTCGAGGAAGGGGCCCAACCGGCGCGACGGCGCCCCCTCGGGTGGCTCGACCTTCACGACGTCCGCACCCAAGCCGGCCAGCATCCGTCCGCAGTACTCGGCCGACTCGTCGGTCAGCTCGAGGACGCGCACACCGTCGAGGGGCGAGGCCACGGCACTCACGACAGTGCTCCCTCGGCGCGCAGGCGCGCCACGTCACCGGAGCTCATGCCGAGCAGCTCCCGGAGGATCGAGTCGGTGTCCTGGCCGAGCAGTGGCGGCCCCCGGCGTAGCCGTCCGCCGGTGTGGGCCGGGGTCCGGCCCAGCCGGGCGGGAAGGCCCTCGAGCGGCATCGGCGCCACCTCGTCGTTCCCGAGCGTCGTGAAGTGGCCGCGGGCCTTGAGTTGTGGGTCGCGCTCGAGGCGGTCGGCGGCGTCCTGCACGGCGCCGCTCGGGACGCCCGCTTCCTGGAGGAGGTCCATCACCGCGTAGCGGTCGCGTGTCGACGTCCACTGCCCGATGAGGGCGTCGAGCTCTTCGGCGTGCTCTTGTCGGGCCGAGAAGGTGGCGAAGCGTGCCTCGCCTGTCCACGGCGGCTCCCCCATGGCCTTCACCAACGCCCGCCACTGCGCGTCGGACCGGCACGAGACGACGACCCACTTGTCGTCGCCCGCCGCCGGGTAGGCGTTCCCGGGAGCGCTGGCCGGCCGTCGGTTGCCGGCGGGGAAGTCGGGCCGACGCGACGACCGTCCGTTCACCACGGCGTCGAGGAAGAGCGCGCCCGACAGGGCGGTGGCCGGTTCGAGTTGGGAGACGTCGATGTGCTGGCCCTGTCCGGTGCGGGCCCGATGCAGCAGGCCGGCCAGGACGGCCACGGCGCCGAGGTAGCCGCCCACGTGGTCGAGGTAGGAGAACGACCACCCTGCCGGGGGCCGGCCCGGCAGGCCGACCATGAAGGTGAGCCCGGTGAGGGCCTGGGCGGTCGGGCCCATGGTGACGTGCTTGGTGTCGGGACCTTCGTGGCCGAAGCCGCACATGGAGACGTACACGATGTCGGGGCGCACGGCGCGCTGGGCCTCGTACCCCAGGCCCCACCGTTCGAGGGTCCCGGCGGCGAAGCTCTCGGTGACCACGTCGGACGCCGCCACCAATTCCCGCAGCAGGGCAAGGCCTTCGGGGTGGCGGGCGTCGACGGTGATCGAGCGCTTCCCCCCGGTGTTGTACTTGTAGAAGATGCCGCCCCGGTTGGGGCTCGGGGCCGACGTGGCGTTGGCGAGCGTGGCGGCGCCGAAGCCCTCGGCCTTGTCTCCCGGATCGGGGACGAAGGGTGGCATCACCCGGACGGGGTCGGGCCGGGTGGTGCTCTCGACCCGGACGACGTCGGCGCCGAGGCAGCCGCAGATCAAGGTGGCCTGGGCGCCGAAGCCCAGACGGGTGAAGTCGAGGATGCGCACCCCGGCCAGGGGCATCGGGCCGACGGAAGGCCCGTCCGACGAGGACGGCGACTCGTCCTGTCGGTTCACGGGCCGCGACGATAACGTGGTTCTCCGACACGCGTGTCAGGTAGGCGAGTGGTGACGCCGTGTCGCCCGTTCGTGGTCAGCGCTAGGGGAGACGCCATGGGAGCACGGTCCATCGACGACCTGGTGCTGGTGAGCGTGGACGACCACGTGGTCGAACCGCCCGACATGTTCGAGGGGCGCATGCCCGCCCGCTTCGCCGACCAGGCGCCCGTGGTCACCTCACGCGACGACGGCACGGAGATCTGGCGCTTCGACGGCAAGGAAGCCACCAACATCGGGCTCAACGCCGTGGCCGGCCGCCCGGTCGAGGAGTACGGCATCGAGCCCACGTCGTTCGCCGAGATCCGCTCCGGGTGTTACGACATCCACGACCGGGTCCGGGACA
>JASHUM010000058.1 GCA_030040015.1 Acidimicrobiales bacterium
CTGCTCTTCTCGGGCGCTGACGGCCTCTCGGGCGCTGACGGCCCCAGGTGGCGGCGTGCCGGGCTCGGCGCCCGGGCGTCAACCCGCCGGGGAGAGGCCCTCGACGGCTCGGCCCAGATCGTCGCCCCCGGGCAACAGGGCGAGGACGGGCACGGTCACTCCGTTGTCGACGTAACGCTGTACATGGCGCCGGCACGCTTCGGGGGATCCGTGCACGATGAGGGCGTCGACGACTTCGTCCGGGATGGCCGAGAGGGCCGCCTTGCGGTCCCCCGCCTTCCAGGCGTCCCACATGCCCTTGAGCAACGGGCCCCGTCCCAGCCATTCGTGGAAGGCGGCGTAGACGGCGACGTTGAGGTAGGCGGCGATGCCCATGCGCCCGACGAAGCGTGCCCGCTCGACGTCCTCGGTGGGGCACACGAAGATGCGGGCGACGACTTCTTTTCCCGGGCCGATCTCGGGCACCACCTGCCGGACGTCGTCGGCCGAAAGCCAGTTGACGATGGCGCCGTTCGCTTCCCGTCCCGCCAGCCGGAGCATGCCCGGACGCAGGGCGGCCACGTAGACGGGCGGAGGCTGCTCGATCCGCCTCCCGAGCCGGAAGCCCCGCACGGTGAAGGTCTCGAAGGAGGCGTCGACCTTCTCCCCGCTGAGGGCGAGGCGGAGGAACCTGACCGTGTCGCGCACCCGCTTGTACGGCTCGTCGAACGCGGTGGCGTTCCACCGCTCGACGATCACGTCGGAGGACGACCCGATGCCGAGGGCGAAGCGCCCGGGTGCCAGCTCGGCCAGGGTGGCCGCCTGCATGGCCAGCAGGCCCGGCCCCCTGGTGTACACGGGCACCACCGCCGTCCCCAGCCGGAGCCCGGGTGCGCTCAGCGCCGCCACGGCCAGGGGGGTGAAGCCGTCGGCGGCGTTCGCCTCCCCGGTCCACACGTCGGTGTAGCCCAGCTCGGAGAGCCGCTCGAACCAGCGCCGATGCTCGGACAAGGGCACGTCGTCGAAGGGCACGGTCATCCCGTATCGCGCCACCGCAGGAGTGTTACACCCAGGGCCCATCATGGCCACATGCAGGAACCGCTGCCCCTCACCGTCGAGAACCCGGGCCGCCTCCGCTCCTCGCTCGCCGCCCGGCGCCGGGAGGATGCCGACTGGCGCATCGACGCCCGCACCCGCCGGGTGGGGCTCGCCGGCGTGGCCCGGGCCCGGGCCGTGCTGGAAGCGACCAAGGCGGCACAGCGCTCCACCGAGCCCGACGCCGCCTGAGCCGCCCTGCGCCCGGCCGGCGCGGCTGCGTCGAGGTCAGCGCCCGCCGGGGTGAGCGGGCGCTCGGTGTACCGTCGACTGCATGCCCACGCTGGCCGAGCGACTGGGGTATGCGCCCGACGCCAAGCTGCTCATCTTGAACTGCGACGATCTGGGGTTCTGTCACGCGGCCAACGTCGGCGTGTTCGAGTCACTGCGCCAAGGCCTGGCCACGAGCGCCAGCCTCATGGTCCCCTGCCCATGGGCCCGGGGGGCGGCAGCCGAGTACCGGGGCGAGGACGTCGGGGTGCACCTGACCCTCAATGCCGAGCTCGACCTGTACCGGTGGGGGCCCATCACCCAGGCCCCCTCGCTCCTCGACGGCGACGGGGGGTTCCCCCGCACCGTGGACGACGTGTGGGACCACGCCGATCTCGACGAGGTGCGGCGCGAATGCCGGGCCCAGATGGAGCGGGCCATCTTGTGGGGCTTCGACGTGAGCCACCTCGACGCCCATCTCGGCGTGCTCTTGTTCCGGCCGGAGTTCTTCGACGTGTACCTGGAGCTGGCGGTCGAGTTCCGGCTCCCCATCCGGCTGTCGGGCGCCCCGGGCGAGGCCCGGGCCGGCTTCCCCTTTCGTGCCCTGGCCGCCGACGAAGGCGTTGTGTTCCCCGACGACCTCGTCGTCACCAGCGGGACCGGGGCCCGACAGGCCCTGCTCGGCACCCTGGCCGGCCTGGCCCCCGGTGTGACCGAGGTGTTCCTGCGGCCGGCGGTGGCGAGCGACGAGCTCGCCGCCCTGACGCCGGACTGGCCCATGCGGGTGGACGATTACGACCTGCTCGTGGGCGACAAGGAGCTTCGGGCCGCCATCGAGGAGTCGGGGGCACAGCTCATCGGGTACCGGCCGCTGCGGCGGCTCATGCGGGACTGACCGACCGACGGCCGGGGGCCGTCTCCCGGCCCGGGCCGGTGCGGACCTAGAACTCGGTGATGGCCGAGATCTCGGACTGGAGCTGCTTGTACTCCGGCGAGTTGGTGATGGGCAGGAGCGACATCACCTTGGCCATGTTCCCGGTCACCTTGACCTTGCCCTGCATGAAGGCGGCGTTGGCGTCGAGCTCGCCCTTCTGGATCTTCATGGCGTCGTCGTAGCCGGTGGTCAAGGTGACCTCGGCGTCGCCGAGGTGTCCGCGCTGGCTCTCGAGGATCTTGCCGTTCTCGAGGACCCAGTAGTACTCGATGTCCCCCTCGGGGCTCCCGGTGACCACGTACTGCATGCGGGCCGAGGCTCCCGGCCGCTCGGGCTGGTCCTCCGCCATCTTCCTGGTCTCGTCCAGCCACTCCTGGCTCAGCCACTTGGACATCTGTTGCCTCCCTGGTCGCACCGTGACACCGGGACCTCCCCGGCGTGCGGTCCCCTGGCCGCACGCCGCCGGATGTTATCGAGTGGCCGCCTCGCGCACACCGGCGAACAGGTCGTCCTCGAGGACCTGCTCGTCGTCCTCGGCCCCAGACGCCGAGGGCGCCCCGTGCCGGGCCACGACCAGGCCGGGGGTCGTCCGGGCGAGGACGTACTCATCGACCGGATGCACGGTGCGCGCCACCTCGGGGGGCAGGCCGAACCAGAACGGCGACTCGGGATCGATCTGGGTGGCATGTGCCAGCAGGGCCCGACGCCGGACGTCGGCATAGGCGGAGACGTCGATGCGCGTCGTGTACACCCGGTCCTGGGAACGGGCTCGCTCCACCCATCCCTCGTCGAACGGGGACTCCAGTCCGAGCTCGGTGAACTTGGCGTGCATGGCCAGGATCCGCCTCCCGGAGAAGCCGACGTAATACAGCTTGGCCGGCTGCCACGGCGGCCCGGCACCTCGGTGGGCCCTGGGGTCGCCGGCGGCGTCGAAGGCGGCGATCGAGATGTCGTGGACGCGCAGGTGGTCCGGGTGCGGGTACCCGCTCTGGTCCTCGTCGTAGGTGACGATCACCTGGGGCCGCTCCCGGCGCACCACCTCGACCAAGCGCCCGACCGCCTCCTCCAACGGGGCGCGGGCGAAGCACGCCGGGTTCTCGTTGGCCGGCGTGCCGGGCATGCCCGAGTCGCGATAACCGAGGAGGACGACCTCGTCGTAGCCGATGACCGCCGCTGAGGCGGCCAGCTCGCGCATGCGCAGCGCGGGAAGGTCGGCACGGACCTCGGGGGTGTCCATGGCCGGGTTGAGGATGTCGCCCTCCTCTCCCCCCGTACAGCACACGAGCACCGTTCGAACACCCTGGTCGTGGTAGCGGGCCACGGTGGCCGCACCCTTCGACGCCTCGTCGTCGGGGTGGGCGTGGACGGTCAACAGGCACAGCTGCTCGGTCACCCGTCCCAAGGTACCGGGCAGGGGTCCCCGGCCCGAGCAAACGCCGGCGGCGACGGGGCTCCCACCAGGAGCGTCACCTGAGGCGCGGCAGGAACGGGGGCCGGCTCACCTATGCTCATCGGGTGGAACGCCGCGGACGAGCACGCCCGGTGACCACACGATAGGCAGAAGGGGGCCGCACGCCATGGGCGTGTTCCAACGCTTGGCGAACATCTTCCGGGCCAAGGCGAACAAGCTGCTCGACCGGGCCGAGGACCCGCGCGACACCCTCGACCTGTCCTACGAGAAGCAGCTCGAGAACCTCCAGAAAGTCCGCCGCTCCGTGGCCGAGGTGGCCACGGCCAAGAAGCGCATCGAGATGCAGGCCGCCCAGCTTCAGCAACAGGGGGCCAAGCTCCAGGACCAGGCTCGGCAGGCGCTCGGGCAGAACCGAGAGGACCTGGCCCGCGAGGCGCTCACCCGCCGCTCGGCCATCGCCGCCGAGTTGACCGACCTCGAGACCCAACACAGCCAGATCGCCGCCCAGCAGGAGAAGCTCACCGAGACCGTGCAGCGGATCCAGGGCCAGGTCGAACAGTTCCGGACCCGCAAGGAGACCATGAAGGCCAGCTACACGGCGGCCGAGGCCCAGTCCAAGATCGGCGAGGCCACCGCCGGGATCAGCGCCTCCATGAACGACGCCGGCATGGCCCTGCAACGGGCCCAGGACAAGATCGCCGACATGCAGGCGCGTGCCGGCGCCATCGACGAGCTCCTCGAATCGGGGGCGCTCACCGATCTCACCAGCAGTCGTGACGACATCCAGGCCCAGCTCGACAAGGCGGCCAGCACCTCGCAGGTCGACCAGGAGCTGGCCGCACTCAAATCCGAACTCGGCACCGGCCCGGCCGGCGCGCTGGCAGCCGGAGCCCATGACGCAGACGCCCAAGAAGCGCACGCCGAAGAGGCACAGGCCGAACAGGCACCGACCAACGGTGTCCGAGCAGAGCACCCAGAGGTGAGCACCTGATGGCGATCTCCCGCCGCATCCCCGCCGATCACGGGCTGAACGCCCGGATGTTCATGACCGGACTGTTCATGGTCATCCTCTATGCCGCCTTCATCGGCATCCTCTTCGCCATCTTGAAGAGCATCGTCATCATCGTCGTCATCGCCGGAGGGCTGCTGTTCTGCCAGTACTGGTTCTCGGACAAGATCGCCCTGTTCGGCATGAAGGGCCACGTCGTCACGCCCGAGCAGGAACCCGAGCTCCATGCCGTGGTCGACCGGCTCTGCGCCCTGGCCGACATGAAGAAGCCCAGGGTGGCCGTGTCCGAGATGGACATGCCCAACGCCTTCGCCACAGGACGGAGCCCCAAGAACGCCGTGGTGTGCGCCACCCGGGGCATCATGCGCCGGCTGAGCGAGCCCGAGCTCGAGGCGGTACTGGCCCACGAGCTCTCGCACGTCGCCCACCGTGACGTGGCCGTGATGACCATCGCCAGTTTCCTCGGGATGCTGGCCGGCCTGCTCATGCGCATGATGATGTTCGCCGGGCTCTTCGGAGGATTCGGGGGGCGCGGTGGGCGGGGCAACCAGGGAGCGGGGCAGATCGTGCTCGTCGAGATGGCCGTGCTGCTGGTCTCGGCCATCGTCTACGCCATCAGCTACATGTTGACCATGGCCTTGTCCCGCTACCGGGAGCTGGCCGCCGACCGCTCCGGCGCCATCCTCATCGGCCGGCCCTCACTGTTGGCCTCGGCCCTGGTCAAGGTCACCGGCGAGATGGCGCGCATCCCCACCCGCGACCTGCGCTCCGCCGAGCACTTCAACGCCTTCTACTTCACACCCGCCCTGGCCCAGGGCACGAGCCTGTCGTCACTGTTCTCCACCCACCCGCCGTTGCAGAAGCGTCTGGACCAGCTGGCCAAGCTCGAGGCCGAGATGGCCGGTCCGGCCGCCTGATCAGGCACCGCCGAGGACCGACCGTCAGCAACTGATGGGACTGCTCGACACCATCTTGGGCCGGACCAAGCCGGTCCGGGCCAACCTTGACGCCCTCTTCGCCCTCCCGACGGCGGCCGTCACCCTGCAGACCTCGGCCGGCTTGGTCACGAGCGGCCACGCCGGGGTGTGCTTCAAACCCCCGACGGGCCAGTCCTTCGAAGAGGTGCAGGCCGAGCTCGAACAGGTCCTGCGAACCGGGGACCAGTCCGCAGGGAGTGGCATGCCCGAGGTGCGCCACGTGGGTGACCGCTTCGGGTACCGCTGGATCCTCATCGACTGTACGGCCATGGACGACCTCGTCACCCGCGTCCACGTGGTGCACTCCTCGCTGGAGGACGCCGGATGGAGCACCCAGCTCCTGTGCTCGGTGTTCGGGTTCGTGCCGTCGGGGGCCGACGACGTGACCGACGCCGTGAGCCGGCCCCTGTACATCGTGTATCTGGCCAAGCGGGGCACCTTCTACCCCTTTGCCCCCACCGGCGAAGAGGAGCGCGACAGCGAGCTCGAGCTGCGCATCCGCAGCCTCTTGGGCTCCGACCTACCGGTCGAGTCCGACCTCAGCCGGTGGTTCCCGCTGTGGGACCTGCCCCTGTCCGGCTCCGGGACCGGCGCCGCCCACTGAGCCCTGCTCGTCGGAGCGTCCGGGCGCGCCGACCTTCGGCGAGGGCGCGCTGCAGCTCGGACAGGAACCGCTCGGGGGACAACGTGCTCTCGGCGCCGTCGGCACGGCGCAGCGCCGGGGTGATGGCGCCGGTCCCCTCGAAGACCCACCGGCCTCCGTCCTCCTCGGCCGCCTCCAGGGTCAGCGCCAGCGGATCGAGGTCGACCCGCGGCATCACGCCACGGCTCACGAGACGCACCCACGACTCGTAGCGGTAGCGCACGTCGTACCGCCTGCCCACGATGGTGGCCACCCGGAGACAGCTGGTGACGCTGTGGATGGCGGCAGGGTGGACGGGCGCATCTCGCCACCCGGCGCGCCCGAGCAGCGCGGCGTCCTCGTCGACCCGCACCACGGCCAAGTCGAGCCTTCGGTTCTCGGCGACGGTGACCGCACCGCGCCGGCGGAGCTCGCAAGCGGCGTCGAAGGCATCTGCCTCGTGGCCCCACAGTTCCTCGAAACGCTCGGGATGGGCCGCCAAGGCCGGCAGCTGAGCCAGGGCGCGCTCGGTGGCAGCCTCGGTGCCACCCTCCCCCGCCAGCGCGGCCAGGGCGAACGCCACGAGCGCCGGGGGACGCTCGGACACGACGTCGAAGTCCCCCACCCAGGCGGCCGAGCGCAACTCCGGCGCGTGGTGGGCGGCCAGGGCGTCGTCCACCAGGAGCCCGAGGGCGATGACCCCGTCGGCGTCGTAATGGTCGACGGTCGCCAACTCGGCCCCCGCGGGCAGGGCGCGGGGACGGTTCCTGGCCCGCAGGACGATCTCCGCCGAGGTATCGGCCCACAGCGAGCGCGGCGTGGGCGTGGCCGGCCAATGAGACAGGGTGTAGAGGCTCCCGGGCCCAGGAGCGCCGTCCACCACGACGTGGGGCCGGCTCAGGAGCTCGGAGGCGGGGACGTAGCGGAAGGTCCCTCGCCGGCGCGCCGTCACCGGGTGGGTGCCTCGGGCTCCAGCTCGTCGATGCGCCTGGCCAGCCGGAGATCCGCGTCGGTGATGCCGCCGGCGGAATGGGTCTGGAGCCGCAACGTGACCACGTTCCAGCGGATGTCGACGTCCGGATGGTGGTCGACCTCCTCGGCCAGGGCGCCCACCGCGTTCACGTAGGCAAGGGAGTCGGCGAAGTCGCGTCCGCGCCGCGCCTTGACGAGCTCGTCGCCCTCCCTCTGCCAGTGAAGGCCTCCGTCCAGCGCGGCGTCGACGGCCCCGGGGTCGAGGACGCTCATCGCCTTGCCCTCCTCGACGCGTCGGCGGTGGGTGGCGGTGTCACTTGGGGTGGATCATGTCCTCGGGCCGCACGGCCTGGTCGAACTCCTCGGCACTCAGGTACCCGAGCTCGAGCGCCGCTTGGCGCAACGTCGTGCCGTCGTGATGGGCCTTGTGGGCCACCTCGGCCGCCTTGTCGTAACCGATGAGCGGCGTCAGAGCCGTGACCAACATGAGGGAGTTGAACAAGTGCTCGGCGATGCGGACCGTGTCGGCCTGCAGGCCTTCGACGGCGAACTCCCGGAAGCTCCTGGTGGCGTCGGTCAAGAGGCGCACCGAGTGCAGCACGTTGTGGATGATGACCGGCTTGCACACGTTGAGCTCGAGGTTGCCCCGACTGCCGGCGACGGCCACCGCGGCGTCGTTCCCGATGACCTGGATGCACACCATGATCATCGCCTCGCACTGGGTGGGGTTCACCTTGCCGGGCATGATCGAGGACCCCGGTTCGTTGGGCGGCAGGACGAGCTCGGCCAGCCCGGCCCTGGGCCCCGATCCCAGCCACCGGATGTCGTCGGCGATCTTGGTGAGCGACACGGCCAGCGTCCGCAAGGTGGCGCTCGTCTGGACCAGAGCGTCGTGAGCCGCCAGGGCGGCGAACTTGTTCGGCGCCGAGACGAAGGGCAGCCCGGTCAACTCGGCGATGTGGGCCGCGGCCCGGTCGCCGAACTCGGGCGGCGAGTTGAGCCCGGTCCCCACGGCCGTTCCCCCCAGGGCGAGCTCGTAGAGCCCGGCGAGACAGGACTCGATGCGCTCGATGTCGGCGTCGAGCTGAGCCACGTAGCCGGAGAACTCCTGGCCCAAGGTGAGGGGCACGGCGTCCATGAGATGGGTCCGGCCGATCTTCACCACGTCTCGGTATTCCTCGGCCTTGACGGCCAGTGCGGCGCGTAGCGCCCGCAACGACGGCATCAGCGCGTTGACGATCTGCTCGGCGGCGGCGATGTGCATGGCCGTCGGGAACGTGTCATTGGAGGACTGCGACATGTTCACGTGATCGTTGGGATGCACAGGGGACTTCGATCCCCGGTCCCCACCGGCCAACTCGATGGCGCGGTTGGCGATGACCTCGTTGGCGTTCATGTTCGTCTGGGTTCCCGACCCGGTCTGCCACACCCGCAGCGGGAACTCGCCGTCGAGCTCCCCGTCCGTGACCTCTCGAGCCGCCTCGATGATCAGCTCGGCCAGCTTGGGATCCAGGCGCCCGAGCTCGGCGTTGGCCCGGGCCGAGGCCTCCTTCAAGATCCCGAGGGCCCTGATGATCTCTCTGGGCATCACGTCGTCACCGATGGAGAAGTGCACCAGCGAGCGGGCCGTCTGCGCCCCCCAGTAACGCTCGGCCGGGACCTCGATGGGCCCCATGGAGTCGGTCTCGGTGCGCGTGGCGCTCATGCGCGGGAGGCTACAGCCCACCCGGTCGGGGCCCGAACCGGTCGTCGACCTCCCCCGATAACCGAGAGGCGGGCGGTAGCCTCGCCAGGTGATCGTCGGCGTCCCGGCGGAGGTGAAGACCGGCGAGAACCGCGTGGCCCTCACGCCCGACGGTGCCCGGGAGCTGACCTCGCACGGCGTGCGCGTCTTGGTCGAGGCAGGGGCCGGAGAGCCTTCGGCGCTCCACGACGCCGACTACGCCGCGGTCGGGGCGGAGCTGGTGGGCACCGAAGACGCCTGGGGAGCCGAGCTCGTGCTCAAGGTGAAGGAGCCCCAACCCGAGGAGCACCGGTTCCTTCGAGAGGACCTGGTGCTCTTCACCTACCTCCATCTCGCTGCCTACCCGGCCGTCGCCGACGCCCTCCTGAAGCACAAGACCACGGCGTTCGGGTACGAGACCGTCCGCAGCCCCTCGGGCTCCCTGCCCCTCTTGGCACCGATGAGCGAGGTGGCCGGACGGCTCTCACCTCAGATCGGCGCCCACTTCCTGGAACGTGCCGCCGGTGGCCGCGGGGTCTTGATGGGCGGAGCTCCCGGTGTTCGGCCCGCCCGGGTGGTGGTGGTGGGCGCCGGAACGGTCGGGCTCAACGCCGCTTGGATCGCCCAGGGCATGGAAGCCGAGGTGTTCCTGCTCGACCGCGACCTGGACCGGCTCAGGGTGGTGGACCAGATCCACCGGGGTCGCATCATGACCTTGGCCTCGAACCGGGCCGTCCTCGAGCGCTCGGTCGTCGACGCCGACTTGGTCATAGGCGCCGTGCTCGTCCCCGGTGGCCGCGCCCCGGTGGTGATCACGAAGGACATGGTCCGCAACATGAAGCCCGGCTCGGTCATCGTCGACGTGGCCGTGGACCAGGGTGGGTGCGTGGAGACCACCATGGAGACGACACACGACCGCCCGGTAGTGGAGCACTACGGCGTGCTCCACTACGGCGTCGGGAACATGCCGGCGGCGGTGCCGCACACCTCGACGTACGCGCTCACCAACGCCACCATCCCCTACGCCGTGACGCTGGCCACCAACGAGTTGGGCGACGCGCTCCGTGCCGATCCGGGCCTGGTCTCGGGTCTGGCCACGGCCCGAGGATCGCTCACCAACGCCACCACCGCCGAGGCCCTGGGCCGAGACGCGCTCGACCCCCTCGTCGCTTTGCGCTGAGCCGGGAAACTCAGAACGAATCGCCGGCACCTGAGACACCGAACCGCTCGACCAGGGCGACGCCCATGGCACCGACGGTGTCGGGTGCGGTGGCGACGGGCACGTCGAGGACGACGCCGTCCGCCCCTCCGGCAAACGTGGTGCCCACCGCCTCGATGACCGCCGTCGCCGGTGGCGTCGTCCAGCTGGCCGGGGCGGTCCGTACGAGCGCCATCGCCCAGAGGTGACCAGGCGGCCGGGCCTTGCGCCGTCGGGCGTCGACCACTGCGGCAAGGGAGACGGGCGCATCCGCCCTTTCGCCGAGGACGCACAGAGCGTCGGCCCGGCGCAGGGCGACGTCGACCAACCGTCGTCCCGATCGGCCGGCGAGGACCACCGGCAAGGCCGGGCCCTGGGGGGGCGCCGGGCGGTTGGCGGCGTGGTCGAGGCTCAAGCGGCGTCCGTGGACGGTGACCTCCTCGGCCTCGAACAGCGCCCGGCACACCTCCACCGCCTCCTCGAGCCGCTGCAGGCTCCAGGTGCCGCGCCACGCCGACCTGGGCGGTGGTCCCAGGCCGAGCACGGCGCGGCCGCCCGAGATGACGTCGAGAGCGCTCACCTGTTTGGCCAGCAACGCCGGTGGTCGCGTCGTCACGGCGGTCGCCAGTGCGCCGAGTCGCGCTGTCGTCGTGGCGGTCGCCAGCGCCCCGAGGAGGGTGTAGGCCTCCAACGCGTCGGCCCCGGCGATCGGCGAGGTCGGTCCACCCCCCCGCACCACCCGTGCCGGATCGTCCTCGATCCATATGGAGTCGAAGCCGGCCTCCTGGGCGGCCTGCGCCAACGTGAGCACCTCGGCGAGGCCCGGACCCGGCCGTGGCCGGGACGGGCGCGCCCGGTCGGGCCCGAAGACCAATCGGATCCCGAGGCGGATGAGTGACGGCACCGTGAACGCGACTAGCCGTCCAAGCGGCGGCGGAACGTCCCCGCCCCCACCACGCCTGCCCCGAGCGACCGGACCCGGTCGGCCAAGGTGCTGTCCGAGGTGACGACGACCAGCGTGGCCGGATCGGTGTCGGCCTCGACGGTGGAGACGATGCAGTCGTCGGCTGCATCGGGTCCCCCTGGGGCGAAGTGCGCGGTGACGTGCACGTCGCCGGCTGCCTCGACCTCACCCGGCTGCGGGCGGCCGTCGAACACCACGGCGACCTCGTCACCGTCGGCCAGCGTGGCGAGCTGGGCCACGAGCGCCCGGCGTGCCCCGGGGCGGTCGCGCCACCAGCCGTCGGGGCGGCTCCCCACCACGTTCATGCCGTCGACGAGATAGCGCACGCCCTACCTTGTCATCCAGAACCCGCCTTCGGCGCGGACGAAGCCCGCCTCGGCCAGCTCTTCGAGGGCGAGTGCCACCTGGCCGAGAGGCTTCCCCGAGCGCAACACCAGGCTGTCGAGCGTCGTCGGCTCCGATCCCACGGCGCCCAGGATGCCTGCCGCCTCGGAGCTGAGGCCGAGTCCCCCGTCGGCCCGCCTCGGCCGTCTCCGCCCGGCTGGATCTCGGGCGAGGCGGCCGACACGACCCAGGAGGTCGACGACGTCGGCGCCGTCGCGCACGCAAAGGGCGCCCGACACCAACAGCGCGTTCGAACCCTCCGACGCGCTGCTCCGCGACGAGCCAGGGACGGCAGCAACCGGGATCCCTCTGCGCTGCGCGTGGGCCACGGTGTGAAAGGCACCTCCGCGCTCGTGCGACTCGACCACGACCACCAGGTCGCACAGGGCAGCGATCACTCGGTTGCGCACGGCGAAGCGCCACCGGGAGCTGGCCACGGTCGGGGGGAGCTCCGACACCACTGCCCCGCCGGCGCAGAGTGCCGAGGCCAACCGGCGCTGGTCGACGCGGACGAGGCCGTCATGAGCCGTGCCGAGCACCGATATGGCCGGCGATGCCTCGGCCGACACCGCACCCGACAGCGCTTCGACGTCGATGCCCGGCGCCAGGCCCGAGACGACTCCCACCCCGGCACTGGCCAGGGTGGCGCCCATGTCGAAGGCGCACTGACGGCCGGCACCCGTGGCGCTCCGAGTGCCTACCAGGGCCACAGCGGGCACATCGTCGACGCAGCGAGGATCTCCTCGGGCGAAGAGCACAGCCGGGGCGTCGGGATCGTCCGACAGCCTGCGGGGGTACCGCGCCGAGCCCGGCACCACGATCTCGATGCCTGCGTCCGAGCACCGACGGGAGATCTCCTCGGGCATCCCCGTCCGAGCCAGACGGTGGCTGCGGCGCTCGGGGTCGGCGGGATGATCTCCGGCCAGCACGCCCTCCCAGCAGTCGCGTGCCGACCCGACGGCGAGAAGGCGTCGCAACCGAGCGGGCGAGACCCCGAGTGCGGCCAGGGCGGCGGCGCACGCCTCGTCGTCGGAACACCCAGACCGCTCAGGCCGCGAGTCGATGATCACGAAAGGATCAGTGTCTCGCGTGCGGCACGCAATGCGAGCGCCTCGGCCACGTGTCGCTCGGTGAGGGGCTGACCCGGGTCTTCGAGATCGGCCACGGTACGGGCCACGCGCCACACCCGGTGCAGGCCCCGGGCGGAGAGCGTGCCGCTTCGCAAGCGGCGCTCGAGGAGAGCGGTGGCTCCCGCCGACAGCGGGCACTCCTGGCGAAGAGTGGTGACAGGCAGCTCGGCGTTGACCCGCACCCCTCGCACGACAGCCGCCGCCCGGGCCAGGCGCACGCGCTCGGCCACCTTGGCGCTGGGCTCTCCGCACGGAGCACCCAGGAGGTCGCCGACATCGGGACGGCACAGCGGGACGGCCAGATCGAATCGGTCGAGCAAAGGCGCGGACAACCGCCGTTGATAGCGGGCGCGGGAGTGGTCGGTGCACCGGCATGCGCCGCGCATGGCACCCTCCCCGCACGGACAGGGGTTCATGGCCCCCACGAGCAGGATCCGAGCCGGGAGATCGACGGCACTTCGAGCCCGACGCACCCGGACCACGCCTTCCTCGAGAGGCTGGCGCAGTGCGTCGAGGACGGCGACGGAGAACTCCGCCAGTTCGTCCAAGAACAGCACCCCGCAGTGCGCCAAGCTGAGCTCGCCAGGACGAAGACAAGCCGTGCCTCCTCCGAGCACCGACACCTCGGTGGCCCCGTGGTGCGGGGCGCGCAGAGGCGGGTCGGTGGCCAACGCCCCACCCGGCACCGACAGGCCGGCAGCCGAGTAGATCCTCGTCACCTCGAGCGCCTCGGACCGTTCCAGTGGCGGCAGCAGGCCAGGGAGCCGCGTGGCCAGCATCGTCTTTCCCGAGCCGGGCGGGCCGACGAGGAGCAGGTGGTGGCCGCCGGCAGCGGCGACCTCCAGAGCCCGGCGACCCACCAGCTGGCCACGGACGTCGGCCAGGTCGGGCTGTGCTCGGGAGACCAAGGTGGCGGGCGGTGGCGGCGCAGGCCAGTCCCGGCGTCCGCGCACGGCGTCGACCACCTCGGACAGGGTGCGGGCGCCGCACACCCGCGACGACAGCAGACGCGCCTCGGGGACGCACCCGAGAGGGACCACCACCCTCTTGGTGCCGAGTGCACTCACCATGGGGACGATCCCCGGTGCGGACCGAAGCGAACCGTCGAGCCCGAGCTCACCGATGAACCCTGTCCCGGCCACCTCCCCTCCGGCCAGGGCGCCGACGGCAGTGAGGACCCCGATGGCGACGGCGAGATCGAGACCGGCGCCGGTCTTGCGCAGCGAGGACGGGGCCAGGTTGACGGTGATGCGCTGGGCCGGCCACTTGAGGCCGGTGGACAGCACGGCGGCGCGGACACGGTCACGCGACTCGCGCACGGCGGCGTCGGGAAGACCGACGACGGTGAAGGACGGAAGGCCGGACGAGACGTGGACCTCCACTTCGACGAGACGGCCTTCGACCCCGTGCAATGTGGCGGAGAGGACGGTGGAGAGCACGGACACTCCTGCGTGACGTCGGCACCCACGCCGACCATGACGGACCGAGGAGGGCCGCAGGAAACGGCGCCGGCCCGACGAGACGCCGGTCTCGACGCTACGCGCCGGGTGTATCGGTCAGCGCCGGCGCGTGCGGGACGCAGGAGAAGCGGGACGCAGGAGAAGCGGGACGCGGACTCAGTCGTGGGCTTCGGCACAACGCACGCCGCCAGGGCCGACGGTAGCGGCATGCGTCGTACCCGGCTCGAGGACGAGGCGATCGCCGGGACCGAGCTCGACGTCCCCGTCCGGCGTGTGGAAGACGATCGAGCCCGACAGACAGCACAGGGTCTTGCGATACGGATGCTGGTGGGCGCCGTAGAGAAACCCCGCTTCGTTGGACCACGTGGTCGTGGTCCGGCCCGCGGCGGCCATGTCGTCCTCGAAATCGTCGGTCACGGCCCGTACCTCTGTCCCCGTCCGGCCCGGCCGGGGCTCGGCACCCGGGCCGGTACCGTGGGAGGGTACCCCGCCAGGCGTCGTGCCTGATCGGTTCGCGCACCAAGGAGATCCGCTTGACCATCGACGAGATGCCGTCGCTGGACATCCCCGACGAGGTCCACGAAGCCGTCCCCGAGTTCGCCGCCGGCGAAGGGGCGGTCGTCATCGTCGACTTCCAAGGCCTGGTGCTCGGGCTCAACGCACCGGCCGAGGAGATGTGGGGCATGGGTTCGGAGGACATCGCCGGTGAGTTCGTCGAGATGCTGGTGCCGTCGGACCGGCGCTGGGGGCACCAGGCCTATCGACGCGGGTACCAGGTCGAGCCTCGCGACCGCGAGATGGACCCCGGGCTCTACCCCGAAGCCGAGACGGCTGAGGGCGAGCTGGTGCCCGTCCACGTGCGACTGCAGCCGGTCTACGTCGACGGGCGGCTCTTCGTCGCCGCTCACGTGACCCGGGACGACTCTCCCCGCCCGCCCCAGGACTGAGGCTCGGCCGGACGGCGGCCACCGGGTCGCAGCGACCTACAGCGTGGCGCAGGCAGACAGCGTGGCCAAGGCCGCCTTGCGGGCAGCTCCTCCTGAATCGCGGGCCAACCGGGCCAGAGGCCGCACCCGAGAAGGACGGGCGAGCACATAGCGGATCGTCCGTCCGACGTGCACCGTTCCGTCCGCCTCGAGCAGTTCGAACACGCCGTGGTCGAGCAGTCCGTCCTCGGGTCGGTCGCTCACGACCCGGAACACCGACCACGGGACCTTGCGTCCCTCGCACACCTCGGCGACGGCCGACGTCTCCATGTCGAGTGCCACCACGCCTCGACGAACCAGCTCGGCGATCCGCTCGTCGTCGACGATGAGCTCGTGGGTGGTGGCGAGCGACCCTGAGGGATGGTGGCGGCCCAAGGTCTGTGGAGTGAACCGTCTGCCCGACCCGAGGTCCTCCACCTCGGCAGGTGTGACGAGGTCGCCCACGGACAGCGCCGGGCCGATGCCGCCGGCGATACCGGTCACCACGACATGGTCGAACGTGGCGGCCTCGAGCAGGCGTTCGGTCGAGCGGCGGGCCGCGACCGGGCCCACGCCGATCATCGCCGCCGTGACGGGATTGCTGCCCGCGGTGCCCACCTGCACGTCGGCGTCACCGAGTCGCCCGACACGGGCGCCCATGGAGCGGACGATCGGTTTGAGCTCGGAGCGCATGGGCGCCAGGACCAGGATGCGACAGGGCTGGCGCACCGCTCAGCGTCCCTCGAAACGGGGCGGCCTCCGCTCGACGAACGCCCGCATGGCCTCGGCGGTGTCGGCCGTGGCGAAGTTGACGGTCTGGCTCCGAGCCTCGTCCTCCAGGGCCTGGGCCATGGTGACCTGCGCCCCGTTGTTGAGGAGGCGCTTGGTCATCGACAGCGCCAGGGGTGGTCCGGAGGCCAGCCTGCCCACCCACTCGTCGACGAAGGAGTCGAGCTCGTCGTCCGGCACGACGCGATTGATCAGCCCGATTGCTTGCGCCTCGTCGGCCGAGAGCATGTCGGCGAAGAAGGCAAGCTCCTTGGCCCGGTGCAGGCCGACGAGCCTGGGCAGGAGCCACGACGACCCCCCGTCCACCGAGAGGCCCCGCAGAGAGAAGATCTCCGACAGCCGGGAGCTGCGGGAGGCAACGGTGAGGTCGCACTGCAGGGCCAGGCTCAAGCCGGCGCCCGCCGCCACCCCGCCGATCTTGGCGATGGTCGGCTTGGGCACGTCGTGAAGAGCGAGCATGACCTCGCCCAGGTACCGCATCCGCACCAGATGGGGGTCGGCCGGATCGCCGCTCACTCCGGACGGGTCAGTGATGTCCGCGCCCGAACAGAACGCCCCTCCGGCGCCCGTGATCACCAGGACGCGATCCTGGCGATGGTGGGTCACGTCGAGAAACGTCTCGAGGAGCTCCTGCCACATGCGCCCGTTGGCGGCGTTCTTGCGCTCGGGGCGGTTGAGGGTGACGGTCACCACGCCGTCACGACGCTCGACGATGATGGTCTCCAGTCCGCCCACGACCCGCTCCCTCTCCCGGTTCCGCCCGTCTCGGGTGCCCGACACCCTACTGAGCGCGCTCAGGCCCCGGCTCCCTCGAGCACCTCGACCACGGGAACGCCTCTCCGGCCAGGCCGCACGGCGGCGACGTCGATGCGCACGGCGCGCACCACCGGCGCGTTCGGGCGCCCCTCCTCCAGGTACCGCCCGGCGAGGCGGCGGAGACGACGCAGGCGAAGCGGGGTCACGGCCTCGAACGGGGAGCCGAAGGCGGACGAGGTACGGGTCTTCACCTCGCAGAAGACCAAGGTGCTCGAACCCTCGTGCACCAGCACCAGGTCGACCTCGCCGCCGGGACAGCGCCAGTTGCGCTCCACCACCTGATAGCCGCGCCCGAGGTACCACTGGGCGACCACGTCCTCGCCACGCCGGCCGATGCGCCGGCGTCGCTCCGCGCCCGCGCTCAGCTGTCGCGCTCGGGAAGACGCTCCACGTTCACGTCCCTGAAGGTGATGACCCGGGCGTGGGGGACGAAGCGCGCCGGCCGGTACATGTCCCACACCCAGGCGTCGTCGAGCTCGATCTCCACGGCGGTGGGGTTTGACTGGAGGACGGTGATCTTGACGTCGTTGGCCAGGTAGAACCGGCGCTCGGTCTCGACCACGTAGCGAAAGAGGGGCAGGACGGTCCGGTACTCCTGGACCAGGGCCAGCTCGATCTCCGCCTCATAGCGCTCGAGATCCTCTTCGCTCATCTTCCCCAGCGCGGCTCTCGTCGGACGTGGTGGGCTCACCCACCGGGCCGCACCCCCGTTGCGGCCGAGCGTACCGCCGGGGCGGGCGCCTCAGTCGCAGCCGGGGGTCTCGACCAGGTACCCCGGGTCGAGGCTGAGCATCCCGTCCGTGAGGGTCCCGGTCAACCCGGGCTCATAGGTAGTGCCGTCGTTGACGAAGACCCCACAGGTGCCCACGTAGATGCCCGGGGTGCCGAAGGGCAGGGCCGGAGAACGCTGGGGGTCGGGGTCCTCGAAGGTCTGGATCCCGGGCTCGGAGTTCACCTGCTGCGGGGTGTCCTGCCGGTAGGCGTTGGCTCCGCCACACTCGTCGGTGCCGTTGGGGTTGGGAGCTCCGGCCGAGGCGCACCCGGGTTGGTCGCTGGTGTCGTTGGAGGTGCCGTTCGTGTTGGTGTAGCAGGGCCACTCGGTGCCGGAGTCGACCGGTGCCGGGGGATTGCCGTCGGGCCCGCCGCTGTTGCAGTACTGCGACTCCTCCGTCGACTGGGGGGTGTTGTTCTCGTAGGTGTTGGTGTTCTCGGGCACTCCCGACGCGCACTGGTCGTCGTTGGTGTCGTTCTCCGGGTTGGTGGCCCCGTCGGTGCCACTCGCCTCCCAGGTGGCGTCGTTGGGGTTGCTCGGGTCGTAGCAGCCGTAGTAATCGGTCTGCTGCTGGGTGCTGCCCTCGAAGCAGATGCTGTCGGCACAGAAGCCGCCCGAGTAGTTGGCGAGCCCCTCGGGGTTGGTCACGGTGGGAGTCGTCGGGGCGAGCAGCCACTGAGGCTCGAGGCTCAGGATCATCCCACCCCCGTCGGAGGGCCCGTTGATGGCGCCGTTGGTGCTGTCGAGACCGTCGAAGCCGTCGTGCTCGGTGTTGTCGGTGTTGTCGTCCATGCCGTAGTAGACGACGAGCCCCTGCGTGACGATGTCGGTCAGCGCCTGGGCCGAGCCGGTGTCGGGGGTGAAGGTGGCCGGTTCCGAGGCGTAGCTGGGGTCCTCGCACGGCTCAGCTGAGGCCACCAGGGGGCAGTACAGGGCGTACAGGTCGTAGTCGGCCTCGAAGCCGGTGCCGTTGGGGTTGTTCCCGCATCCCCAGTTGTTGGCCGCCGCCTCGTTCTCGGCATTGGCCGACGACGTGGGGGGCGTGCCGGCCGGAGCCGGCCCTCCGGTGGTGCCGTCGGTGTTGGCGGCCAGGCAGCCGGCGTGGGGGGCGCCGGTGTCGCCCGGGTAGCCCAGGCTGAGCTCGGTGGGCGTGCCCTGGGAGTTGGGGTCGACCGGGTTCTGGTTGTCGCCGTACTCGACGAAGCGCGTGTTGTCCGAGTCGGCGTCACCGTTGGTGGTGCCACCCGTCTCGACGTTCAGGGCGATGCTGTGGCATCCCGGGTACTGCTCGCCCTGAGGGGTGGCCCAGGCGTCGTTGTTCCACTGGCAGTCGTTCTGGTTGGGGTTGTACCCGCCTCCGCTCACCGCTGCGGCGATGCCGCTCATGGCCCCGACCGTCATGACGGCCAGGATCCCGATGCTCGAAACGAGGAATGCCGCCCGCGTCCGCCCGCCCCTCATCGTCCTCCCCTTCGTCCGCCTGTGCCGCCGCACCGAGGACGAGACCCTGACACGGCCGTCAGGTTGGTGTCAAGGAACGGCGCCAGGTGCTGGGCCGGGACTGTCTCGGGCTAGACGGGCGCCTGCCGGACGGGCTGACGCTTCTCCTTGATCTTGGCCGCCTTCCCGGCGCGGCCCCGGAGGTAGTACAGCTTGGCCCGGCGAACATCGCCCCTGGTCAGGAGCTCGATCTTGGCCAAGATCGGCGAGTGGACCGGGAAGGTGCGCTCGACGCCCACCCCGAAGCTCACCTTGCGGACCGTGAAGGTCTCGCGAGCGCCGGTCCCCTGGCGGCGGATGACCGGGCCCTGGAAGACCTGGACCCGCTCCCGGTTGCCCTCCACCACCCGGACGTGGACCTTGACGGTGTCACCGGGACGGAAGTCCGGGACGTCGTCCCGCAGGCTCTCGCGGTCGACGATGTCGGTGGGGTTCATGGCGCGCGTTCCTCGAGGATGGTGGTCGAACGGCCCGGATGCCTCGACACCCGGACGAGGAACCGGCAGGAGCCCTCCCCCACCCGGTTCCGAAGCGGGAAAGGATACCTGCCCCGGCGCAGCGCCGCGTACCTCAGGCGCCCTGTCCGTCCCGCCCTGGCTCCTCGACGACCTCCCTCTCGACCGCCTCCAGCAGGCGCCGTTCCTCGTCGGTCAGGCCCCCCCTGGCCTCCACGAGGTCGGGCCGCTGCTCCAGGGTCCGGCGCAGAGCCATGGCCCGTCGCCAACGCTCGATTCGGCCGTGGTCGCCCTGGCGGAGGATCCCGGGCACCTCCCAGCCCCGGAAGTCGCCGGGCCGGGTGTACTGGGGATACTCGAGGAGTCCGGAGCGAAAGCTCTCGTCCCGAGCAGACGCCTCGTTGCCCAGCACGCCGGGCAAGAGCCTCGTCACCGCTTCGATCACCACCACGGCGGCGGACTCACCACCGGCGAGCACGTAGTCGCCGATCGACAGCTCGCCGTCGACCAGGTGGTCCGCCACCCGCTGATCCACGCCTTCGTACCGGCCGCACAGCAGGGAGAAGCCGCCGGGGGCTGAGGTCTCGGTGGAGGCGAGCTCTTCGACCACCTCCTGGTCGAGTCGCCGCCCTCCCGGGCCCAGCAGGAAGAGGGGACGAGGCGGCTCCACCAGCTCCACGGCATCGAAGAGCGGACCGGGCATCAGCACCATGCCGGCTCCCCCGCCGTAGGGGACGTCGTCGACACTGCGGCGCGGATCGGTGGTCGCAGAACGCAGGTCGTGCACACGCAGGTCGAGTGCCCCGTGATGGCGGGCGCGACCGAGAAGCGAGCCGGAGCAGAAGTGCTCGACGAGGTCGGGGAAGATGGTGAAGACGTCGATGCGCACGGGCAGAATCAGTCAGGGATCGAGGAGCCCGGGAGGCGGGTCGATCTCGACCCGGCCGTCGCCGGCGCGCACCACGAAGCGCAAGGGCACCAGCCGGCCGTCCTCGAGCTCGAGGAGATCACTGGCCGGGTTGGCGACGACAGCGGCCACCCGGCCCACCACGACGGCGTCGGAGGAGCGCAGGACCGTCGCCCCCACCAGCCGGTGGACCCACATGGCCCCGTCGTCCTCGAGAGCCTCCGCCTCCAGAACGGTTCCCCGCAGCGCCTCGGCGGCGTGACGGTCCTCGACCCCGTCGAAGGTCATGAGCCAGCGACCTTGGAACGGGCGGACCGCGACGGCCCGAAGTGCGCCCTGTGCGCTGTGGAACGACGCCCCCGGGCGGGTGCGCTCGGCGCGATTGCTCACGAGCTCGACGACGACCTCTCCCCGAAGGCCGTGCGGCCGCACGACCCGGCCCACCTCGAGCAGTGGCTCGGGGACGTCCGGGCGCGCCGGCTGGTCCGGCTGGTCAGTCGTCGACGAAGTCGACGTTCGTGTCCACCCCGTCGCGCGATCCGGCCACCCGGACCAGGGTGCGGACGGCCTGGGCCACCCGGCCGCGCCGGCCGATCATCCGGCCCATGTCGCCCGGAGCGACGTGGATGCGGAAGCGGGTGGTGCGCCCCGAGTCGTCGGTCTCGATGACCACGGCGTCGGGTTCGGTGGCCAGTGACTCGGCCAGGTAGCCGAGGACGTTGCGGGCCCGGCCCCCTTCGACCCGGTTGCCGATGTCGTCCGCTTCGTTGCCGATCCCCGGGCCGTCGTCGAACTCGGCCTCGTTGCCGATGTCGTCCGCTTCGTTGCCAGGGTCGGCCTGGTTGCCGGGCTCGACGTTCATTTGGTCTTCGATGCCTCGAACTCCTCCCAGGCACCCGTGGAGCGCAGCAGCTTCTGCACGCGCTCGGTGGCCTGGGCACCCTGGCGGAGCCACGCCACGGCCTTGGAGTTGTCGATCTCGACCACGGCGACGGGTTCGGAACCGGAGCGTCCCCGAGGGGCGTAGGTGCCGAGGATCTCGATGAACCGCCCGTCTCGGGGCGAACGGCCGTCCGCCGCCACCAGTCGGTACGTCGGTTGCTTGGTCTTTCCCATCCGCATGAGGCGGAGCTTCACAGCCACGTTCTGCACTCCCTGTCAGGGTCCGAGGGCCCCTCGTCCCGTCGTCGCCGGCCCGAGGGGCCGCACGTGCGCCGTGACGCCGAAGACGACACGGACCTCTCATTCTGCCGTCTGGCGAGAGCCCCGGCGAACCGCGCCCGTGAGGGCTCAGCGCGGCTCGGGGCGTCTCCCTCCGGACTTGGGCGTGACCCGACCGCCCTTCTTCTTGCCTTTGGCCCCGGCCCTGGCGCCCCTGGACCCACCCGTGGCCGGGGGCAACAGGGAGTCGAGCCCCCCGGTACCGCCCAGGTCGCTCGAGGTGAACCCGGCTCCCCCCATCCCGGCCAACGGGTCGTCGGGGCCTCCGCCGGCGCCGAGAGAGGACAGCGCCTCGGCCAGGGCTCCTGCTCCCCCGCCCGGTCCTCCGCCTGGTCCCCGGCCCCCGCCGAGCAGCCCCGACAACATGCCCGTGGACCGCATCATGGCCTGCGCCTCCTTGAACTGGCGCAGCAGCTGGTTCACGTCCTGGGTGGCGGTGCCGCTGCCCTTGGCGATGCGTTGACGACGGGGGCCGTCGACGAGAGCGGGATCGGCGCGCTCGGCGCGCGTCATCGAGCAGATGATCGCCTCCACCTGCGCCACCTGGCGGTCGTCGACGGCCGATTGCGCCTGCTTGATCTCCTTGGGCACGCCGGGAAGGAGCGAGAGGATCCCTCCGAGCGAGCCGAGCTTCTTCACCTGGCGGAGTTGCGACAGAAAGTCCTCCAACGTGAAGCGCCCCTCGAGCAGACGCGCTGCCCCTGCCTCGGCGACGTCGCGGTCGAACTCGCGCTCGGCCTGCTCGATGAGGCTGAGCATGTCCCCCATGCCGAGGATGCGGCTGGCCATTCGGTCCGGATGGAACAGGTCGAAGTCGGCCAGGCGTTCGCCGGTGGAGGCGAAGGCGATGGGCTTGCCCACCACTTCCTTGACGCTCAGGGCCGCCCCGCCACGGGCGTCGCCGTCGAGCTTGGTGAGGATCACACCATCAAGGGCCAGGGTGTCGTGAAAGGCCCGCGCCGTGCCGACGGCGTCCTGACCCGTCATGGCGTCGATGACGAGGAACGTGTACTGAGGCGACAGCACCTGCGACACTCGTCGCACCTCGTCCATGAGCTGCTCGTCGATGGTGAGGCGGCCTGCAGTGTCGACGATGAGGACGTCGCGTCCGCGCCGTGTCGCCTCGTCGAGCGCCGATCGCGCCACCGACACCGGGTCGCTGGGCTCGCTGAACACCGGGATGGCCGCCTGGTCGCCGAGGATGCGCAATTGCTCGACGGCGGCGGGGCGCTGGAGGTCGGCGCCCACCAACAGCGGGTTACGTCCCTGCTGGCGGAACCAGCGCGCCAGCTTGGCCGCGGTCGTCGTCTTTCCCGATCCCTGCAACCCGGCAAGAAGGACGACGGTGGGTGGTGCCGAGGCGTAGGCGATGCGCAGGGACTCGCCGCCGAGCACGCGCACCAGTTCCTGGTCGACCGCCTTCACCACCTGCTGGGCGGGCGAGAGACTGCGCGACAGCTCCTCGCCGACCAGGCGTCCCCGGATACCGTCCACCAGCGACCTGGCCACTCCCACGTCGACGTCGGCATCGAGGAGGGCGGCGCGGATCTGACCCAGCGCCTCGTCGATGTCGGCTTCGCTCAGCCGGCCCCGCCCGCGCAGACGGCCGAGGATGCCTTCGAGTCGGGAGCTCAGAGCGTCGAACACGACAGGGTCAGGCTAGGTCGAACAGGGCGCCGACGAACTCCGGGGGCGAGAAGGGGATGAGGTCGTCGGGTCCCTCACCCACTCCCACCAGTTTCACGGGGATTCCGAGCTCGCGCTCCACGGCGACGACGATCCCCCCCTTGGCCGTCCCGTCGAGCTTGGTGAGCACGACGCCGGTGACGCCCACCGCCTCGAGGAACTGCCCAGCTTGGGTCAGCCCGTTCTGGCCCGTGGTGGCGTCGAGCACGAGCAGTACCTCGGTCACGGTGCCGGGGGGGCGCTCGGCGACGCGTCGGATCTTCTTCAGTTCCTCCACCAGGTTCACCTTGGTGTGCAGACGACCGGCGGTGTCGGCCAGGACCAGGTCGTTCCCCCGGGCCGCGGCGCGCTGTACGGCGTCGAACACCACGGCGCTCGGATCTCCGCCCTCGCGGCCCCGCACCAGGTCGACACCCACCCGCTGCGCCCACGTCTCGAGCTGGTCGGCGGCCGCCGCCCGGAACGTGTCGCCTGCGGCCAGGAGCACGGAACGACCGGCGGCGAGCTGTTGACGCGCCACCTTGCCGATCGTCGTCGTCTTGCCCACGCCGTTGACACCGACGAAGAGCCACACGTTGGTGACGCCGTCCTCGACGTGCAGCGACGCGTCACCTGCCCCGGCCAGCGTCGACTCGAGGTCCTGGCGCAGGGCGTCCAACACGGCGTCAGCGCCACGCAGCTCCCCGCCACCGACCCGGGCCCGCAGGTCTTCGAGCAGGGCCGTCGTCGTCGTCAACCCCACGTCGGCCCGCAGCAAGGCCTCCTCGAGTTCGTTCCACGTGGCGTCGTCGACCGAGCCCCGGGACCGCAACGAGCGAAGGTACCCGGAGACCACCCCCCGGGTCTTGCCCAGACGGTCGTGGAGGTCCGGCGCGGTTGGCGGGGCGGGGGCGGCGGGCGGTGCCGGGGGCGGCCGGGCGACCGAGGGCGCTCCGGCGACCACGTCCGGCTCGACGGCGCTGTCGGCGGTCCCGGCTCGGCGCGACCGGACCAGGAGCGCGGTGGTCAAGACGACGAGAGCGGCGACGACGGCCAAGGCGACCCAGAGCGCGAGCACGGCCCGGGGAGCCTACCGAGAGCGTCAGCCTGCGGCGGCCGTGGCCTCCTCGGGCGTGGGCCGGTGCACCTTCTGGCTCACGACCTTCGACGACCCCCCCGGGGTCATGGTGACGCCGTAGAGCGCGTCGGCCGCCTCCATGGTGCGTTTCTGGTGGCTCACCACGATGAGCTGGGCCTCACCGCGGAACTCGTGCAGGAGGTCGAGGAAACGGTGCAGGTTGACGTCGTCGAGCGCCGCCTCGACCTCGTCCATCAGGTAGAAGGGCGAAGGCCGGCTCCGGAAGACGGCGAAGAGGAACGCCAGGGCGACGAGGGAGCGTTCCCCGCCGGAGAGAAGCGACAGCTTGCGCACGTTCTTTCCCGCCGGCCGGGCCTCCACCTCGACGCCCGTGTTGAGCAGGTCGTCCGGCTCGCTCAGGGTGAGGCGCCCCGTCCCGCCCGGGAACAAGGCGCCCACCAACACCTGGAAGTGGGCGTTCACGTCGGCGAAGGCCTCGGTGAAGACGCGCATGATCTCGTCGTCCACCTCGCGGATGAGCTGGTGGAGCTCACGGCGCGCCCGCCGGACGTCGTCCATCTGGTCCTCGAGGAAGCGGTGGCGCTCCTCCAGCCCGCTCAGCTCCTCCATGGCCAGCGGGTTGACGGGCCCCAGCGAGGCCAGCTCCTGCTCTAGGGCGACGGCACGCTGGGCGGCGGTCGTGTCTTCGGGCAGCTCCGGGCACGGGGCGGAGACGGCGTCACCCGGCTCGCAGCCGAGCTCTCGGCGCAGCGCCTCGGCCGCCGCCTGGTGACGGACGCCGTCCTCGGCCATCTCGAGCTCGATCGACTGGAGCCGCTCGCGGACCTCGCCCACGGCCCGCTCGGCCTCGCCCCGGCGCCTGCGAAGCGACTCGAGGAGCGCACCACCGGCACGCGCCTCGTCGACCTGTCGCGACCGCTCCTGCGCCAGCTGGTCCTGCTGCTCGCCGATGCGGACGCCAGCGCGCTCGAGCACGGCGACGAGCCGGTCGACGACGGCCACGTCCTTCTCGATCCGGCGGCGCCGGTCCCCGGCCGCCTCGCGTTCGGCCACGTGGCCGGCCAAGCGCCTCTCCACGTCGGTCAGGCGGGTGGACAGCAGGGCGCGTCGCTCAGCCAGGCCGGCCGCCCGGACCTCGAGATGGCGTTCGGCCGCTTCGAGCAACTCACCTCGCTCCTCCAGCTGGCGTCTGGCCTGCCCGGCCTGCTCGAGTCTGCGGCCGGCGGCCTGGGCTGCCGCCTCCAGATCCACCAGTCGGGCCTCGAGCTCGCCCATGGCCTCGCTGTCCGCCTCGACGCGTCCAGCGACGACGTCACGCTGGCGACGCACCTCGGAGAGTTCGTCGTCGGCCCTTTGGAGCTCGGTGGCCAGCCGGGCGGCCGCCTCGACCACGGCTTGGCGACGCTCGGCGGTTCGCTCGGCGTGGCGATCGGCCTCGGCCCGGTGGGTGGCCGCCTGCCCCCAGGCGCGACGGGCGTCGTCGAGCTCCCGAGCCGCGTCGTGCGCCTCGGACGCGGCACCAGCGGCGACCCGGCGGACCTCCTCGGCGGCAGCCGCGGCGACCTGGGCCCCGCCGGCACCGACCATCCATCCCGACGCCGAGAGGCGGTCGCCGCCGGCCGTCACCACCACGAGATCCGGATGGGCCGACGCCACGTCGGCGGCGGAGCGCCAGTCGTCGGCCACCACCACGCCGGCGAGCATGCGGTCGAGGACGGCCTCGAGCACCCGGGCCGATCCCGACCCGGCCGGACGGGGCCGGGCCATGGGTCGCAGCGGGCGCAGGCCCCGGCGCTCCAGGGCCTCGGCGCCGGGGAGCGCGGAGCCGGGGCCGGCACCCTCGGCCTGCGCCACGGGCACCACGGTCCCCGCCACCTCGTCCTACCTGAGCCGGCCGAGGGCGGAGCGAGCCGCTGCGGCGTCGTCGACCACCACGCCCGACGCCGCCGGCCCGAGCGCCGCCTCGACGGCGCCCTCCCATCCCGAGTCGACCTCGAGCAGCTGGGCGAAGACCCCGCGTACACCGGGTGCACCCGACAGCGCGTCGGCAGCCGCCGAACCGACTGCCTGGGCGGCGGCACGGCCGAGCGCCTCGGCCCGAGCCTCCAGCCGGTGCCGGCGCGCCTCGGTGTGGCGCAGGGTCTCCTCGGCTGCGTCGCGCCGAGAAGTGGCCTCCTCGAGCTCAGCTGCAGCGGCACGGCACGCCGGAGTGGCGGCGGAAAGCTCGCCGTCGAGCTCCCGGAGACGCCCGGTCAGCGTCGCCGACTCCTCCTCGAGCCGCGTGCGGCGCTCGGTCGATGCGGCGAGTCGACGATCGAGGGCGTCGAGCCCGGCGCGGTCGCGCTCGAGCGCGCCACGCTGCGCGGGCAGCTGGCCCCGGGTGACGGCGAAGTCCTCCTGGGCCCGGCGCAGCGAAGCTTCGTCACCGAAGGCGGCGGCGTGCTCGGCCTCGGCCAGAGCCAGCTCGTTGCGGCCGGTGGACAGCGCGCCGCGCTCCGGCTCCAACGACGCATCCTCGGCCGCCAACGCGTCGAGCTCGGAGGCCAACCTGGCCGCGTCCGCCTCCAACGTGGAGACCACGTCCACGTCGGCGGCCGCCTCGAGGTCGCGCACGAGGGACCGCCGCCGCTCGGCCAGCACGCCGGAGAGCCCGCGGCACCGCTCGGCCAGCGCCTGGACCCGGGTGAGGGCGGTCACGAGCTCCTCACCCCGGTGCTGGGAGAGCTCCTCGGCGGCGGCGTCGGCGGCGGTGTCGATCTCGACCATCTCCCGGCGCAGCCGGCCTTCCTCGCTGCGCAGGCGTTCGCCCTCCACGGCGCCAGCGGTTCGGCGCTCCTCGAGCCCGTGCAGCTCCCGGCCCACGAGGAACAGGCGCAGGGCACGCAGCTCGTCGGCCAGCACGGCGTGCGACCTCGCCGCCGCCGCCTGACGCTCGAGGGGGCGCATCTGGCGGCGCACCTCCCGCACGAGGTCGCTCAGACGCTCGAGGTTCTCCTCGGTCGAATCGAGCCGCCGCTCGGCCCGCTCGCGGCGACGCCGGTGCTTCAAGACGCCGGCCGCCTCCTCGATGACGGCCCGGCGATCCTCGGAGCGTGCGTTCAGGATGTTGTCGAGCTGGCCTTGACCGACGATGACGTGCTGTTGGCGCCCGACACCCGAGTCTGAGAGCAGCTCCTGGACGTCGAGCAACCGGCACGCCTGGCCGTTGATGGCGTACTCGCTGTCTCCCGAGCGGAACAGGGTGCGCGTGATGGTGATCTCGGCCAACCCTCCGGGCAGTCGCCCGGCGCGGTTGTCGATGGTGAGCGACACCTCGGCCCGGCCCAGCGCGGGGCGATCGGCCGACCCGGCGAAGATGACGTCCTCCATCTTCTGCGATCGCACAGTGCGCGGTCCCTGGGCGCCGAGCACCCACGCCACCGCGTCGACGACGTTCGACTTGCCGCTCCCGTTCGGCCCCACCACCACGGTGATCCCAGGCTCGAGTTGCAAGGTGGCGGGATCGGCGAAGGACTTGAAGCCCTTCAAGGTGAGCGACTTGAGGAACACCGGGCGCCACCCTACCGGTGCGCCCCCGGCGGGCGGGGGGACCGTCCCAGGTGGACGTCCCTGGTCAGAGGTCAGATCTGGCAGTGTTCGCAGAGGAACGACGAGCGGCCGTTGACTTTGACCTTCACCACCGGGTTCCGGCACCTCCGACACGCCTGACCGTCGCGGTCGTACACCTGGTGCTGGCCCTGGTACTCGCCGACCTCGCCGTAGAGGTCCCGATACTGCTCGTCGGCCAGCGACGAACCCCGCGCCTTCACCGCCTCGGTCAACGTCTCGATCATGGCCCGGTAGAGCCGGCGCACCTCCTGGGCGCTGAGCGAGTCCGACAGCCGGTCGTAGCGAAGGCCGGCGGCGAAGAGGATCTCGTCGGAATAGATGTTGCCGATGCCGGCCACGAACTTCTGGTCCATGAGGAGGCCCTTGAGGGCGCTGCGCCGGTCGGCCAGCAGGACGCCGAAGCGCGCCCAGCTCATGACGTCTTCGAGGGGGTCGAACCCGAGGTGGGCCAGCTCCGGCACCGCCGCTCCCAGCTCCTCGGTCGACGTCACGAACATCTCACCGAAGGTGCGAGGGTCGACGAAGCGCAGCTGCCCGCCCTGGGTGAAGGTCACCACCACGT
This sequence comes from Acidimicrobiales bacterium, assembly GCA_030040015.1. GTDB lineage: Bacteria > Actinomycetota > Acidimicrobiia > Acidimicrobiales > UBA8190 > UBA8190. The sequence goes on from JASHUM010000058.1 coordinate 28,429, forward strand.
GGGTGTGGCGCTCCATGGGCTCCTTGGGGCTCTTGGCCCGAAGGAGCTGACCGCTCATGCCCAGGTGCACGACGAGCACCTCCGCGTCGTCGAGCTGGACGAGCAGGTACTTGCCGGCGCGGCGCACCCCGGTGATCTTGTGGTTCTCGAGGCGGCCGCGGAACTCGGCCGACGTCTTGTGCCGGCGTACCGACCGCTTGCCCTTGACCTCGACCGACTTGATGCGACGGCCCACGATCTCCTTCTCGAGGTCGCGCCGGATGGTCTCGACCTCGGGGAGTTCAGGCACCGGAACCACCCCCTGGTGACCCCGGCGAGCCCGTGGCGGCATTGGCCGGTGCTGGGCCTGCGGCCGGGGCGCCGTCGTCCCGGTCACCGACGAGGGTCTCCCACGCCTGGCGGGCAGCGGCCTGCTCGGCGTCCTTCTTCGAGCGCCCCTCGCCCCGCCCCGCCCGGGTGCCGCCCACGAACACCGAGGCCGTGTAGCGCCGTGCATGGTCGGGCCCGGCCCCGTCCACCTCGTAGCGCGGCAGCTCGCCGGCCCTGCGGATCACGAGCTCCTGCAGGCGGGTCTTGAAGTCCTCGGCTCCGGGCCCGGCCGACGCCTCGGCGATGCGGTTGCCGAGAAGGCGCAGCACGAGGGCGACGGCCGCCTCCCAGCCCTGGTCGAGGTAGACGGCACCGATCACGGCCTCGACCGAGTTGGCCAGGATCGACGCCTTGAACCGTCCGCCCGAGGCGTCCTCGCCCCGCCCGAGCAGCACCGTCTGTCCCAGCTCAAGCTCGGCGGCCACCTCGGCCAGCACGTTGGTGTTCACCACCGCGGCCCGCACCTTGGCCAGAGACCCCTCGGGCAGCTCGGGATAGGCGCGGTAACAGTGCTCGGCCACCACCAGCCCCAACACGGCGTCGCCCAGGAACTCGAGGCGCTCGTTGGAGGGCATCCCGCCCGCCTCGGCGCACCAGGATCGATGCGACAACGCCTGGATCAGCAGCTCCGGGTCGTGGAACTCGAACCCGAGACGGCGTGTGAGCGGCTCCAGGACGGGAGCCCCCGGCCGGTCGCCGGCCGTGTCCTGGGAATCGGTGGGATCGAGTGCCGTCTCAGGCCGCCCCGAGCTTGGCGACGACGTAGTCGACCGCGTCGCGGACCGTCCGGAGGTCCTCGAGGTCCTCGTCCTCGATGCGGAACCCCACCGTGCGCTCCCCCAGCTCCTCCTCCAGGGCCTCGACCAGCTCGATCAATGCCAAGGAGTCGGCATCGAGGTCCTCGGCGAACGAAGAGGACTCGCTGATGGCCGAGGGCTCGATCTCGAGAATGTCAGCGAGCTGTTCCTGGATCAGCTCGAACACCTGGCGGCGGTCGAGCGGACCCTTCTCCACATGGGTCTCGGCGGGCACGTCGTCTCCTGCGCTCGGCTTCGGCCGCGCATCCTACCTGGTGCTCCCTGGCCGGCGGGCTGCCAGGGACGGCCCGGAGGGACCGCCGACGCGTCTCAGGTGGAGCTCCTCGCACCGGCCAGCGCGTCGGCCAGCCTGCCGACCAGGCCCGCCTCGGCGACGTCGTGGGCCACCCGGACGGCCGAGACGACGGCCCGAGCCGACGAGGAGCCGTGGCTGATGACGCACACCCCGTCGACGCCGAGGAGCACGGCTCCCCCGGTGTTGTCGGGGTCGAACTCGGCGGCCAGAGGCGCCAGATGGGGAAACAGGACCCCGGCCGCCTCCCGGGTCTTGTCGTCGTGCCCCAGGACCCCGGCCAGGGCGTCCATGAAGAAGCGCAGCGCCCCTTCGAGGGACTTGAGCGCCACGTTGCCGGTGAACCCGTCGGTCACCACCACGTCGGCCCTCCCCGGCAGCAGGTCCCGGCCCTCGACGTTGCCCACGAAGCGGATGCCCTTCGCCTCGGCCAGGGCGGCGTGGGTCTCCTTGACGAGCGGGGTGCCCTTCGAGGGCTCCTCCCCGATGGAGAGGAGGGCCACCGACGGGTCGGACGCCCCGTACCGAGCCGACGCGTACGTGGCGCCCATCCGGGCGAACTGCACGAGCATGGGCGGCGTGCACTCGGCATTGGCCCCGGCGTCGAGGAGCACGGTCGGATGGGTGCCGGGACGGGGAATGGGCGTGGCGATGGCGGGGCGGGTCACGCCCGGCAACCGGCCCAGCCGCAACAACGCGCTCGCCATGGCGGCCCCCGTGTTGCCTGCGCTCACCATGGCCAGAGCGCGTCCGTCTCGGACGGCTTCGGCGGCACGGACGAGCGAGGAGTCCTTCTTGCGGCGCACCCCCGAGGCGGGGTCCTCGTCCATGGCCACCACTTCGGACGCCTCGATGACCTCGAGGCCCCCGGAGTCCCCGATCTCCGCCGAACGGCCCACGAGAAGGACGGGGACGCCGAGCTCCTCGGCAGCCTGCACCGCCCCGGCCACGATCTCACCGGGGGCCTTGTCGCCTCCCATGGCGTCGACGGCCACCGGGAGTCCACGGTCGGCCGGGCCCCCGGGGCGGCGCACCCGGTCGGCGGGCACTAGTCGATCTCGACGGCCTGGCGGCCCTTGTACCAGCCGCAGTTGGGGCACACCACGTGCGGCAACTTGGCCTGGTTGCAGTGGGGGCACACGCTGCGGGCGGGTGGGTCGAGCACCCAGTTGGCGGCGCGCCGGCTACGGCTCTTGGCCTTGGAGGTCTTCTTCTTGGGGACGGCCATGGACGGTCTTCCTCGTGATCGGGCCCGGGGCGATCGGGCCCGGGGCGCTCGGGCCCGGGGTGATCGGGTCCGGGGTGATCGAGCTCGGCGACGGGAGCTCCGGAGCCGGACCACGATAGCCGGGCCGGCCGGTCAAGGCCCCGGCGCGCCCGGGGATCAGGTCCCTTCGGTGCCCTGGTCGCCGCCGCCGCGCAGGACGTCGAGGGCGGCCCAGCGAGGGTCCTGCGCCGGCGGGCAGTCACAGGGCTCGACGTTGCGGTCCGCCCCGCACACCGGGCACAGGCCCAGGCAGCTCTCACGACACAGCGGCGCCTGAGGCAGCTCGAGCAGCACGGCATCGCGCACCATGGGCTCGAGGTCGACCTCCCCGTCGTGGAGCGGGTAGGTCTCCTCACCGTCGCCTCCCTCGGTGAAGTGCTCGCGCACCGGCGTGACCAGCGTCCCACCCGCAGGCTCCAGACAGCGCCGGCAGGTGCCGGCCCACTGAGCGGTGATCGTGCCCGCCACCGCCACCCCGCCGACGACGGACTCGAGGACGACGTCGGCCTCGACCTCGGCTCCTGCGGGCACGGCACTGCCCGAGCAGGCCAGGTCGTCGATCTCTCCTCGGCGCACCTCGTGCCACCGGGTGCCGATCTGCCTCCGGAGCCTGGCCGCGTGCACCAGGAAGGGACGCGCCGCCGGCGACGACACGCTCACCACTCCCCGGCGTCGTCCTGGTCGAAGAAGGCCCCGGTGGGTTCACCGACCATGCCGGAGGTGCCGAGCTCCTCAGGTGCCGGAGGTGGAGGCGCCGGTGTCGCCTGCAATTTCTCCCGGCCGGCCTGCACCGTCTTCAACGTGCGGTCGAGGACGATCTCGAACGAGGCCAGCTTCTGGTCGCAGAAGTCCTCGGCTTCGTGGCGCAACCGGCGGGCCTCCTCGCGGGCGTCGTCGAGGATCCGCTGGGCCACCTGGTTCGCCTGCCGGACGATCTCGGTGCGCTGCACCATGCGCTCGGCCTGGGCCCGGACGTCGTCGAGCAGGCTCTCGGCTTCCCGCTTGCGCTGGGCAATGAACTCGTCGCGTTCGCGCAACAGCCACCGCGCCTGGCGCAACTCGTCGGGCAGGAGGTCGAGCGCCCGCTGGAGCAGCTCCGCCACCTCGTCCCGGGCCACCAGCACCGAGGAGGACAGTGGCATGGTGCGCGCCGAGTTGATGGCGTCGAGCGCCTGACGCACCATGCCCTCGGTGTCCCCGGTGGGCTCGGGGGACGGAGCGAAGGGGTCGTCGGCGAAGGGGTCGATCTCGGTCACCCGAACCGGTCCTGAAGTCGTTTCATCACGGGCTTGGGCACGAAGGCGGAAACGTCGCCTCCGTAGCGCGCCACTTCGCGCAACAAGCGGGAGGCGACGAACGACGACGTCGAGCTGGTCGGGATGAACAGGGTCTCGATGCCCGAGAGCTGTCTGTTCATCTGCGCCATCTGCAGCTCGTTCTCGAAGTCCGACACGGCCCGCAGTCCCTTGACGATGGCAGATGCCCCCACGTCGCGCGCCACCTCCACGACCAAGGTGGTCACCGAGACGATGCGAACGTTGGGGAGGTGGACGACCGACTCGCGCAACATGTCCTCCCGCTCGGTGAGGCTGAACAAGGGCTCTGCCTTCTGGGGGTTGCGCAGGATGGCCACGACCACCTCGTCGAACAACTTGGCGGCACCCTCTACCACCTCGAGGTGACCGTTGTGGAACGGGTCGAACGAGCCGGGGACGAGGGCGACGGTCACGCAGTGCCTTTCTCTTCTGGCGTCTCTCCGGGCGCCGGTTCCGGTCCCCCTGGTCCGTCGGGGACGCTCCCCGGCACGGGCGCACTGGGCGCGCCGCGGACCACTGTCACGAGCGTACCGCCATAGCGCCTGCTCCTGAGTACTTCCCAACGTGCTCCGGGCTCGAGGGGACGGTCCGACTCGAGCACGACCACCTCGGCCTCGAGCACCTCGAGCAGCCGCGGCCATGCGTCGAAGCGGTAGGGCGGATCGCACAGGGCGAGGTCGAAACGCGCCAGGCCGGCGCCCCGGCGCCGGGACAACCATGTCTCGGCGTCGGCGCGCACCACCTCGGCCCGAGCGTCGAGGCCGAGCCCGGCCAGGTTCGCCCGCAGCATGACCAGGGCGCGGGCGTCGTCGTCGACGAAGACGGCCCGATCGGCTCCTCGCGACAGTGCCTCGATCCCCATGGCTCCGCTGCCGGCGAAGAGGTCGAGCACCAGGGCACCGTCGAGGTCGACCACGCTTTGGAGCACGTCGAAGACGGCTTCCCGCACGCGGTCTGCCGTGGGGCGGGTCACGGGGCTGGCCGGCGCCCGCAACGGCCGGCCCCTGTGGGTGCCGGCGATCACACGCACGCCGGCAGCGTAGGTCAGCTCTTGGCCAGGAAGGCCGCCTCCTCCTCCCCGACCAGCAGCTCGACCTCGTCGGCGAGTTCCGGCAGGCCGGCCAACGTCGGGTCCCCGTCGAGGAGCTCCTCGGCCACGGCACGCGCTTGCTCCACGAGCGGCCGGTCGACGCGGCGAAGCGACGCCAGCTTGAGGTCGCTCCTGCCCTTCTGGCGCGTGCCCAGGATGGTGCCTTCGCCGCGCAACTCGAGGTCCACCTCGGCGAGCTCGAAGCCGTCGGTCGTGGCTTCGAGCGCGTGCAGACGGCGCACGGCGTCGGGGCTGTCGCTGCCCGAGAGCAAGTAGCACCACGACGGCAGGGACGAGCGCCCCACCCGGCCCCGGAGCTGGTGCAGCTGGGCGATACCGAAGCGATCGGCGTCCTCGACGACCATCACCGTGGCCTCGGGCACGTCGACACCCACCTCGATGACGGTCGTCGCCACCAGGACGTCGAGCCTCCCGCCTCGGAAGTCGGCCATGACCTGCTCTCGCTCCGCTGCCTTCAACTGGCCGTGCAGCAGGCCGAGGCGAAGGCCGTGCAGCACCCCGTCGGAGAGCCGCTCGTGCTCGGCCGTCGCCGACGCCGCCTGTACCCGTTCGGAACCCTCGACCAAGGGGCACACCACGTAGGCCCGGCGACCCTCACCCACCTCGTGACGTACCCGGGCCCACGCCTCGTCCTCGTCCTTCGGCTGGCGGAGCCACGTCGTGGTGATGGGGGTGCGGCCCTCGGGGAGCTCGTCGATCTCGGTGACGTCGAGGTCGCCGAAGACCACCATGGCGGCGGTCCGGGGGATGGGGGTGGCGGTCATCACCAACAGGTCGGGGTCGGACCCGCCGCCGGCGCGCCCCTTTGCCCCCAGGGCGGCGCGTTGCTCCACCCCGAAGCGGTGCTGCTCGTCGATCACCACCACGCCCAAGCTGGCGAAGCGCACGTCCTCGGTGAGAAGGGCGTGGGTCCCCACCACCACGTCGACCCCGCCCTCGGCCAGCTCGTGTCGCACCCGGGTTCGTTCGGCGCCGGAGGTGCGGTTGGTGAGCAAGGCGATGCCGAGCGGCCGGTTGCCACCCAGCCGGGCCGGGTCGGCCACCTCGAGTGCCCCGAGCAACTGGCGGACACCGAGGTAGTGCTGCTCGGCGAGGACCTCGGTGGGAGCCATGAGCGCCCCCTGATGCCCGCCCTGCACCGCCGTCAGCAGTGCGGCCAGGGCCACCACGGTCTTGCCCGAGCCCACGTCTCCTTGGAGGAGCCGGTGCATGGGCAGGGTCCCGGCCAGATCGGCGTTGATCCGGGCCATAGCCCGGCGTTGGGCCGAGGTGGGGGCGAAGGGCAGCTGGTCGAGGAACGGCTGGACCAACGCCCGCTCCGGCGGCGGGTCGACGACATGGCGAACTCCCCGGGCGTGGCGCTCAAGGTCGAGGCGCCGGCGGACCACTTGCAGCTGGAGCCGGAGAAGCTCGTCGAACGCCAGTCTCCGCCGGCCCCGGTCGCGCTCTTCGAAGGTCTGCGGTGCGTGGATGGCGGCAAAGGCGGCCGTCCGGTCGAGCAGGTCGAGACGGCGGCGGACGGGCCCGGGAACGGGATCCTCGAACGCACCGGCGCGACGCAACGCCTCGCCCACCCAGTCACCGAACTCCCAGCCGGCGATGCCCGACTTCTCCGAGGTCGGGTAGATCGGCACCAGCCGGCCGGTGCGGTTGCCCACCAGGTCCACCACCGGGTTGGTCATCTGGCGGCGGCCCCGGTACAGGTCGAGCTTGCCGAAGAAGAGCGCCTCGGTCCCGGCCGGCAACTGCTTCGCCCGCCAGGACTGGTTGAAGAAGGTCACCCGGAGCCGCCCGCTCCCGTCGTCGACGTCGATCTCCACCAGGGCGCGTCCGCCTCGTGCCCGGCGCGTTCGGACGTCGACCACGCTGGCCAGCACCACCGCCTCGTCCCCCACGGACAGCTCGGACAGCGCCGCTTGACGGGTGCGGTCCACGTACCGACGGGGGTAGTGGGTGACGAGGTCGAGCACCGTCTCGATCCCCAGTGAAGCCAGCGCCTCGGCCCGCTTCTCCCCCACGCGACGGACCCTGGAGACCGGGAGCTCAGCCAGCTCCCGCAGCGTCCTGGGGCTCACTCGATGCAGGTCCTCATTCGATGCTGATCAGGTAGGGGTAGAGCGGCTGACCCCCGTGATGCACCTCCACGGCCAGCTCGGGACGATGCTCCTCGAGCCACTCGGTCACACGCCGCGTCTCGCCCACCCCGGCGCCATCCCCCTCGATCAGCGTCACCAGCTCGTGGTCGCCGTCGAGGAGCTTCCCCAGAAGTCCCGTGGTGGCGTCGACGAGCGAGCCCGCCACGACCTCGATGCCTTCGCGCGACAGGCCGAGATAGTCGCCGGCATGGATCGGTCCTTCGGGCCCCGGTGCGTCGCGCACGGCACGGGTCACTTCGCCGGGCACCACCCGGCACGCCGAGGCCGCCATGGCCTTGCAGTTCTCTTGTGCTCCCGCCTCGGGGTCGTACTCGAGGAGGGCAGCGAAGCCTTCGACGATGCCGCCGGTGGGCACCATGCGCACCGGCTTGCTGGCCAGCTCGGCCACCTGCAGCCCCACAGGATGGATGTTCTCGTTGTTCGGGAGCAGCACGACCTCCGGGGAGTCGACGGACTCCACCACGTCGAGGATCTGCTGGGTCGACGGGTTCATCGACTGCCCGCCGGGGATCAGATAGTGCACACCGAGGGAGCGGAAGATGCGGCCCACGCCGTCGCCGTTGGCCACCGCCACCACCGCCGTTCGAGGCGGCGGCCCGGTTTTCTCGCCGTCGAGGCCCCCGGCACCCTCGCGCACCCACCTCTGCTCTTCGACCTGCTCGGCCAGGTCGGTCACGCTGATGTTGCGGGGCCGGCCCACGTCCAGGCCCGCCTCGATGGCTGCCCCGACGTCGTTGGTGTGGATATGGCAATTCCACAGGCCATCGCCGCCCACCACCACGATGGAGTCGCCGATCCCGGCCCACAGGTCGCGGAAGGCGGGAATGGTGTCGTCCGGGGCGTCCAGGAGGTACATGACCTCGTAGCGCAAGCCACCCTGGATGTCCTCGTGCGGGCCTTCGTGCTCGGGGCGGTGCCAAGCCGGTACGTGCTCGGACGTGGGCTCGTCGCCCTCGGAGACGGGGGGTGGATCGGGCAGGGAACGGCCGTCGGCGACCGCCAACAAGGCGTCGAACATGAGCAGGTACCCCGCGCCCCCGGCGTCGACCACGCCGGCCTTTGCCAGCACGGGCAGGAGGTCAGGTGTGTGGGCCAAGGCGTCGGCGGCGCTCTGGCGCGCCGTCTCCAGAACTTCGAGGAGGGCGGCACCGTGGCCGGCCGCTTCGCCCGCTCCTTCACCGGCGGCCCGGGCCACGGTGAGGATGGTGCCCTCGACCGGGCGCAGCACCGCTTGGCTCGCCGCATCGCTCGCCGCCGCCAGCGCCTCGGCCACGGCGCCGGCCATGGCCTCTTCGTTCGTGCCGAGCACGCCGGTCAGGCCCCGGAGCAGCTGGGAGAGGATGACCCCCGAGTTGCCCCGCGCCCCCATGAGCGAGCCGTGGGCCACCGCCTTGCACACGTCGGCCATGTGGGGACGGTCGCCGTTGGTGCCGTCGACGCCCGGCACCTGGGCGAGCTCGGCCACGACCGATTCGACGGTGAGCGCCATGTTGGTCCCGGTGTCGCCGTCGGGCACGGGATAGACGTTGAGGCGGTTGATGACCTCCTGGTGGGTCCGCAGGACGTCGCGGTACGACGACATGACGGCGGCCAGGTCGGATGCCGCCAGGCTCTCCAACGGCCCCATGGACGCCGATGCTAACCTCTTCGTTTTGTCCCCTGAGCGCCGGGAGGAGGCGTCGCGCCGTGGCAGCCGTGTGTGAGATCTGTGGCAAGCATCCCTCGTTCGGCATGAGCCTGAGCCACTCCCATCGCCGGACCAAGCGCCGCTGGAACCCCAACATCCAGCGCGTCCGGGCGGTCGTGAACGGCACCCCCCGGCGGATCGACGTGTGCACCTCCTGCATCAGGGCCGGCAAGGTGACCAAGCCGGTACGACGGCCCCGGGCCCAGGCAGGCGCCTGAGGGTTCCCCGGTGGGGTGAACCGCCAGGTGCCGATCGGTTCGGCTCAGCCCTTTTGGCGGCGCTCGGACAGGCGGGCCGCATACACCGCCGCTTCGGTGCGGCGGGCGAAGCCCATCTTCGACAGCAGGTTGGAGACGTAGTTCTTGACCGTCTTCTCGGCCAAGAAGAGCTCGTCGGCGATCTGGCGGTTGGTCCTGCCCTCGGCGATGAGCTCGAGGATGTTGCGCTCCTGGGCGGTGAGCCGGGCCAGGCGCTCGTCCTCCGCTTGCTCTCCACGTAGTCGGTCCATCACCTGCTTGGTGAGGGCCGGGTCGAGCAACGACTCCCCTGCTGCCACCCGGCGAACGGCGTCGACCAGGTCGCTCCCCTTGATCTGCTTGAGCACGTACCCGGCGGCGCCGGCCAGGATGGCGGAGAACAGCGCTTCGTCGTCGGCGAACGACGTGAGCATGAGACAGGACAGCTCCGGCAAGGCGGATCGCAGGTCCCGGCACACCTCGACCCCGTCGCCGTCGGGGAGCCGCACGTCGAGCACCGCCACGTCCGGGCGCGTGGCCGGCACGCGGGCCAGCGCTTCCTCGGCTGTGGAGGCCTCTCCCACCACTTCGAGGTCGGACTCGGCGTCGAAGAGCTCGCGCAGCCCCCTGCGCACCACCTCGTGATCGTCGAGCAGGAAGACCCTCACCGTCACGCCGGCACCTCCGCGTCGCTCCTCACCGTAGGCGCGTCAGGCCCGCTTTGTGCACCCCAGCGGTGATGCCCCACCTAACCGAGGTGGTCGACCGAGAAGGCGTGCTCCCAGCCTCCAGCCAGCACCTGTCCTCGCCAGCTGCGTTCGGCGGGGTCCTCGACGCACCGTCCCAGGAGATGGGGTGGGTCGAGGCCCCGGGACACAAAGACGTCGGTGAGTACCTTGGCGTCAGGCGTCGCCATGACCAGCTCGTAGTCCTCGCCCCCGTAGAGCGCCTCGTCCTCGGTCGCCCCCTGAGCCACCGGCACGTCCTCGAGGTGGATCCCGACACCCGACGCCTCGGCCAGGCGGCGGAGGTCGCCCGCCAGGCCGTCGGAGACGTCGACCATGGCCCGTGCCCGCCCGAGTCGCGCCGCCTCTCCTTGCGCCAAGCGCGGCCGAGGCCGGCGATGGGCGTCGATCAGGTACCGGTCCTCCGGAGTCTCGGGTGCCCGACGACGCGTGCGCAGGAGACGCAACCCGGCCGCGGACGCGCCCAGCGTCCCGGTGACGAAGAGCAGGTCGCCCGGCCGCGCCCCGGCGCGAAGGACGGGCCCGGGAGTGCCTTCCACCTCGCCGGTCATGGACACGGCGACACAGAGCTCTTCTGCGTTCGAGAGGTCTCCGCCCACCACGGGGCACCCGAACTCCACCGAGGCGTCGGACACACCGCGGTAGAGATCGTCCAGATCGGTGTCCGCCGGCCCGGCCACGGCGATCACCGCGTGGCAGGGCCGCCCGCCCATGGCGGCGATGTCGCTCAGCGACGCCACCATGGCCCGGTACCCGAGGTCGGCCACGGTGATGAGCTCCAGGTCGCCGTGCACGCCGGCCACGACCAGGTCGGTGGTGAGGAGCATGCGGCCACGTGGTGGCTCGAGGACCGCCGTGTCGTCCCCGATCCAGACCTCGCCGGAGGGCGCCACGGGGCCGGCGTCGGCGAGCAGGCGCCGCAGGCGCTCGACGGTGGCGAACTCCCCGGTTCCAGGCCTCGGTACGCTCCCTTCAGCTGGGTGAAGGATTTCACCCTGGCTGCTCGGCACGACGCGTTCCGTGTCACCCGAGTTGGGATCGGGCATGCCCAATGCCTACCATTGGCCGCACCCGTTTCCGCCTCCGGCCGTCCGGTGCAGCTCGAGGAACTCGAAAGGACACCCCCAGCCCATGCCGCCCACCGCCAACAAGAAGCTGGTCAGTTGGGTCGAGGAGGTGGCAGCCCTGACGACGCCCGACCGCGTCGAGTGGTGCGACGGCTCGGCTGAGGAGTACGAGCGGCTGTGCCGGCTGCTCGTGGACAGCGGGACCTTCACCCGCCTTGCCGAGGCCAAGCGACCGCACAGCTACTGGGCCTGTTCGAACCCGAACGACGTGGCCCGGGTCGAGGACCGGACGTTCATCTGTTCCCAGGACGAGACCGACGCCGGCCCGACCAACAACTGGCGACAGCCGGTCGAGATGCGGGCCACCTTGACCGAGCTCTTCCGGGGGTCGATGCGGGGCAGGACCATGTACGTCATCCCCTTCTCGATGGGCCCGCTGGGCTCGCCCATCGCCCACATCGGCGTCGAGATCACCGACTCTGCGTACGTGGCGGTGTCCATGCGCATCATGACCCGCATGGGGACGGGCGCCCTGGAGGTCCTGGGCGAGGACGGTGAGTTCGTCCCGTGCCTGCACTCGGTGGGCGCCCCGCTCGAGCCGGGACAGAAGGACGTGCCCTGGCCGTGCGACCCCGATCCGGACCACAAGTACATCGTGCACTTCCCCGAGACCCGCGAGATCTGGTCGTACGGATCGGGCTACGGCGGCAACGCCCTGCTCGGCAAGAAATGCTTCGCCTTGCGCATCGCCTCCGTCATGGCCCGCGACGAAGGCTGGCTGGCCGAGCACATGCTGATCCTGAAGCTGACCTCACCCCAAGGTGCGGTGAGCTACATCACCGGCGCCTTCCCCTCCGCCTGCGGCAAGACCAACCTGGCCATGCTCGTCCCCACCGTCCCGGGCTGGAAGGTAGAGACAGTGGGGGACGACATCTGCTGGATGAAGTTCGGTGACGACGGACGGCTGTGGGCGATCAACCCCGAGGCGGGGTTCTTCGGCGTGGCGCCGGGGACGAGCACCGAGACCAACCCGAACGCCATGCGGACCTTGTCCTCCAACACCATCTTCACCAACACCGCCCTCACCGACGACGGCGACGTGTGGTGGGAGGGGATGGACGGCTCCCCGCCCAGCCACCTCACCGACTGGCGGCACCAGGACTGGACGCCGGGCTCGGGCACGACGGCCGCCCACCCCAACGCCCGCTTCACCGTCCCCGCCGACCAGAACCCGGCGTGCGCCCCGGAGTGGGCCGACCCCGAGGGGGTGCCCATCTCGGCCGTGCTGTTCGGGGGCCGGCGACGCTCGACCGTCCCCATCGTCACCGAGGCCTTCGACTGGCGCCAAGGCGTGTTCCTGGGCTCCATCATGTCATCGGAGACCACGGCGGCAGCCACCGGGGCGGTCGGGAAACTGCGCCGCGACCCGTTCGCCATGCTCCCCTTCTGCGGGTACAACATGGCCGACTACTTCGGGCACTGGTTGAGCATCGGGAAGTCGACCGACGCCAGCAAACTGCCTCGGCTCTTCTACGTGAACTGGTTCCGGCGCGGCGACGACGGACAATTTCTCTGGCCGGGCTACGGTGAGAATTCCCGGGTGCTGGCCTGGGTCGTGGAGCGCACCGCCGGACGTGGTGATGCCGTGGAAACGGCCATCGGGTGGGTCCCAGCCCCAGGAGCCATCGACACCACCGGGATGACGATCTCCGACGACGCCATGGAGGAGCTCCTCCGGGTGGACGTCGAGGAGTGGCGTGCCGAGCTCCCGCTCATCACCGAGCACTACGCGCGCTTCGGCGACCGCCTGCCGCACGAGCTCTCCGACGAGCTCGACGCCTTGGAGCGCCGCCTCAGCTGAACGATCCGTCGGCGGGTGCCACGGCGGCCGCCGCCGCTGCCGTGGCGACGTCGCGGGGGTAGCTGATCCGGGCTCGGAACAGGAAGTAGGCGCCGGCAGCCAGCGGGACGAGCATCACGAGGAACGTGTTGCGCAGCCCGACGTAGTCGGAGAGGACACCGAACAGCAGCGGGGCAAGGGCCTGAGCGCCGGTGCGCAGGAACGTTCGGATCCCTTCGGCCCGACCCCAAAGGGTCGACGGCATGATGTCGAGCCTGGCGGCGTCGATCGGGGGGTTCTGCGCCGAGAGAGCCATCGCCGCGAAGATCACGTAGGGCAGGGCGGTGAGGATGCTGCCCGTGATCAACGCAGGGACGAACAGCACGACGGTCAACGTCGCAGCCACCGCCGCCACGGTGACGCGTGCTTGGAGCCGGCCTCGATGCAGCCACCGGTCACTCAACGGACCGGCAGCCATCACTCCCACCGCTGCACCCCCTCCAACCGCGATCATGAGGAGGTTGGCCAGGGCCGCGTTCACGTGGTAGTGGCTCCGAACGAACTCGACGCCGAAGGTCTGCACGCCGGCGAGGAAGTAGTAACCGCAGGCGCTGGAAACGATCAACGCCACGTTGGTGCGCACATCGAGCACGTAACGGACTGCCGACCGAATTCCCATGCCGGGGCGCCGGGCACGGGCCACCAGCCGAGGGTCGGGGCGGATGCCCTGTTCGGCAGCCAGCCGCTGTGCGTCGGTGACCGGAACAGCGTCGGTTGCCCCGGCGGCATCGGTTGCCCCGGCGGCATCGGTCCCGCCGTCGGCCGCTCCGGCGGGGCCACGTTGGGCGTCAGGAGACGGGCCGGCGTCGCCGACCACGGCCGGTCCGGTCCAGGGCGCCAACGGCTCGCTCGCCGACGGCGCACCCGTCTCGGACTCGGGGAGCAAAGCGGCCGCCCCGCCCCGGACCGGCTCGGGGAGACGGAAGAGCGCCCAGGCCAGTGGGAATGCCGCCAGCGCCAGGATGACGAAGGCCGCCCGCCACGAGAGGGCAGAGATGTCGCCGGTGACGGCGAACCCGAAGCCCGCCCCCACCAGTTCCCCGGTGAGGATGTAGCTGTAGATCCTTCCCCGCTCCGCGCC
>JASHUM010000059.1 GCA_030040015.1 Acidimicrobiales bacterium
CATGGCGGAGTCGCCACGACCGTTCGCCTCGTGCAGCACCGGGGTCGGCACCGCCGGCGGCCCGCTCAGGATGTTGGACACCCGCTGGTGGGTGACACCGAAGACGCGGGCGATGGCCGGGATGCTCGTGCCTTCGGCCCGCATGGTGCGGGCCAGTGCCCGCCTGGTGTTCCCGCTCGCCTCCATGAGCCGGGCCAGGACGCGTCCGAGCAATTGCATGGTGCCCGGCTCCGGCTCCTGCTCGAGCGCCTCGGTCATGCCCACTCCGTTCGCCCTGGCCCGGCACAATCCCGTCAGCCTGCCTTGGAGCAGGCGCTCATCCCCGGCGTTTCGGTCCAGTGCGTCGCCCAACGCTTCCAGGGCGAGGACGACCTCGTCACCTCGCTCAGTTGCCATGAGAATTTCCATGCCCGTAACCAACCCGGGGAAACCCCCGGCCCCAATACCTGGTGAAAGAGCCTGTCACCGGCGTGGGTAGGCTTCCGCCGTGAACCCGCAGGTCGTCGGCAACCCACCGGTCGCGCTCAGCATCGCCGGTTCGGATTCCGGTGGGGGGGCAGGGCTCCAGGCCGACCTCAAGACCTTTGCTGCCCACGGCGTCTTCGGCACCAGCGTGGTCACGGCCGTGACGGCCCAGAACACGGCGGCGGTGCTCGGCGTGGAACGCGTGGATCCCGCTTTCGTCGATCTGCAGCTCGAAGCGGTGCTCGACGACCTCGCCGTGGCGGCGGTGAAGACGGGGATGCTGGCCAGCTCGGCCACCCTGGCCGCCGTCGCCCGCTGGGCGGCGGCCGGGCGCCTCCCCAACCTCGTCGTCGACCCTGTCCTGGTCTCCTCCACCGGCCGTCCGCTCCTCGACGACGGCGCGGCGCGCCGCTACGTCGAGCTCCTCTTTCCTCACGCACTGGTGGTGACCCCGAACTTGGGCGAGGCGGCGCTGCTCACCGGCACCGAGGTGGACGACCAGCCGTCGATGGAACGCGCCGCTCGTCGCCTGGCCGAGTACGGGCCGGCAATCGTCGTGGTGAAGGGTGGCCATCTCGGCGACCGGCACCGCGCTCCAGACGTGGTGCTGGCCGAGGGCCGGCTGCACGTGCTCGAGGACGAGCGCGTCGACACCGCCAACGACCACGGCACCGGGTGCACGCTCTCGGCCGCCACCGCCGCCCATCTCGCCCGGGGCGAAGAAGCGCTCGAGGCGCTGGAGAAGGCCAAGCGCTTCGTCTCCGCTGCCCTGCGGGGCGCGGCGCAGTGGCGGCTCGGCGCCGGACATGGGCCTCTCGACCACTTCGGTTTCGGACAGCGGGCCTCCCTCGTCCCGTGACCGAAGCCGCTTCCGCCCACACCCCGGTCCTGGACCGCCCGCCCGAGCCGGCACGCCGGCCCCCGGGACCGACGGCCAAGCCGGCCGCCATCGTGCTCGCCGCCATTCTGGTGGTGTTCCTGGCCGGGTTCTTCGACGACCTCGTCACGAGCGGCCACCACGGCGCTCCCCCGAGCCCGGCATCCGTGGCCAGGGCCGTTCCCGGGACCGGCGGCCTCGTGCCCGAGGCCTCCGCCGCCGTTCTCTCCCCGGTGGTGAGCGCCGACGAGCCGCCCGCCAACATCGTCGCCGCGCTGGTCGTGCCGAAGGGGACGCAGGACGTCCCCCGCTCCGGCGTCCAACAGGGGGTGGGCCTCTACGACGCCAGCATCGACGTCGAGGTGCCTGCGGCCGAGACGGACGTGATCACCTTCCTGCGCAAGGAGCTCAAAGCCGGCGACTGGACGATCGACAGCACGGGGCCGGCCTCGGACAGCACCTACCGGTTCATCGCCGAACACCCCGGGAGCGACGGGAACGAGTGGGAGCTCGGCTGCACCCTCTCCCCCACGGCGTTCTCGTCGACGGTGCCGGGAATGACGGTGCCCAGGAGCGGTGTGACGCCGCTCACGCTCCGACTCTTCGCCATCTCCGACGACTCCTGAGGGCCACACGGGTCGGCGCCGGTTCCCGTCTCGGGGCGGACGGTGGCTCGGCTTCCTCCGCCACGGGCACCGGGGCCATGAGGGCCTCTTCACCGCGAAGCAGCCAGGCCCACACGAAGAAGTCGAGGGGGTAGAGGAAGTAACCCATGCGGGTGGCCGGCGCCAGGAGGATGGCCACGGTCATCGTCCATCCCAGGATCAGAGCCAGGTCCGCAGGTGTCCGCGGGGTCCGCCGGACGAGGACGTAGACGAGCACGAGGACACCGAGCCCGGCGACGAGGAGCGGGAAGGCGTGCTTGAGGCCCGGGAAGAGGCTCACGACGGCATGGCCCACCAGTGGGCTCCCGGCCGGGGAACGGATGCCGGCCAGCCCGAGCGGGAAGCGCACCACGTTGTCGACGAAGGCGGGCACGTTGGAGAGCGCGCTGGGCAGCACCGCCGGCGCCATCACCGCCAACATGCCGCCCACCAGGGCCAGACGGGGACGACGCCCGGTGCGGCCTTCGGCGTCGCGCGCCGCCAGCACGGCCAAGGCAGCCAGGGGCCAGGCCGTGATCTTCATCGACGCCGCCACGCCCAACACGGCCCCGGCGGCCAGGGGTCGTCGTCGTTGCATGAGGACCAGGCCCAGCAGCAGCAGCGCGGCCACCGGGAGGTCGTCACCTCCGGTGGCGAGCGGCAGCGCCGCCGTCGGCAGGACGGTCATGCTCTGCAGGGCGAGAAGACGCGGGCTCGTCGGGCCCCGGCACATGGCCAGGGCGGCGATGACGACCACGATGGTGATGAGGGAAAAGGCGACACGGGCGTCCGTGAGCCGCTCGGGTGCCCGCGTGCTGTGGGCCAACCCGAACACGGACATGAGCGGCAGGTAGGGGTTGTAGACGTCGTAGGCCGGCTGCCCGGGCGGCGCCTTCACCTTGGTGCCGCTTCCGTCGACGAGCAGATAGGGATCCTGCCCGCGGGCCAGACGGGCGCCCGAGTCCTCGACCACGGCGACCTCGGGTTGGACGTGGGTGGTGCCACCGCTGTTGCTCTGCCACAGCACCTCGAGCGACAGCGGCACGAGCGTGGCGCCGAGGAGGACGACCAGGAAGATGAGCAGGCGCGGCGTCGTCCAGTGCCAAGAACGCGCCCCGGAAGCGGACGGCGCCTGTGCTGAACGCCGCCGGGCACGACGCGCCACCAGCGCCGAGCACACTGCACCCGCCACGTAGGGCACGGTGGCGAACTCTCCCCACTGGCGGTACAGCGCGATGGAGGACGTCTCGGCGGTGATGACGGCGAACAGGGCCGAGCCGGCGTAGAGGACGGCGTCGCGCTCCTCCGGGCTCCACGACGTCACGACTCGGACCGCTCGGGTACGCAGTCCGAGGGCCATGGGCCCACATGCTAGGCGGCAGGTCAGGAAGGTGCGGTGGTCTGGCTTCCCGGGGACCCGGCCCCGAGCACCGGGGAGACCGTCACCGTCCCGCCGTCACACGCCGTGACCGACGCGTCGATCGCGACGTAGGTGACGTCGTCGGGCGGCGTGAGCCACAGGACCGACGCCGACTCGCAAGGCGTGGTCCCCGTGGGCACGTCCGAGTAGCCGATGTCGACGTAGGCACTCTGGCCCGCTTCGAGAACCACGGCCACGGGGGCCTGGTCGGTGAAGCTGGAGGTGCCGCCTCGGATCACGCTCGTGGGCAGGGCCTGTCCGGCGGCGTTGGCCAGCTGGGCACCCGGGTACCCGTCGAGCGCGCAGGCGGCCGGCCCGACGTTGCGCAACGACACGGTCAGCTCGAGCGTGCCCGCCGCGCCGGTCGTCCCCCACGGCGCAGCCGAGAGCTGGGCGGGCTGACAGCGCGCCGGTGCCGACGCCGGAGCGGTGGTGGACGCGGTGGAGGACGCCGAGGTGGACGGGGACACCGGCGGCGTCGTCGAGGGGCTGGAGGCCGAAAGTCCCCCAGATCCACACCCGCCCGCGGCGGCGAGGGCGAGAAGGGAGGCGGGCACGGACAGGGCCGTGCCGAAGCGACCGAGGCGGCGCCGGGGCGCCGGTCTCAGGAGCTGAAGTCCTCGGGACGGACGGTGTCGAGGAACTGTCGGAACTCCCCCACGAGCTCGTCGGGGTTGGCCGACTCACCATCCTCGTCGTCCTCACTGGGCAGAAGGATGCCCTCGGCGTCCATGAGCTCGTCCGATACGAACAGGGGGCTCGTGGTGCGCACCGCCAACGCCACGGCGTCGGAGGGCCGGCTGGAAACGGTGAGCACACCGTCCCCCCGGCGCAATTGGAGCTCGGCGTAGTACGTGGCGGCTCGCAGCTCGGTGATGACCACCCGCTCGAGCTCGGCGCCGAGCGTCTCGATCACGTCGCGCAACAGATCGTGGGTCATGGGCCGCGGGGTGGCCACACCCTGGATGGCGAAGGCGATGGCCGTCGCTTCCGGGGCGCCGATGAAGATGGGAAGCGTCCGGCCCAAGCCCTCGGTCTCGGTCAGCAGCAGCACGGGAGTGTTGGACTGGAGGTCCACTCGAACGGCGCTGAGCCGGACTTCTACCATGCCTGCAACTTACCGCCCGTAGAGGGCGGCCACATAGGCGTCGGGGTCCTCCTCGAGGGCGCCGGGAACGGCAGCGGCCACGAAGGGCAGGTTGCGGTAGCGCCCGGCCACGTCCAGCCCGTACCCCACGAGCAGGTCGTCCTCGGCTGCGAACCCGACGAAGCGCACCGGGACAGGGACGATGCGGCGCGCCCGACGGTCGAACAACGCGCACACCTCGATCGAGGCCGGGCCCCGGGCGCGCAGCTCACCGAGCACGTAGGTGCTGGTGAGGCCGGTGTCGACGATGTCCTCGACCAGCACCACATGGCGTCCGTGCACGTCCTCGTCCAGGTCCTTCACGATGCGTACCCGTCCGGTCCCCTCTGCGTACGACGAGATGGCGAGGAAGTCCACTTGGCAGCGCACGCCCATGTGCCGTACCAGGTCGGAGAGGAAGAAGAGGCTGCCCTTGAGCACGGCCACGAGGAGGACCCCGTCGAGATAGGCCTCGGAGAGCTCGGTGGCGAGGCGCGCCGTGGCGGAGCGCAGGGCGGACGCACTGTGCACCAGGCGGACGCCGCCGGGCGGCGTCACCCGCCGAGCTGGTCCCGAAGCGTCCTGGCCAGGAGCACCTCCCGCAGCTCCTGGCCGAGTCGTGACAGCTCGCCCACGGCGTCGTGCGCCCGCTGGCGCGACTCCGGATTGCGCTGCTTGAGCAAGGGGAGGACGACTTGCTCGATGAAGCCCGCCTCTCGTTCCGCGGCGTGCTTGTGCAGGCGCAGATGGCGGGGCTCGACGCCGAAGGCGGCGAACCCCGCTGCCAAGCGGGCGACGGCCAGGGCGTCCTCGCCGTAGTAGTTCACCCCACCGATCTGCCGGGACGTGATGAGCCCGTAGGACTCGAGCGACGCCAGGGCGGACGGCGCGCACCCGCTCGTCTCGGCCAGCTCCTCGGACGTCATCTCCCCTTCGGCCAGCACCACGGCCGGTGCCGCCGGCGTCTTGGCCCTCTGGCGGGGGGCGCCAGCGGGCCCCGGCGCGGCGTCCTCTTTCGCCGCGGCGCGGGCCGGCGCTCTCCGTGCCGTGTGCGCCGTCGCTTCCAGCGGGGGTCGTTCGGCGACCGCAGCCCGGGTCGCCGATCCTGAAGGCGCCTCGGCCGCGACCGAGGGGCCCAAGCCGGGCAACGTCGCACCGGGGGCGTGGCCGGCCCGGGGCGCCCGCGACTCGGCCGCTGGATGCCGGGCACGGTCCTGGGAATGGCCGTTGCCTTCGTCGGCGACGTCCTCGAGCCGGCCCTTGATCACCTTCAGGGGCAGGAAGTGCTCACGCTGCTGGCGGAGGACCCAGCGAAGCCGCTCGACGTCCGGCTCGTAGAACTTGCGATACCCCGACGGGGTGCGCTCGGGGTTGACCAGACCTTGGCTCTCGAGGAACCGGATCTTCGAGATGGTGACGTCAGGGAACTCCTGGCGCAACAGCGTCAGGACGTCGCCGATGGAGAGGTACGCCCTCCCGCTCACGATCGTGCTCCCGCCCCGGCCGTCATTCCTCGGCCGCCGCCAGATAGACCAACTTGAACTTCCCGATCTGCACCTCGTCGCCGCTGTTGAGCACCGCCTCCTCGATGCGCTCGCGGTTTACATACGTCCCGTTCAGCGAACCGACGTCGCGCACGGTGTGCCGGCCCGCCCCGTCGTGGGCGAATTCGGCATGACGCCGGGACACGGTGACGTCGTCGAGGAAGATGTCGCTCTCTGGGTGCCGCCCGACCCTGGTGACGGGGGCGTCGAGGACGAATCGTGCCCCGGCGTTGGGACCTCGCTTCACGACCAGCAACCCGGCTCCCGCAGTCTGTTCGGGCAGCGGCACGGCCAGCTCCTCGTCACCGGTCTCGCCCTGGGCATCGACGGGATGCAGGGTGACGGTGGTGTCGGACCCACCGCTCATGAGGACGGCTCCGCAGGACGAGCAGAAGTTCGCCCCAGCGGGGTTCCGGTGCCCGCAGTTGTTGCAGAACACCCCGTCCACGCTACTCCCTCACCCGCCGGGCCCTCAGCGGGCTCATGATCGTGGCGTCATCCGGCAGTGAGCTGCGCGTAGGCGGCGGCGTCGAGCAGGCCGGCCAGGGCTCCCTCGTCGTCGGGGCGGATGTCGCAGATCCACCCCTGGCCATAGGGGTCGCCGTTGAGCAACTCGGGGTGATCGGTGAGTGCCTCGTTGGCCGACTGCACCTCTCCCGACAACGGGGCGTAGATCTCGGAGACGGACTTCGTCGATTCGACCTCGCCCAACACGGCGCCTTTCTCCACTCGGCTCCCGACGGCGGGCAACGACACGAACACCACGTCGCCCAACGCGTCCTGGGCGAAGTCGGTGATGCCCACCCGCACCGCGCCGCCCGACAACCGGGCCCACTCGTGATCCTCGGTGTAGCGGAGCTCCTCTGGGACTTGCACGGCCTGGGACCCTACTCCCAACCCGCGGCGGCGTTCCCCGTGGCGGGCGCTCCCCGCAGGTTCAGCGGATCATCTGGCGGATCCGCACGGCCTGCTCTTGAGAGCGGGCCCGGGCCTCCGCCTCGCTGGGCGCCTCGGCCCACACGTGGGTGACGGGCTCTTCGGGATCGGGGACCACCAGCGACCAGCCGTCGGGCTCGACGATCTTCACCCCGTCCACCAGCACCGTGGACCGGCCCTTGGCCCGCTCCATGGCCCGGCGCATCACCGTGCCCTTCTGCTCCCAGGGGGTCACCACTTCCTCGTGGGCGATGTGGATGGACGCCAGCTCGCCGGTCAGCTTGGACATGCGCCGTCGCCCCGAGGCCAGCATGGCCAAGAGGTTGACCAACGTGGCCACGGCGTCGAATCCGGGAAGGAAGGCCGGGAAGATGTAGCCGCCGAGCTGACTGGCTGCGAAGGACAGCGTCCCCGAGCTCGCCACCTCCATGAGATGGGTGGCCGAGAGCTTGGTCCACACGACCTTCGCCCCCGCTTCTGCGGCGATGCGCTCGGCGGCCCGGGGGGCGGCCACGGGCAGGCCCACCGTGGTCCCGGGGTGCTCGGCCACCACCAGGCTGAGCAGCAGCACCAGTGCCTCGTTGTCGCTCAGGACCCGGCCCTCGTCGTCCACCAGGACGATGCGCTCGCCCCCGGGGTCGATCACGGCGCCGAGATGGGCCCCCGAGGCCCGCACCAGCTCGGAGACGTTGGCGGCGGCAGAGGCCCGGTCCGAGGACATGACCGCCGCCGTCGAGGCATAGGGATTCACCACCAGCACTTCGGCCCCCAGCTTGGCGAGCACGTTGGGCATGACGAAGCTCGTGGTGCCGTAGGAGTAGTCGAGGACGATCTTGAAGGCGGCGTCGGCCACGGCGTTCACGTCCACCGTGCCGATGAGCGCGGCGGTGTAGAGCTCGAGGGTCCTGGGCGGAAAGTCGATGTCACCGATGTCCGAAGCGAGCGCTCGGCGGAACTCCTCGCGGTGGTAGAGCCGCTCGATCTTGCGTTGGGTGGACTCGGCCACGTCTATGCCGTCCTGGTCGAAGAACCGCAGGATCACCGACTGGCTGTCGCCTTCGGCCAGACGCACGGTGACGCCCCCCAGGCTGGCGCCGGTACGCACCTGGAATCGCGTCACCGGGATGGTGGCCACCTCGAGGTCCTCGACGTGCACCCCGGCGGCGTTGCACCCGACCATGACGGCGCGCTTGAGCACCCGAGCCGCCCGGCTGGTGTCCCGGGACGTCGTCACGGTGGAGCCCTTCTCCAACGTGCTGGCCCAGGCCATCGAGAGTCGCATGACGAGCTCAGGGCTGATGTCCACGTTGGCCAGACCCTGGATCCCGAGGCGGCCGAAGAGGGTGCGGGCGCCGCGGGACTCCCAGACGATCGAGGTGTTCACGATGGCCCCCGCCTCGACCGTCTTGAACGGGTAGACCTTCACGCCCGACTTGATGACGGCACCGGCCCCGACGAACGTCTCGTCGCCCAGGACGACGCCCTCCTCACAGCGGACGTTGTGGCGCAAGTCGCACGCCCGGCCCACCACGCAACCCTCGAGCCGGGTCCCGCCCCCCAGGAAGGCGTTGTCGTGCACGACCGCCCGCACCAGGCTGGCGTTGTCCCCCACCTGCACGTTGGCACCCAGCACGCAGTACTCCCCCACGCTGACTCCCGGACCAACGGCGCAGTTGTCCCCGATGACGGCCGGCCCGGTGACGACGGCAGAGGGGTGCACGTCGGCTCCCTTGCCGAGCCACACCCCGTGGCGAAGGGGAAACCCGGTCAGCTGCACCTGGACCCGCTGGGCGAGGACGTCCTGGTGGGCCCGCAGGTAGGCGTCGAGGGTCCCGACGTCCTCCCAGTAGCCCTCGGCCACATACCCGTGCATGGGCCGGCCGGCAGCGAGCACGGCTGGAAAGACCTCAGCGGAGAAGTCCACCGGACGGCCCTCGGGGATGAAGTCGAAGATGTCGGGCTCGAGCACGTAGATGCCGGTGTTGATCGTGTCGCTGAACACCTGTCCCCAGGTGGGCTTCTCCAAGAAGCGCTCGACGGAGCCGTCCTCCCGGGTGATGACGATGCCGAACTCGAGCGGGTCGTCCACCGCCTTGAGCGCGATGGTGGCCAGCGCCCCCCTGCTGTCGTGGTGGGACAGGACCGCGCCCAGGTCGATGTCGGTGAGAACGTCGCCGGAGATGACGAGGAACCGCTCGTCGAGCTGCTCGCGGGCATTGCGCACCGAGCCCGCCGTCCCGAGTGGCGTCTCCTCGGTGGCGTACACCATGCGCACGCCGAACTCCGAGCCGTCGTCGAAGTAGCTGCGGATGACGTTGGCCATGAAGGCCACCGTGACGACGATGTCGTCGAAACCGTGCGAGCGAAGCAGGTTGACGACGTGCTCCATCATGGGCCGGTTGGCCATGGGGAGCATGGGTTTGGGCTGGTTCGACGTGAGCGGCCGCAGCCTGGTGCCCTCACCTCCGGCCATGATCACGGCCTTCACCGTGTCACCGCCATCGTGCCGTCACCGTTGCCATCCACTCGTTCGGACCCTACCCCCAAGCGGGCCTTCCTTCCTCGCATCAACGCCTGGCGCGAGCGCGGCAGGTACGCCACCGCCGCCACCCACGCCAGGGCCAGGCCGGGGATGGCGCACACCCACGCCAGGATGGCGAAGGGGTGTTGCCAACCGGCGTGCCCGTGCGCCAACAGGAAGGTGGGATAGGCGAACATCAGCCCGAAGGTGCCCGCCTTCCCCACCCACAGCACGTCGATGCGCTCGGCCCCCAGGGCGGCCAGCAGGAGCACGGCCCCCGACACCAGGACCTCGCGGGCCACGGTGGCGGCACCCAGCCACACCGGAACGGCGCCCGCCACGATGATGGACGACACGCCGGTGAGCACCAGCACCCGGTCGGCAATGGGATCGAGCACCTTCCCGAGCGTGGAGACCTGGTGCCAGCGGCGCGCCACGAACCCGTCCACCCAGTCCGTCGCGCCCAGGACCCCGAGGAGGATGGCGGCGGCGGTCTGGCGGTGGTCGCCGAAGAGGAGCCACACGAACACCGGGACGCAGGCCAGCCGGCCCGCGGTCACCAGGTTGGGAAAGGTGAGGACACGCCCAAGGGCGGGGTCGGCGGCTGCCGGCTCCGCCTCGGTCAACTCTCGACGGTCCAGGTTCCGCCCGAGTGCAGGAGCGCCTCGAGGTCCCCCGGGCCCCGCTTCTCGGCGGCGTCGAGCAGTTGCCGCGACATGGCGTCGCCGTACTCGGGGCGTTGTACGGCCCGGAACACGCCGATGGGCGTGGGCTCGTACGGCCCCCGGGCGAGGCGCGAGAGCTGGAAGGCCAACCCGGGGTCCTCACGCTGCTCGTCGTGGACGAGGAGCGCCTGCTCCCCCACCTGGGCGACCTCCGCCACCCGGACCCGGCCGTCGGGATCGACGACGACCCCGTGCTGACCCTCGGTCCCGAAGCGAATGGGCTCGCCGTGGACGAGAGGGATGAGCTCCTCGGCCCGGACGTCACGCCCGGTGATGCGCTCGAAGGCACCGTCATTGAAGACGTTGCAGTTCTGGTAGATCTCGACGAAGGCGGCTCCGCGGTGGTCATGCGCACGCCGGAACGTCTCCTGCATGTGCTTGCGGTCCATGTCGTGCGTGCGGGCCACGAAGGTGGCCTCGGCTCCGAGCGCCAGGCTGATGGGGTTGAACGGCGTCTCGAGCGACCCGAACGGCGTCGACTTGGTCACCTTGCCCTGCTCGGACGTGGGCGAGTACTGGCCCTTGGTCAGCCCGTAGATCTGGTTGTTGAACAACAGGATGGTGATGTTCACGTTGCGGCGCAGGGCGTGGATGAGGTGGTTGCCGCCGATGGAGAGGGCGTCGCCGTCGCCGGTGACCACCCACACGTCGAGGTCGGGACGAGTGACGGCCAACCCGGTGGCCACGGCCGGGGCCCGGCCGTGGATGGAGTGCATGCCGTAGGTCGACATGTAGTAGGGAAAGCGCGCCGCGCAGCCGATCCCCGACACGAACACCGTGTTCTCTCTGCGCACCCCCAGGTCGGGCAGGAGCATCTGCACGGCGGCCAGGATCGAGTAGTCCCCGCAGCCGGGGCACCAACGAACCTCCTGATCAGAGGTCCAGTCCTTGCGGGTGGTCACGGGCACGGCGGTGTCGGTCAACTGGCCACGTCCTCTTGGGGGGAGGAGGAGGTGGCCGCCTCGGGGTCGATGCCGAGGAGGGCGAGCACCGCCTTCTCGATCTCGGCGGCGCGGAAGGGCTGGCCCTGGACCTTGGTCATGGACCGGGCGTCGACCAGGTACTCGGCCCGGACCAGCTTGGACAGCTGCCCGAGGTTGCACTCGGGGACCAGGACGTCCATGTACGAGCGCAGGACTTCGCCCAGGTTGGGCGGGAAGGGGTTCAGGTGCATCAGATGGGCGTGGGCCACGTCGAGACCCCGGGCCCGCACCCGGCGGACGGCGGCGCCGATGGCGCCATAGGTCGAGCCCCACCCGAGGAGCAACACCGGGGAACCGCCCGGGCCAAGGGCGTCGTCGACCTCGACCGGTGGGACCGAGGAGGCGATGCCGGCCACCTTGGCGGCCCGCAGGTGGACCATGCGCTCGTGGTTGACCGGGTCGTAGGAGACGTCGCCGGTGACGTCCTCCTTCTCGAGCCCGCCGATGCGGTGCTCGAGACCGGGTGTTCCCGGGAGCGCCCAGGGCCGGGCCAGGGTGACCTCGTCTCGCCGGTACGGCTGGAAGTCCCCGCTGTGCCGATTCTCGCCGTCGTCGGCGGCGCCCACCTCCGGCGCAGTGGCGAAGCCGGGGTCGATGTCGGGGATGGAGGCGACATCGGGCAGGCGCCAGGGCTCCGAGCCGTTGGCGAGGTAACCGTCGGACAGCAAGAAGACCGGAGTGCGGTAGGTCACGGCGATGCGCACCGCCTCGATCGCCGCTTCGAAGCAGTGTGACGGTGTCCTGGCCGCCACGATGGGCACCGGCGACTCCCCGTGACGCCCGTACATGGCATGGAGGAGATCGGACTGCTCGGTCTTGGTGGGAAGCCCGGTGGAGGGACCGCCTCGCTGGATGTCGATCACCACCAGGGGCAGTTCGAGGCTCACGGCCAAGCCGATCGACTCCGACTTGAGGTCGATGCCCGGGCCGCTCGTGGTGGTCACCCCGAGCGCTCCTCCGAACGCCGCCCCGATGGCGGCCCCGATCCCGGCGATCTCGTCCTCGGCTTGCAAGGTCCGCACGCCGAAGTGCTTCTGCTTGGACAGTTCGTGGAGGATGTCCGACGCCGGGGTGATGGGGTACGAACCCAAGAACAATGGCAAGCCGGCTTGATGGGCGGCGGCGATGAGGCCCCAGGCCAAGGCGTTGTTCCCGGTGATGTTGGTGTAGACGCCGGGCTCGAGCCGGGCGGGGCGGACCTGGTAGTTGGCCTCGAACAATTCGGCCGTCTCGCCGAAGTGATAGCCGGCCTTGAACGCCCGGGTGTTGGCGTCGAGCACGAGGGGGCTGGAGGCGAAGCGCTCCGACATCCACGTGAGCGTCGGCTCGGTCGGCCGGCTGTACAGCCAGCACACCAGTCCGAGGGCGAAGAAGTTCTTGGACCGCTCGGCGTCGCGGGGTTTGACCCCCGCCTCCTTGCCCACCTCCAGGGTGAGCGAGGTCATGGGCACCTCGTAGACCCTGTAGCCGGCCAACGACCCGTCGGTGAGCGGGTTGGAGGGATAGCCCGCCTTTTCGAGCGCCCGCTCGTCGAATCCGTCGGCGTTGACGATGAGCGTCCCCCCCGACGAGACCGCTCCCAGGTTGGCCTTGAGGGCGGCCGGGTTCATGGCCACGAGCACGCTGGGGGCGTCCCCGGGGGTGAGGATGTCGTGGTCGGAGATGTGGACCTGGAAGGCGGACACGCCCGCCAGGGTCCCCGCCGGCGCCCGGATCTCGGCGGGGAAGTCGGGCAGCGTGGCGGTGTCGTTGCCGAACAGCGAGCTGGTGGCGGTGAACTGCGTGCCGGTCAGCTGCATCCCGTCGCCGGAGTCCCCGGCGAAGCGGATGACGACGCGGTCGAGCTCTACGGTCTGGTGCCGTTGCGGTTCGGTGGCGGTGCTGGACAATGGCCCTCCGGCCACCGAGCATACCGCCGGGTCCCCCCTGTCCCGGGCCCCACCCGGGCCGGGGTCAGGCGATGGTGACGGCCGGGTCGAGGAAGACGTCCTGCACGGCGTGGAGCAGGTCCGCCCCTTCGGCCATGGGCCGCCGGAAGGCCTTGCGCCCCACGATCAGACCCGTGCCCCCGGCACGCTTGTTGATAACGGCGGTGCGCACCGCCTCGGCCAGGTCGTGCGCGCCTTTCGACTCGCCGCCACTGTTGATGAGCCCGACGCGCCCGGCGTAGCAATTGATCACCTGCCACCGGGTCAGGTCGATGGGGTTGTCGGTCGTGAGCTGTTCGTAGACGAGCGGGTCGGTCCTCCCGAACGACAGAGCCAGGTACCCGCCGTTGTTCTCGGGCTGCTTCTGCTTGATCAGGTCCGCCTCGATCGTCACCCCGAGGTGGTTGGCCTGCCCGGTGAGGTCGGCGGCGAGGTGGTAGTCCGCCTCGGGGGTCTTGAACGCCGGATTGCGCAGGTAGGTCCACAGGACGGTGAACAAGCCGAGGCGATGCGCTTCGGCAAAGGCGGCCGACACTTCCTGGAGCTGGCGGTCGCTCTGCTCGCTGCCGAAATAGATGGTGGCGCCCACCCCGATGGCCCCCAAGTCGGCGGCTTGACGGACGGAGCCGAACATCACCTGGTCGTAGGTGTTCGGATAGTGGAGGAAGTCGTTGTGGTTGAGCTTGACGATGAAGGGGATCTTGTGGGCGTAGCGGCGGGCCACGATCCCCAGGCCTCCGAGCGTCGTGGCGATGGCCGAGCACTCACCGGCGAGAGCGAGCTCGCACAGGTTGGCTGGATCGAAGTACGCCGGGTTCTTGGCGAAACTGGCCGCGCCGGAGTGCTCGATCCCCTGGTCGACGGGGAGGATGGAGAGGTACCCGGTCCCGCCCAGGCGACCGTTGGCATAGAGCGTCGCCAGATTGCGAACGACCGGGACCGGCCGGTCGCTGTCGCGCATGATCCGGTCGGCCACGTCGGGGCCGGGAAGGACGAGCTCGTCGGCTGTCACCCCTTTGCAGGTGTAGGACAGCAGGGAATCGGCCTCGTCCCCGAGTAGCGCTTCGATATCCGTGCCCATCTGCCAGCCTCCCTCGCTCGGCGACGAACTCCCGCAGTCTAGAGCGGCTCGGCGCGCCCCCTTCGGGCTTGGTCAGGGCGCGTCTGCCAGGGCCTTTGCCGTCGTCTCGACACCGGCGTCGTCGACGTCGTGGTGTGTCACCAACCGCACCACCCCGGGGGCGATCGTCCCGACCAGGACCCCGTGGGCGTCGAGGTGGGCGAGCAATGCGTCGGTGTCGTCGTGGTGGAACACCACGATGTTGGTGACGACCTCCTGGGGATCACATCCGGCGCCGGGCCAGCGCTCGGCCACCGCTTCGGCCAGGCGCCGCGCCCGGGCGTGGTCCTCGGACAGCCGGTCCACCATGGTCCGCAGCCCCACCAGTCCGGCGGCGGCGACCACACCTGCCTGACGCATGGCCCCGCCGAGGCGCTGGCGAGCCAGCCGGGCCTCGGACACGACGTCCTCGTCTCCGGCCAGCACCGACCCCACCGGCGCGCACAGCCCCTTCGACAAGCAGGTCATGACGGTCGTGGCGTACCCGGCGAACTGCGCCGCCGGGACCCCGGTGGCCACCTCGGCGTTGAACAACCTGGCTCCGTCCATGTGCAGCGGGACCGGGCCGGCCGCCTCCCGGACGGCGTCCAGCGCGGCCAGGCTCCACGGGCGCCCGCCGGCGGGCATGTGGGTCTGCTCGACGCACACCAACCCCGGCGCCGGCTGGTGGTGGTCAGCCGCTCGGCGCACGCTCGCCACGTCGGTCGCCGTGAACGTTCCGTCGCCGTCCTCCACCATATGGAATTGCGCGCCGGCGTTCACCGCCGCTGCACCGGCCTCGTAGATCACCACGTGCTGGCGCCGGCCGGCGACCACCAGGGCCCCGGGCGGGCACAGGACGCGCAGTGCGATCTGGTTGGCCATCGTGCCCGACGGGACGAAGAGCGCGGCCGGCTTGGCCACCCGCTCGGCGTAGGCGGCCTCCAGAGCCGCCACGGTGGGATCCTCGCCGTAACCGTCGTCACCGACCTCCGCCTCGTACATGGCCCGCCGCATCTCCGGCGTGGGGCGGGTGACCGTGTCGCTGCGCAGGTCGACGAGGGCACCGCCCATCGCCGTCAACGCCGACCTCTCTGGCTCCTCGGGCGCTTGGCCGGGCCGAGTGCCGCCAGACGCGCCGGCGCATCGGCCAGCTCGGGATCGGCCTCCACCACGCGCCTGAACAGCTCACGGGCTCGGGGCAGGTCGCCCGCCCTGTCGGCCAACTCGGCGAGCACGTACCACTGGCGGACGTGGCGTGGCGCCGGATGGCGGAGGTTGCGGCCGGCGCCGGCGTCCACGAGCACCTTGGTGGCCCGGTCCAGCTCGCCCCGGTCGGCCAGATCGGCGGCCAGCACGAGCCGGCCCTCGGCCAGCACGTCGGCATCCGGGGATGCGGCGCGCAGCTCGTCCCACAGCTGCTCCACCCGGCGGTGATGACGCATGGCGCGATGGCAGTCCATGATCACCGGGAGCTGTGACAGGTCGCCACCGGCGAGGTCACGCGCCACCTCGAGCTGGCGAATCGCCTCCCGGTACCGGCCCATCCGGTAGCACACGAGCCCGTGCAGCTCGCGGGCTGAAACCGAGCTCGGCACCTCGTCGATCAGAGACTTGGTGAGACGTTGTGCCTCGGCGTACCGGTCGCGCTCGTAGGCGCGGGCGGCGGCGGCCAGGCGCTCGGCGAGCTTGGCGCCTCGGGCTCGGCCCGCGGCGGCGGCCAGCTCCTCGCCCACGTCGGCGGGCAGTGCCACGTCCCCGGGCGCGCCAGGGCTGGTGCCGCCGCGGACGCGCCGTGCCCGTGGCGACGAGGACACCGGGCCCACCACTCCCTCGTCACGCCAAACCACCTGGTCAGGAGCAGATTTTCGTGTCGGCGCCCGGGTGGGACGAGCGGCCTCGGGCCCATCGTCAGGCCCCTTTCGAAGGACACGGGCGCCGTGGCGCGCCACGCTCCCCCACTGCCGCAAGCGTTCGTCGTCCCGACGCGCCGGCTCATCTCGGCCATCGCCGCGCCGGGGTGCCCCCCTTTTGTCCCCACCCGGGCGGGTCCGGGGCGCGGGGCCGTCACGGCGCGCCTGTCGTCCCGCTGCAGGTCGTTCGGGCCGGCCCCGACCTCCTCTGGGAGCCTCGGACCGTGGCATCCGCCGAGTGTAAGGGTGAGAAAGCGAGTATCACTGCATTGGCTGTCATGGAACGTTAACGTTCGGCGCAGCGGGGCCTAAGGACGCCATCGCCACTGGCGGTGGGCACGACAGGGGGAGGCGACGGGTTGCGACTGAAGAACCTCAGCAAGTGGGCGATCAGCCTGGGCTGTGCGGGCCTGGTGCTGGCGGCGTGTGCATCGAGCACGTCGAGCTCCAACGGCACCACGGTTCCCACGGGCGGGACCAAGACCGCCGGCGGCGTGGCCTACTGGGCCGAGCTTCCGAACAGCCCGCCCAACATGATCTTCCCGTTCACGCCGACAGGGTTCTTCAGCGTGCCCAACGAGAACCAATTCGAATACCTCATGTACCGGCCGCTGTACTGGTTCGGGAACGGCCTGAACGTCAACGTCAACTACCAGTTGTCACTGGGCCAGGCCCCGGTGTACACGAACAACGACCAGACCGTCACGGTCAACCTGAACAACTACGTGTGGTCCAACGGTGAGCCCGTGAACGCCCAGGACGTCGTGTTCTTCATGAACATGTACCACTCCGAGAAGGACAACTACGGCGCCTACGTCCCGGGCATCAACGCCATCCCCGACGACGTGTCCGACGTGGTGGCCACCAGCCCGACCCAGGTCGTCTTCACCCTCACCGGGCCGGTCAACCCCAACTGGTACACGTACAACAACCTCTCCCAGATCATCCCCATGCCCGAGTCCTGGGACGTGACGTCGCTCACCGGCGCTCCCGGCTCCGGGGGCTGCTACGCCGGGAAGTACGGCGCCAAGGCGACCGACACCGCCTGCGCGGCCGTGTGGGGGTTCCTGGCCAACCAGGCCGGCTACAACCCGAGCAACCCCACCGCCGCCAACAACGCCTTCGGCACCTACGTCACCAGCCCCATCTGGTCGGTCGTCGACGGCCCGTGGAAGCTCAGCCACTTCGACGCCACCGGGAACGTCACCATGGTGCCCAACACGACGTACTCCGGTCCGGTGAAGCCGACCCTGTCCGAGTTCGTCGAGGTGCCGTTCACGAGTGAGGACGCCGAGTACGACGCCTTGCTGGGCGGGAAGCTGAGCGTGGGCTACCTGCCCTTGGCTGACGAGCCCAAGGCCACGACCAACCCCCTCGTGGTGGCGGCTCAGGACCCGAGGCTGACCAACTACTTCGTCAACGAGTACTACGGGTGGCAGTTCACCTACTTCCCGATCAACTTCAACTCGACGGGCGACAACGGCGCGGCCGGAAAGATCTTCTCGCAGCTCTACATCCGCCAGGCCCTGGAGATGCTCATCGACCAGCCTGCCATCATCTCGAAGGTCTTCAAGGGCTATGGCTACCCGCAGTACGGGCCGATCCCTCCCGAGCCCGACACCTACGTGACCAGCCTGGCCTCCACCGGGGTGTACCCGTACAACCCGACCAAGGCGAAGGACCTGCTCAGCTCGCACGGCTGGAAGGTGGTGCCCGGCGGCACCGACATCTGCGAGAACGCCGGTAGCGGCTCGAACCAGTGCGGTGCCGGCATCCCCTCCGGGACGCCGCTCACCTTCAACCTGCAGTTCGCCACCGGCATCATCACGCAGACCGAAGCCGTCAACGACGAGATCGCCTCCTGGGACTCCGACGGCATCCACGTCAACGAGACGACGGCCACCTTCGACACGGTGATCGGCAACGCCACCGCCTGCACTCCCGGGCCCAGCTGCACCTGGGAGATGGAGGACTGGGCCGGTTCGTGGGTGTACTACCCGGACATCTACCCGACCGGTGAGGAGCTCTTCGCCACCGGGGCGGTCTCCAACTACGGGAGCTACAGCGACCCGATCAACGACGCCAACATCAAGGCCACCGACTTCACCACCCAGAACCTCGACAACTACGAGAACTATCTGGTGAAGGAGCTGCCGGTGATCTACCTTCCGTCCCAGGTCCAGTCGCTCACCGAGATCCAGAAGAACATGCGGGGCGTCACACCCCAGAACACGCTGTCGACGCTCACGCCGGAGAGCTGGTACTTCGTCAAATAGCGGGCGCCCCTCAACCCGCAAGGGATTCCCGCACCGCCCGGTCCGTGTGACTCACGAACCGGGCGGTGCCGCATTAACGTGAGAACCACATGATCGGCTTCTTGGTACGACGAGTCTTTCAAGCCATCGTCGTCGTGGTCGCCGTCATGCTCCTCGTCTTCCTCTTGGCCCACATCATCCCGGGAGGCGCCGCCCGGGCCGCCCTGGGCCCCCGGGCCACCCGCCTGCAGATCGCCCAGTTCAACCGGCTCAACAACTACGACCGGCCCCTGATCATCCAGTTCCTGCTCTACCTGAAGAACCTCGTCTGGCACCACTACCTGGGGTACTCGTACCACTTCAACCAGGGCGTCACCACGGTCATCGCGTCGCGACTGCCCAAGACCTTGGTGCTCGTCGGCATCTCGACCGTGCTGGCTCTCATCGTCGCCGTCCCTCTGGGAATCCTCCAGGTGGTCCGTCGCAACAAGCCCGTCGACTACGCCCTCACCGGTGCGTCGTTCATCTTCTACGCCATGCCGTCGTTCCTGCTGGGGACGCTCCTCATCCTCTATCTCGCTGTCGACGTGCACGTGTTCTCGGTGGAGGCACCTCAGGGGCAGACCGTGGCGTCGATCCTCGCCGATCCCCGGGCTTTGGTCCTGCCCGAGGTCACGCTGGCCGCCATCACCATCGCTTCCTTCAGCCGCTACATGCGGTCCTCGATGATGGAGGCGATGACGGAGGACTACATCCGCACTGCCCGGGCCAAGGGCGCCAGCAACCGTCGTGTGCTGTTCGTCCACGCCCTGCGCAACGCGGTGATCCCCATCGTCACCTTGCTCGGCCTCTCCATCCCGAGCATCGTCAGCGGGGCGGTGATCACCGAGACGGTCTTCAACTACCCGGGCATGGGCCTGCTCACGTACCAGGCGGCCACCACCACCGACATCCCCCTTCTCCTCGGCACCGCCTTCGTGGCCACGCTCGCCACCGTCGTGGGTTCTCTCATCGCCGACATCCTGTACGCCGTCGTGGACCCGAGGATTCGCTATGCCCGTCGGTGACGAACGGGACCTGGGGTTGGGTGCGCTGACTTCGGGGGGAGCCAGCTTGGGACAGATGGAGGCGCTGGACGTCCTCACCCCGGTGGCAGCCACTCCCGAGGGCGGCGAGGTCACCGCCACCGGGAGCCCGCTCCGTCAGATCGGCCGGGTGTTCGTAGAAAACAAGCTCGCCGTGGTGGGGCTGGGTGTCATCGTGTTCATGGTTCTCTTCTGCTGGATAGGCCCGCTCCTGTACCACACCAACCAGACGAACGCTCAGGAGGCACTCGTCAACTCCACGCCGAACCTCTCGCCGGGCGGGAACCATCTGCTCGGCACCGATGAAGCGGGGTTCGACATCCTCGGACGCCTGATGTTCGCCGGGAAGAACTCGCTCATCGTCGGCCTTGCCGCCGCCGCCCTGGGCACCGGCTGGGGAGCCCTGTACGGGGCCGTCTCGGGTTTCTTCGGAAGCTGGGGAGACGCCTTCATGATGCGCATCGTCGACACCCTCCTCTCCATTCCGCCCCTGTTCCTCCTCATCTGCCTGGCCGTCATCTTCCGCCCGTCGGTACTCCTCCTGATCATCGTGATCGCGTTCGTGAGCTGGCTCATCCCCGCTCGTCTGATCCGCGGCGAGACGTTGACCCTGCGCGTCCGCGAATACGTCCAAGCGGTCCGGGTCATGGGCGGCAGCCGAAAACGCATCATCCTCCGCCACATCGTCCCCAACGCCATCGGGACCATCATCGTGAACGCCACGTTCCAGGTGGCCGACGCCATTCTCCTGTTGGCCGCCCTCGGGTTCCTCGGTCTGGGCGTCCCGCCACCCCAGACCGACTGGGGGTCGATGCTCTCGGAAGGCGTGACCTACGCCGTGTCGGGCTATTGGTGGGAGATCTACCCTGCCGGCGTGTGCATCGTGCTGGTCGTCGTGGCGTTCAACTTCATCGGAGACGCCCTGCGTGACTCCCTGGAGGTGCGCCTCCAGCGGCGTTGAGCCGGGGTCAGCCCGGCGAGGCCCGGGCCGCCAGCGGTGACAGTTCCTGATCTGCGGCGCCGACGGGTGTCTGCAAGGGGAAGTGGCAGGCGGCGAAGTGGCCGGGACCGAAGGGTCGCAGTGGCGGCTCCTCCTCCGCGCACCGCTCCCGGGCGAAGGGGCAGCGGGTGCGGAACCGGCACCCTGACGGCGGCGTGAGTGCCGACGGGAGCTCACCGCTGATGTGGCGGCCCCGAGCCCGCCTGGCCAGCATGGGATCCGGGATCGGGATGGTGTCGATCAGCGCCTTGGTGTAGGGGTGGGCCGCCTTCTCGTAGACCTCTCTGGAGGGCCCGATCTCCACCAGCTTGCCGAGGTACATCACCCCGATGGTGTCGGCCATGTACTTGACGACGGCCAGGTCGTGGGTGATGAAGAGGTAGGTGAGACCGTGGCGGGCCTGCAGGGTCTTGAGCAGATTCAGGATCTGGGCCTGGATGGAGACGTCGAGCGCCGAGACCGGTTCGTCGGCAACGATGAGCTTCGGGTCGAGAGCGAGCGCACGCGCCAGCCCGATGCGCTGGCGCTGACCACCGGAGAACTCGTGCGGGTAGAGATGGGCGGCGCTCGGAGCCAGTCCCACTTCCTCGAGGAGGTCCTGGACCTTCTGGCTCCGCTCGTGACTGGGCCCGATCCCCTGGACGTCGAGGGGCTCCTTGATGATGCCCCCGACCCGCATGCGAGGGTCGAGAGAGGCGTAGGGGTCCTGGAACATCATCTGCATGTCGCGCCGCAAGCGCCGCAATCTCGCCCCGTGCATGCGCGTGAGGCTCTCCCCCTCGAAGAAGATGGAACCTCCCGTCGGCTGTTCGAGGGCCACGGAGAGGCGGCCGATCGTGGTCTTGCCACAGCCGGACTCCCCCACCAGTCCGAAGGTTTCGCCCTGACGGATGGAGAAACTCACGTCGGAGACGGCCTTGACCGACCCGACTCTGCGCTGGAGCACCGCGCCCGCAGTCACGACGAATTCCTTCACCAGGTGGTCGACGCGAACCAGGACCGGGCGCTGGCTCAGGACGTCGGCTCGGGTCCGTTGACGGGCGAGTCCGACCTCGTCGACCTTGACGCTCAGGTCCGCCGACTTGGCGACCGCCTCCGGGCGCTTGGCGATGGTGTTGGCGTCCACGTCGACCTGATGGAAGCAGGCGACCAGGTGCCCGGGCCTGGCCTGGGCCGCCTGGACCAACGGTGGTCCCTGTTGTGTGCAATCCGGCTGGCCGTACCGGCAACGGGCCACGAACCGGCAGTGGTCGATCGGCTTGGAGAGGTCCGGTGGCATCCCGGCGATGCTGACCAGGGGAACCGAGGCGTCCTGGTCGAGCTTGGCCACAGACGCCAGGAGTGCCTCCGAGTACGGATGGCGCATCTCGTGGAACACCTCGTCGGTGGTGGCTGTCTCGATGATCTGGCCCGCGTACATGACGAGCACCCGGTCGGTGCGCCCGGCGATCACTCCCATGTCGTGGGTGATGAGAACGATGGCCATGCCCAGCTCGCCTCGGAGACGGTCGAGCAGGTCGAGGATCTGGGCCTGGATGGTCACGTCCAGCGCCGTGGTCGGCTCGTCGGCGATGAGCAACTGGGGGTCACAAGCCAGGGCCATGGCGATCATGACGCGCTGGCGGAGGCCGCCGGAGAGCTCGTGGGGATAGGCGTCCAGGCGCTCCTCGGGCCGGGGGAGATCCACCAGGCGCAGCACCTCCAGGGCCCGCTGCCTGGCTTGCTCCTTGTTCGCTCCTCGATGCAGCCTGACCGCTTCGCCGATCTGCCGGCCGATGGTCATGGTCGGGTTGAGCGAGGTCAACGGGTCCTGGAAGACCATGCCCACTTGGTTGCCCCGGACCGCACCCATCTCGCTCTCGGAGAGGGGGACCAGGTCCTTGCCGCCCAGGCGAATCGACCCCCCGACCACGTGGCCGACGTTGGGAAGGAGTTTCATGATGGACAGGCCCACGGTGGTCTTACCGCACCCCGATTCGCCCACGACGCCCACGCACTCGCCCGGATCCACCTGGAAGGACACGCCGTCGACCGCCGTCACGGTCGAATCGCGCAGCCGGAACTCGGTCTTGAGGTCCTCGACCTCGAGCAGACCCGTCACTGCGCCTCGTGCCTTTGCCCGATCGGTGCGCTGGGCATCAGGACGAGCCTACCGCTGCAGCCTGGCTAAGCCCTGGTATATGAAGGCTTCCAAGGGCGTACCGGCCGGCCATCACCGACACGAGACGAAGGCCCCCGGCGGTTGCCGAGGGCCCTGTCTCGTCGGTATGCGGTGGTGCAAAGAAATCCGGCGACGTCCTACTCTCCCAGGGGACCGCTCCCCAAGTACCATCGGCGCTGGCGGGCTTAACTGCCGTGTTCGGAATGGGAACGGGTGTCTCCCCGCCGCCATGGTCACCGGAAACCTTGCGCGCTGCCTTGAGCGCTCCATAGCGAGCACAAGCACGAAGGGCTCTCCAAGCCCTCGGCCGATTAGTACCGGTCGGCTGAACACGTTGCCGTGCGTACACCTCCGGCCTATCAACGTGGTCGTCTAGCCACGGGCCTTACCAGGTTATCCCTGTGGGAGACCTCATCTTGGAACGAGCTTCGCGCTTAGATGCTTTCAGCGCTTATCCCACCCGTAGGTCGCAAACCAGCAGTGCCCTTGGCAGGACAACTGGCACACGAGAGCTACGTCCGTCCCGGTCCTCTCGTACTAGGGACAGCCTTCCTCAGGTCTCCTGCGGCTGCATCGGATAGGGACCGAACT
>JASHUM010000060.1 GCA_030040015.1 Acidimicrobiales bacterium
GGACCTGCGGGAGCGCTTCCTCGAGATCCCGCACCAGACGGCGATCACACAGGACAACGCCTCGATCTCGATCGACTTCATCATCTTCTACAAGGTCGTCGATCCCGAGATGTCGGTCCTGCAGGTCCAGAACTTCGCTGCCGCCGCCCAGAACGTGGCCGCCACCACCCTGCGGAGCGTCGTGGGCGACATGGCGCTCGACGACGTGCTCTCGAAGCGGGAGGAGATGAACGCCTCCCTGCGCGTCCGCCTCGACGAGGTGACCGAGCGCTGGGGGGTCAAGGTGACGACCGTCGAGGTCCGCGAGGTCAACCCACCCGCCGGCGTCCTCGACGCCATGACCCGCCAGATGTCGGCAGAACGCACCCGGCGCGCCGCCATCACCGAGGCCCAGGGCCAGAAACAGGCGGCCATCACCTTGGCCGAAGGGAAGAAACAGGCGGCCATCCTCGGCGCCGAGGGCGAACGCCAGTCGGCCATGCTGCGAGCCGAGGGACTGGCGAACGGCCTCGAGACCATCTTCCACGTGGGCCAAGGCCTCGATCGCAACACCATGCAGCTGCAGTACCTGGAGACGCTCAAGGAGGTGGGGACGGCCTCCTCGACCAAGATCGTCGTGCCCATGGACCTGCTCGGCGGGGTGATGAACGCCCTGGGCGGCGGTTCACGCGCCAACACCGACGGCCAGGGGACCAGAGAGGCCGACGCCGAGCACTGAGCATTCCTGCGCCCTCACCGGGCTCGTCACGACGCACGCTACGGTGAGCGCGTCGAAAGGGGCGGCCCATGAAGCTCGGCATTCACTTCGTGAACTTCACGTTCCCAGGAGGCGCCGAGGCGATCGCCCCGGCCGTGGCCGAGACGGCCCGGGTGGCCGAGGACTCGGGCATGACGTGCTTCAGCGTCATGGATCACTGGTTCCAGATGGAGCACTTCGCCACCGCCCAGGACGCCATGCTCGAGGGCTACACGACGCTCGGGTTCCTGGCCGGCCAGACCCGCTCGATGACCCTGGGCCTGCTGGTCACCGGCACCACCTACCGCCACCCCGGCCTGCTGGCCAAGATCGTCACGACGCTCGACGTCCTGTCGGGCGGCCGGGCCCAGCTCGGGATCGGCGCGGCGTGGTACGAGCGCGAGCACCTGGGACTGGGGGTGCCCTTCCCGGTGGTGTCGGAGCGCTTCGAGCGGCTCGAGGAGACCGTCCAAGTCTGCCTGCAGATGTGGAGCGACGACGACGGCCCGTTCAAGGGCAAGCACTACCAACTG
Source organism: Acidimicrobiales bacterium (assembly GCA_030040015.1). GTDB lineage: Bacteria > Actinomycetota > Acidimicrobiia > Acidimicrobiales > UBA8190 > UBA8190. The sequence goes on from JASHUM010000060.1 coordinate 1,270, forward strand.
GCCGAGACCATCTGCTCGCCGCGGCCCCTTCGGCGCCCGAGGCCGCCCATCCTCATCGGGGGCAGTGGGGAGCGAAAGACCCTGCGCCTCGTCGCCCGCTATGCCGATGCCTGCAACCTCTTCCTCACGTCGCCCGCCGACATCGCCCACAAGCTCGAGGTCCTGGACGCCCACTGCGAGACCGAGGGACGCGACCCCAAGGAGATCCTGCGCACCGGGCTGTTCATCGGCGACCTCTCGGGCGGCTCCGACGCCGTGGTGCGCGCCCTCGCCGACTACGCCGCGCTCGGGATCGGTCTCGTCGAATTGGTGCCCAGGGGGGACCCGGTCCGCTTCACCGCGCAGTTCGGCGAGCTGGTGCCGAAGGTGGCCGAGCTCGGCCCCTGATCCTCACTCGATGGGCTGGTGGGCCATGGCCCGGGGTTCGCGTCCCGCCAGCAGCCAGGCGACGATCACGGCGGCCACCGGCATGCCCAGAAGGATGAGGATCAGGTTGGTCACCGGCACGTTGGCGAGGGCGCCGATCCCACCGTTGAGCGAATTGTCGCGGAGAAAGCCGATGACCCCGACGTAGCCGCAAAGGGTGCCGAGCACAGCCCCGAGCAGAGCCAATGCGCCTGCGGTGGCGGCGGCGAGTGAGCGTCGACTGGTGCTCCCGGCGCCGGTGGCGGCCAGCGTGCGCAGGTCACCCGCCGTCTCGCTGCGGATGAGCCCGATGCTCATGGCCAGGATGCACAAGGCGAGCGCGATCCCGAACCCGGTCGCCCAGTTGATCACCTGGGACGATGTGGGTTGGTCGTTCTTGGTCTCCACCGTCATGCCCGCCGCCGCGGCGGCGTTCTGAGCGTCCTTGATCTGGGTGGCACTGAGCGGTTGCTGTGTCTCGATGAGCCAGCCCGCCGTCGTCGTGCTCAAGCCGAGGCTCTGTACGGCGTGCTCGGTGACCACCGTGTTCGGCGCCGAGGTCCCCGGTGGCAAAGCTCCGAGTTCTTCGATGACCGGGGAGGAGCGCGATCCGCCGCTCGTGCACGTGGCGGTGAAGGACACCGACCTACCCCGGGTGACCGCGGTGGGCGGCCCGGTCGCGCTGCACCAGCTGAGCGAGAGGCCGGACACACCTGAGAGACCGGGTCGGGCCGTGAGGAGATCGGAATCCGGGTCGACCTGGGACGGGCTGATCCCGAAGGCACGCAGGAGCTGCGGGGTGGCGACGTAGATGGGTCCCGACCACTGCCGTCCCCCGCCGGTATGGTCGACGTCGAGCCCCGTGCCCTCGAGAGTGATCCTGCTGGAGGAGTCAAGGGGACGTGAGAGCTGCGCTTTCGCCCGGGTGACGCCCCAGGTCTAGGGGCGCAGGAGGCGACCGGGTCGGGCTTCGAGACCCTCGGGGACAGGCGCCCCGTCGACCCGGATCGGTACCCCGTTCACAAGTACGTGGGTCATCCCCACCGGGGCGTCGGCCGTCAGCCGCTCGCCGTTGGCCGGGAAGTCGCGCACCCGGCGCAGCGGCCCGGGGGCCACCGTGTCGAAGTCGAAGACGCACACGTCGGCCGCCTTGCCCAGCTCCAGGGTCCCCCGGTGGGCCAGGCCGTAGACGGCGGCCGGCTCGCCGGTCAGCTTGTGGATGGCCCGTTCCAGGGACATGACCTCGCGGTCGCGCACCCAGTTCCCGAGGAGGTCGGTGGCGAAACAGGCGTCGCACAGCTGGGCGACGTGCGCCCCGGAGTCGGCAAGCCCGAGAAGGACGCCGTCGCGCGGCAACAACCAGGCGATGCCCTCGGGGTCGTCGTTCGCCACCACGGACCAGAACCGGCTCTTCAAGTCGTCCTCGAGCGACAGGTCGAGCACCACGTCGAGGGCGGTGCAACCCCGCTGC
>JASHUM010000061.1 GCA_030040015.1 Acidimicrobiales bacterium
GCCGGCGCAGTTCTCCTGGCCTTGGTCGCAGACACGAGGTACTCGGTCATCTCGGCCAAGAGGGCGTCGCGCTTCTCCTGGGGCCAGTCCGTGGCGCCGGGGACGATGGCCTCGGACCACTCGTAGCAGCGCTCCCAGTCCTCCTCGGGGACGCCCAGCATCTCGGAGATGACGAGGAGCGGAAGGGGCACGGCCAGTACCGGGACGACGTCGACCACCGAGTCGGCCACGATGCGGTCGACGAGGGCCTTGGCTCGGGCCCGCACCACCGGGTCGAGGGCCCGCACCACCGACGGCTTGAAGCCGGGCTGGACCAACCTCCGATACCTGGTGTGGATCGGAGGGTCGCTGTGGAGGATGGTGGGCGGCGACGCGTAGCTGACGCCGATCTCGTCGACGAGGATCCCCTGGGAGGCGCAGAAGGTCTCGTGCTCGCTCTCGACCCGGCTCACGTCTGCGTGGGTGCTCACCGCCCAGAAGCCGCGCTCGGCATTCCACGCCACGGGCGCCTCGGCCCGCAGCCGGGCGTAGAGCGGGTGGGGGTCGTCCTCATAGAGGGCGGGGTCGACGACGCGCCCGGCCAGCTCCTGGCCCGGTCGGGCCGTGGGGGACACGAGCTCTACTTGATGATCAGACCGTTGGGTCGCGGCATGCCTGCCGCTTCGAGCAGGGCGAAGTACGCCTCGACGGCACCTTGGCCGTCGAAGACGGTGTCGACGGCGTCGTCGTCGGTGAGATTGAGCAACGCCCCCTCGATGACGAAGAGGACGTCAGTGGGCTCGTCGTTGTCCTCAGGGACGTGCAAGGTGTGCACCGAGTTGGCCGGCTCGTAGATGTAGGAGCCTGCCGTGCTCACGAAGTCGTACTCGAGGTAGTGCCACCGTCCAGACAGCGTGAAGCCCTCGACCGGCCCGGTGTGCCGGTGCCGCTGCAGCTGCACACCAGGGGCGAATCGGTTTCTGATGACCCAGGTGCCTTTGGACGTGTCGAACCGCATCAACTTGAGCTCGACACCCATTCCGGTGTCCACCCAAGGGGCGTCGTCGTCGCCTACGTGCCGCACCACGAGGTCCTGTTCGAGAATCGCCACGGCTCTACCTCCTCCGCCGGATGCCGGCCTGCACGCCGATCGTCCGGCGCCGAGCAAGCCTACGACGCCCGCGTCGTCCACGGCTCGCCGGCGACTGCGCAGCTACAGAGGATCGGCGAAGCGCGGTGGGCGGCCGTCGCGCCTTGCCGCCACCGCCTCGGAGAAGTCCGGTTCGCCCATCATCTGGTCGAGCCGACGCTGGGACTCCTCGACGGCCCCGGCGGCGGTGCCGTAGACATCGGCGTACAGCTGGAATTTGGTGGCGGCCATGGACGCCGGTGACACCTCTTCGGCGAGCATCCGTGCGTACCCATACACCTCGTCCATGAGCTGATCGCCGGGGAGCACCCGGTTGACCAGTCCCATGGTGAGGGCCTCCTCGGCCAGGACGACCCGGCTCGACAGCAGCAGGTCGGCAGCGTGGCTGAACCCCACGATGCGGGGCAACAGCCAGGACAGCCCGAACTCGGCGGGGAGGCCCAGGCGCCCGTGGGCAGCGGTGAGCTTGGCGCCGGCCGCAGCGAAGCGGAGGTCGCAGTAACAGGCGAGGGCCAGCCCGACACCTGCCGCCGGGCCGTTGACGGCGGCGACGATGGGCTTGGGGATGCCGAAGTGATAGGCGAGCTCGGCGTCGAACTCGGGCCGCACCCCGTACCCCGGGTAGGCCAGGTCGGGCCCGGTCCCCGGGTCGTAGGCGCCCCGGGCAGCGTGACCCTCCAGGGCCCGGTTGTCGGCCCCGGCACAGAATCCCCGCCCAGCGCCCGTGACCACCACGACCCGCACGCCCCGATCGGCCGCGGCCCTGGCCAGCAGGGCCCGGTATTCCGTGTGCATCCGCCCCGTCCAGGCATTGAGCCGGTCCGGCCGGTCGAGGGTGATGGTGGCCACGGCGTGGGCCACGTCGTAGCGGGTGACCTTCAGCTCGCCGATCTCCACGGTCCCTCTTCCTACCTCCCGGGGCGGGGGAGTGGAGAGTGGGCCGGGTTGTGTATTTGTTGGGCTAACAGGGCTCAAGCCGGTGGGCGCGGGGTGCCGATGGCTAATCGGGACTCGCATTCGGTCCCTGACAACATCCACACTTCACATCCCCGTAGAGAACCCCCACCCCGGACCGGTGGGGGTTCTCGCGTCCGGGGCCCTGTCATCACGATCACCGGTGAAGCTCGAGCGAGTTGCAAACAGGATCCGAGGTCCCAGAGCGGGGGAGGGACAACGGTCTGTCCCGGAGTGGAGGCGATGGGACTCGAACCCACGAACCTCTTGACTGCCAGTCAAGCGCTCTACCAACTGAGCTACGCCCCCGGGGCGAACTGCGACCCGCGAACTCTATAGCGCGACGACGACGCACGAGTCCACGTCGCCGGTCATGTCCACGGGCACGGCACTCACTCGCGTGCTCGCTCCGACCTCGCCACCTCCACCGCCTCGGAAACGGCCTCGAGGAGCTCAATAGGAGCTGTCGGCTTGCGAAGCACCCGATGCACACGCGCTCCAAGGTCGGCCCTGACCCCGCGTTCAACCTGGTACGCCGAGAGAAGGATCACTGCCGGTGGAGGCGGAGGGGGCGTCAAGTCCTTGATCGCCGAGATGCCATCCTTGCGAGGCATCATGACGTCCATCACCACTGCGTCGACCTCGATCTCGGCGAGCTTGTCCAGAGCCTCTTGGCCGTCGCCGGCCTCGGCGACGAAGTAGCCGAAGTGCTTGAGGATCTCTGCGCACGTGGAGCGGATGGCCTCGTTGTCGTCGACGACGAGCACGCGGCCCACCCCATCGCTCGTCACTGACGGAGTTTTGGCAACCGGATGGTCGCCTTGGCGCCTCCCGTGGGGGCGTTCTCGATGGAGACCGTACCGTCGTGGAGCTCGACCAGGCGCTGGACGATGGCAAGCCCCAGCCCGGTGCCTTCGGCCTTGGTGGTGAAGAACGGGTCGAAGATCCGACCGGCGACCTCGGGGTCCACACCCGGCCCCGAGTCTTCGACGGAGATCGTCGTGGCGTCGTCACCGTCGACCGCGGTCACTCGTATGGAGCCGCCGTTCGGCACGGCCTGATAGGCGTTGGCGACGAGATTGCCGAGGACCTGCGCCATGAGAGAGGCGTCGGCCACGAAGTGCGCCGTGCCCTCGACGCTCACGTCGACGCCAGGGCGTGGACGGGTCGTCTCCAGCACGTCCTCAACCAGGTGGCGGAAGTCCACCTCGGCCAGCACGGGTTCTCGGTCGCGCACGTAGGAGGTCAGGTCCTCGGACAACTGCGCGGCCCGGTTCACCTGACGCTCGATGGCCGAGACGTGTCGCTCGCTCTCACTGGCCAGTTCTCCAACGCTGAGACGCAGGAGGTAGAGCTCGTTGAGCACCGCTCCGAGCGGGTTGCGGAGTTCGTGACCCACAACCGTGGCGAGCTCTCCGACCGCGGCCAGTCGTTCGTTGCGCACGAGCACCTTCTGCGCTTCCAGCAGCTCCCTGGTCCGCTCCGCCACGAGCCGAGCTGTATGACGCTCCCGCCTGGCCAGAGCCTCGACGAGCGATGCCAGCGCCAAGGCCAGCAGGAGACCGATGGTGAGCGCGATCCAAGGACTCAGCTCTGCATAGGTGCCGGCCAGCGAGGTCTTCTGCGCTGCGGCGACCCGCCAGCGGATGTGGCCGAAGCGAAGGACGGAACTGAACACTGGCTGAGGGAGCGGGCCCGGCCCGAAGGTCGTGAGGATCAGTTGGCCGGGGTTGGCCTGTGCTGAGGCGTAGACGTCGATGTACACGTGAGCGTACGGCCCGCTCCGCTCGGGGGACGGAACACCGGGGCGGAGGAGTGAAGTCTCCACGCCGACGAGGTGGGGATCGGGGCTGGGCGCCGCCTCCGACACCAGCAGCGACCTGCCGTCCACCTCGACGACCGAGGACGAGAGCGACGTCGCCGCCAGCGAGATGGCAACCGCCAGGGGGCCGGGGAGCGCCGTTCCCTGGTGCAGGTCCGGCCCGGTGGCCATGAGAACCTGGGGCTGAGGCCCAGAGATGTCGACGAGAGCCACCGAGTTGGTCGTCTCGGTGAGAAGAGGGGCTGCTTCCTGAGCAAAGATCTTCGGGGAGTTTCCAGATCCTGCGGTGAAGAAGGCGACGCTCTTGAGCTCGGACTGGAGGGTCTGCACCGTCGCCTGGAGCAACAGGACGACCTCCCCTTGGCTCTCGGCCAACAGGGCCTTGTCCTGGCGCTCCTCGCCCCGCCGCAAGACAGCGAACGAAGCAATGGAGGCACCGGCCACGATCACCATGACGATCAGGGAAAGCATTGAGACACCGCGTCTTGCGCGCACCGACCCCCCCAAGCTCGCATCGTCCTGCGCCCGGCCATCGTAGGCCCGGCAGGCCGCTAACATTGCCTGCCGGTTCGTCGTCAGGGTCGGGACAACAGGGGGCATGGATGCGCACCGATCGGGTTCGGACTCGTCGGTGGCCGGCAGCAGCACTGAGCGCCGCTGCCTTGGCGTTGCTGGGCGCAGCGTGCGGCGGAGGGCCGTCGAGCGCCCCTCGTGCTGAGAACCCTCGTCAGGTGGTGCTGGACTCGGTGGACACGACCGAGGCCGTCACCTCGGCTGCCATCGGGATCGACCTCTCCGTTTCCGGCACGCCTTCACTCGGTGGTCTCGTGCCCTCGGCATCCGGCGCGTCCAAGGCGCTGGCGATCACCGTGTCGGGCCAGGGCGTCTACTCCTTCGTCCAGAAGGCCGGGCAGTTCACCTTCGACACCCGGGGCCAAGGCACGTCCTCCACACTGGACATCCGGGAGATCGGCAACGAGCTGTACCTGAGCTCGCCGCGCTTGGCTGCCCTCGACGGGGGCAAGCCCTGGGTGCAGGTGGACCTCTCCCAGTACGAGGAGCAGGAGAGCCAGGACACCGGGCCCGTCGGCGCCTTGTCCACCGGTGACCCCTCGGCTCTGTTGAACGTGCTCCGGCAAGTGGGCACGGTGAGCGAGCTGGGCAGCGTCGACATCGACGGTGTCCCCACCACGGAGTACCAAGCCCAGATCGACCTCCTGAGCGGCACCACCGGCTCGACCATCATCAGCAGGCAACTGGCCCAGGCCCTGGGCCTGCAGAACCTGCCCATCGACGTGTGGGTCGACAGCGCCGGCCGGGCCCGCCAGGTGGCGACCTCGTTCTCGGTGGTCGGACTGACCATCAAGGGCCAGGAGTCCCTGGGCAGCTTCGGCACACCGGTGTCGGTGACGGCACCGCCCGCCGGTCAGGTGGCCGACGGCTCCGGGCTGCTCCAGAACGGGCAGCTGGGCGATCTCTTCGGCTTCTAGCCCTCGCCGAGGTCGACCGGGAGGGGCACTCCGGATTCGTAGAATCCGGCGATGGCCCAGGCCTACGACGTCCAGGAAGTGGAGCGCAAGTGGCAGGCGCGCTGGGCGGACGAGCACACCTACGAAGTGGACGCCGACGATCCCCGGCCACCTCGCTACGTCCTGTGCATGTACCCGTACCCGAGCGGAGCGGCCCATCAGGGACACGTGCGCAATTACACCTTCGGTGACCTCCTGGTCCGGTACCGGACCATGCGGGGGGACGCCGTGCTCTCGCCCTTCGGCTTCGACTCCTTCGGCCTCCCGGCGGAGAACGCCGCCATCCGTACCGGGGAGCATCCCCGCCTCTTCACCGAAGCTCGCATCGCAGAGCTGAAGGCGAGCGTGCGCGCCCTGGGCGCCGTCTACGACTGGCGGCGCGAGGTGCGCAGCCACGACCCCGCCTACATCAAGTGGAACCAGGTCATCTTCCTGCACATGCTCGAGGCCGGGCTCGCCTATCGGGCCCTTGCCCCGGTCAACTGGTGCCCCGGATGCCAGACCGTCCTGGCCAACGAGCAGGTCACGGCGGACGGTCGTTGCGAGCGCTCGGGCGACCTCGTGGTCCAGCGGGACCTCGAGCAATGGTTCCTGCGGACCACTGCCTACGCCGAGGAGCTGCTCCGGGCGCTCGACGGGCTCGACTGGCCCGAGCGGGTCAAGACCATGCAGCGCAATTGGATCGGGAGATCCGAGGGCGTCGAGTTCGACCTCCCCGTCGTCGGGCACGAGTCGGACGGGCTGGCACTGCGCGTCTTCACCACCCGTCCCGACACAAGCTTCGGTATGACCTATGCCGTCATGGCGCCCGAGCACCCGCTCGTCGACGTGATCACGACGGAGGACCGCCGGGAGGCAGTCGACGAGTTGCGGGCCGAGGCGGCCCGGGCCACCGAGCTCGATCGCACCAGCGGGGCGGCGAGCGAGAAGCCGGGGGTCGACACGGGCGGGAGAGTGGTCAACCCCTTCAGCGGCCAGGCCATCCCCGTCTACATCGCTGACTACGTCCTCATGCGGTACGGGACGGGCGCCATCATGGCCGTCCCCGCCGAGGACGAGAGGGACTGGGAGTTCGCCAAGGTCCACGGCCTTCCTGTGGTCCGAACCACCCAACCCCCCCAGGGGTTCGAAGGCGGGGCGTGGACTGAAGACGGCCTCAAGATCAACTCGGGCTTTCTCGACGGGATGGACGCGGCCGCCGCCAAGGAGCAGGCCATCGAGTGGATCGAGGAGGAGGCAATCGGCGCCCGCACGGTGAACTACCGGCTGCGCGACTGGCTCATCTCCCGCCAGCGGTACTGGGGATGCCCCATCCCGGTGGTGTACTGCCCCGACCACGGCATCGTGCCCGTCCCCGAGGACGAGCTCCCCGTGCTCGCCCCCGATGACGTCGAGTTCCTCCCCACCGGAGACTCGCCGCTCAAGCGTCACCCGACCTTCCGGCACACGGTGTGCGCGGTGTGCGGGGGTCCGGCCGAGCGCGAGACCGACACCATGGACACCTTCGTCGACTCGTCATGGTACTTCCTGCGCTTCTGCGACCCCTGGAACGACAAGGCGCCGTTCGACCCCGACACGGCCGTCCACTTCATGCCCGTGGACCAGTACATCGGCGGGATCGAGCACGCCATCCTCCACCTCATGTATGCCCGCTTCTACACGAAGGCGCTCGTCGACATGGACGTGGCGGCCGGCCTGCCTCGAGAACCCTTCGACCGCCTCTTCACCCAGGGCATGATCCGGATGGACAGCAAGAAGATGTCGAAGTCGAAGGGGAACCTCGTCACACCTTCTCGGTACTTCGACACGGTAGGGGCAGATGCGCTGCGGCTCTTCCATCTCTTCGTGGGCCCGCCCGCCGACGACATGGACTGGACGTCGCAGACCGACGAGGTGATCGAGGGTTGTGCCCGCTATCTCGACCGGGTGTGGCGCCTGGCCGTCCCCGAGCCCGGCGAAGAAGGGGAGGGTCGTGGTGGTGAGCGCCGCGCACCTGACGTCGAGGTCCAGCGGGCCACTCACCGCCTCATCGCCAAGGTCACCGACGACATCGAGCGGTGGTCGTTCAACACCGCCGTGGCCGCCTGCATGGAGTTCGCCAACGCGTTGCAGCGCTACCGGCGGGAGACGCCCGACGGGCCGCACGCCGAAACCTACGCCGAGGGTGTCGACGCCCTTCTCCTGGTGCTCGCCCCCATGGCGCCCCACTTCAGCGCCGAGGCGTGGGAGCGCCGCCACGGCCCGGGCGCCCGGGTCCACACCACGCCCTGGCCCCCCTACGACCCGGCCTTGGCGGTCGCCGAGACCGTGACCCTGGTCGTACAGGTGAACGGCAAGGTCCGCGACCGTCTCGAGGTGTCCGCCGAGATCGACGAGGGCGAGGCGCGTCGCCTGGCGCTGGCGTCTCCCAAGGTGCTCGAGGCCCTCGATGGCGCGGAGCCGGTCCGGGTCGTCGTGCGTCCCCCCCGGCTGGTCAACGTCGTCGTCTGATCCGAGCGCTCAGCCGGGCGCGTCGACCGGCGTGACGACCCTCAGGCGGCGCGCAGGGCGGCGACCATGTCCCGCAGGGTGTCTCCCGACAGCCGGTACGGGGCGTAGAAGCTCACCCGGGTGACCATGCCCCCGAAGCGCTCGGCGATGGCGGGTGCCACTTTGTCCGGGGGTGCCACCACGGCGAAGGCGTCGACCATGTCGTCGGGGATGAGCTCGCCCATGGCCACCCACTCGCCGCGCTTGGACATGCGGTTGAGCTCGCCGTGGAGGTCTCCCCACCCGTGCAGGTCGAGCACGGGCTTGTATGCAGGCGTCGATCCGTAGAAGGCCAGCTGCGCCTTCACCGCGGTGGTCGCGGTGGCGACCTCTTCGTCGGTGTTCCCGGTGACGATCATGGCCGGGTACGAGACCTGGAAGCCCTGCCGGCTCTTCCCGGCCCGAGCCAGCCCACGTTCGAGCGCCGGCATGGTCACCTCGCGCATGTAGCGGGCGGTGGTGAAGCCGTGAGCCAGCAAGCCGTCGGCGACGTCGCCGGCGACCT
>JASHUM010000062.1 GCA_030040015.1 Acidimicrobiales bacterium
GCACGGGATCGAGACGGAGCTCGGTCGCCCTGTCTACGGCATGGCGGACTACTTCTTCCGCTCAGCCCCCTACCTCGGCACCATGTGGGAACGGGTGGGCGGAGTTCCGGCCCACCCCGACAATGCCTTGCGGCTGCTGCGCGACCAAGGCCAGTTGGCGGTGGTCTTCCCGGAGGGCACGAAGGGGCCGTCGAAGACCTACACCGACCGCTACCGCCTCCGCCGCTTCGGCCGCGGCGGCTTCGTCGAGATCGCCATGCGCGCCGGCGTGCCGGTCATCCCCATTGCCGTCGTGGGTGCCGAAGAGTCGATGCCCATCGTCTTCCGCCTCCCTACCGTGGCGCGCGCACTCGGCGTCCCCTACGTCCCGGTCACGGCCAACATGCTGCTCTTCGGTCCTCTGGGCCTCCTCTTGTACTTCCCGGCCAAGTTCAAGCTACGCGTCCTCGACCCGGTGACCTTCGACGTCCCGCCCGGCCAGGATCGCTACTCCAAGAGCAGGGTGATGGACGAGGCAGAGAAGATCCGCATGCACCTCCAAGAGACGCTCTACGACATGCTGCGCGAGCGGCGAAGCGTCTGGTTCGGCTGACGATGGGAAGGCGAGTCCTCATCACGGGTCTGGACACGTTCTGGGGAGGGCGCATGGCCCAGGCGCTCGAGTCCGACCCCGAAGTCGACATGATCCTAGGCATGGGCACGAGCGAACCATCGGTGCCGCTGGAGCGGGCTGAGTTCGTCCGCGCCGACCAGACCTATTCGATCCTGGCCCGGATCGTGCGGGCCACCCAGGTGGACACGATCGTCCACACCTTCCTGGTCGTGGACTCCACCCGCGTGTCGGGCCGGGCCCTCCACGAGATCAACGTGATTGGGACCATGAACCTGTTGGCCGCAGCCGGGCAGGTCGGATCGTCGGTCCGCCAGGTTGTGGTGAAGTCCGCTTCGCTGGTCTACGGGTCGGCAGCCACTGACCCCAACTGGTTCCGGGAGGAAACCAGCCGGACGTCTCCAGCGCGTACACGTGTCGAGCGATCCCTCCTCGAGGTCGAAAGCTTCGTCCGCGACTTCGCCGAGGACAACCCCGCCACAGTCGTCTCTGTGCTGCGCTTCGGCAACGTGCTCGGAACCGACATCATCACCCCCATCAGCTCGAACCTCTCCCGAACGCTGTGCCCCTCCATCGCTGGGTACGACCCCCTCGTACAGTTCGTGGAAGAGGACGACGTCGTGCGCTGCCTCGAGCACATCACCCGGCATCGCGTCCCCGGGCTCTACAACGTCGCCGGAGCAGGGCGGATCCCATGGAGCGAAGTCGCCTCCATGTGTGGGACCCGTCTTCTCCCCTTGCCACCGATAGGCACGCGTTTTGCGGCAGCGCCTTTGGTTCGGATGGGGCTCATAGAGTTTCCTCCAGAGGTGGAGGGTCTCTTGCGCTACGGACGAGGCATCGACACGTCGCGGTTGGCCAAGACGGGGTTCACATGCCGGTACACGACCGCCGGAGCTGTCGACAGCTTCATCCGCGCCACCCGGCTTCGGAGGAGCCTTGGTAAGGCGCCTCCGTCATACACGTACGAGCAAGACGTCGAACAGTTCTTCCGCCGTTCTTCTGCGGTCATCCGAACCCTCGACGGATCGGCGAATTAGCGCTCAGCTAGACGCTTTCGAGCCAGCGAAGAAGCAGCTCGTCGCGACGCTTCGCCCATTCCTCAGAGGTGATCGCGTAACGGATGTGGTCCTCCCACTTTCCGTCGATCTCGAGGTAACGCTCGGCGAGACTCTCCTCCCGCAGGCCCAGCTTTTCCACCACGCGACGGCTGGCGTGGTTTCGAGGCACGATGGCGACCTCGACCCGATGCAGACCGAGTTCCTCGAAGGCGAACCGGAGGACCACGACCGTCGCCTCCGGCACGATCCCCTGACCCGCCAATTCCCGGTCCACCCAGTACCCGACGAAGGCGTTCTGAAACGGGCCTCGCTGGATGGAGGAAAGGGTGATCTCTCCCGCCAAACGGCCCTCCATGAAGATCCCAAAGCCGTAACCCGTCCCGATCTGGCGCTCTCGTTCCCTCGCCGCGCAGCGCGCCGCGAAGCTTGCCCTGTCCTCCGGGGTGGGAGGCGCTCCTGCTGGCCGAGGCTCCCAGGGCACGAGCCAATCCCGACATCGGGCTCGCACCTCGAACCACTCGTCGTAGTCGTCTTCGAGCAAAGTTCGGAGGTTGATGCGCTGCCCGGCCAGCTCTAGACGGGCGACCCGGGAAGCTCGACCGATCATCGTTCGAGCACCTCCGCCAGGGCCGCCAACAGAAGGAGCACGTTCTCCTCCCGCGCCGTATGGCCCATGCACCCGATTCTCCACGCCTTGCCGGCCAGGGGACCAACCCCCGCCCCGATCTCTATGCGATAGCGCTCGAGCAGGCGATGGCGGACATCGGCTTCGGAGATCCCGCCCGGTAGGTCCGTCGGTACGCGGACTGAGGTGAGTTGAGGAAGACGGTTGGCCTTGGGTGCAAGGAGCTCGAGACCCATGCCCTCTAACCCGTCCTGGAGAATCTCTCCGCAGCGCTCGTGCCGAGCCCACGCCGCCGCAAGACCTTCCTCGAGGAGGACTCCTAGCCCTGCGTGAAGCGCATACACCATGCTGATCGGAGCTGTGTGGTGGTAGGTGCGTGCCTTAGCACCCTCGACGTACTGAGCGATGAGGCCCAGGTCGAAGTACCAAGAGCCTGGGC
>JASHUM010000063.1 GCA_030040015.1 Acidimicrobiales bacterium
CGGCCGCCCGGCCGAGATCGAAGGGGAGCATGAAGCCCACCGACGCCCCGCCGGTCACGGTGTCGACGAGGAGCTTGGCCAGGCCGTGCAGGTCGCTCACGCCGGGCTTGGCCCGCCGGATGATCACCTCGTCGTCGCTCACCGGTCCCCCGTCCCGTCCGTCGCCTGCGCCGGGACCGCGAGCGCCGCTCTCAGGCCGGCGTCGTGGCCAGCAGGTCGCCCAGTCGTAGCAGGCTCGTCGTCCCGCCGCCCAGGCTGAGGGCCAGGTGCTTGGTGAGCAGGTAGTACCGGTGAAGGGGGTAGTCGCGGTCCACGCCCACCCCGCCGTGCAGGTGCTGCGCCGCGTGGACCACCCGCTGGGCGCCGTCGTCGGCCCAGAACTTGGCCACCGCCACCTCCGCCGAGGCGGGCAGGTCGTTGGCCAGCCGCCACACGGCGTGCCACGCGGTGAGGCGCACCGCCTCGGTGTCGATGTACGCGTCGGCAGCCCGCTGGCCGACGGCCTGAAAGGTGGCGATCACCTTGTCGAACTGCCTGCGCTGCGAGGCGTACTCGGCGGTGAGCTTGAGCGCAGCCTGGCACGCGCCCGCCACCTCGACGCACATCGCCGCCATGGCGCGTTCCAAGGACCAGGCGAGCGCGTCCTCACCGGCACCGTCACCGGGCACCACGAGCACTGCGTCGTCCACGATCTCGACGCCGTCGAATTCGAGCTCGGCCTCGAGGCGGCCGTCGGTGGCGTGCTGGAGCCGGCGCGTCACACCGCGCACGGCGCAGTCCACGACGAAGAGGCCCACCCCCTCGTCGCTCGAGGCGGAGACGATCACCGCGTCGGCCACCGCTCCCGCGGGGACGTACGCCTTGGTGCCGTCGATGCGCCATCCGCCGTCGTGCCGGCTGGCAGTGGTGACCGGATGGCGCGGGTCGCCCCCGGGTTCGGCCAGCGCGGCGCTGATGAGCAGATCGCCGGCGCAGATCCGCGCCAACCACTCGCGTCGCTGGTCGTCGGTGCCGAAGCGGACGATGGGCGCTGCGCCGAGCACGGTGACGGCGGTGACCGGCGCCGCGGCAGCGGCCCGGCCGGCCTCCTCGACCACGATGCACGCCTCGACGAAGCCGAGCCCCGCCCCGCCCCAGTCCTCGGGGACCGCCATCCCCAGCAGTCCCGCGTCGGCGAGCGCCCTCCAGAGGGCGCGGTCGAAGCGATCGTCGGTCTGCTCCGCCTTCTTCAGGTGCTCGTGGTCCGAGAGGTCGCCGAAGATCCGCCCGGCGAGCTCGCGCACGGACTGTTGCTCGTCGGTGAGAGAGAAGTCCACGGTCTCGTTCGTCTCCTCGTCAGCGAAGTGAGCGGGGCATGTTCAGCCCGAAGATGGCGATGAGGTCGCGCTGGATCTCGTTGGTGCCGCCGCCGAAGGTCAGGATGACGAGGCTGCGCTGGTACATCTCGAGGCGCCCCTGGAGGATCGCCCCCGGCGATCCCCGCCGCAGGTAGCCGGATTGGCCGAGCACTTCCGACAACGTGCGCAGCGCCTCCATGTAGAACTCGGTGCCGAAGACCTTGATGCTGGAGGCGTCGGCCACGTCCAGATGTCCCTCCGTGGCGGTCCAGGCCACCTTCCAGTTGATGAGCTTCAGGAACTCGAGCTTGGCGTAGACCTTGGCCAGGGCGATGCGGACCCATTCCTGGTCGACCACGCGTCGGCCGTCGGCGATCTTGGTGTCCTGGGCCCAGGCCCGCACGTCGTGCAGGGCGCGCTCGATGATGCCCGGCGAGCACAGGGTCACGCGCTCGTGGTTGAGCTGGTTGGTGATGAGGCTCCAGCCGTTGTTGAGCCCACCGACCACGTTGGCGAGTGGTACCCGGACGTCCTCCCAGAACGTGTAGTTGATGTTGTGCTCGCCCAACAGCTGCATGGGCACGACCCGCACGCCTGGCGTGTCCATCGGCACGATGACGATCGAGATGCCCTTGTGCTTGGCCGCGTCGGGATCGGTGCGCACGGCCAGCCAGCAGTAGTCGGCGTCACCGGCGAGGCTGGTGAAGACCTTGGTGCCGTTGATCACCAGTTCTTCGCCGTCGACCACACCGGTAGTGGTGAGCGAGGCCAGATCTGTGCCGGCGTCGGGCTCGGTGTAGCCGATGCAGAAATGGATCTCGCCGGCCAGGATCTTGGGCAGGAAGAACGCCTTCTGCTCGTCGCTCCCGAAGTTCATGATCGTAGGCCCGACCGTGTTGATCGTGAGCATGGGCACAGGCGCGCCGCAGCGCATCGACTCATCGAAGAAGATGAACTGCTCGATGGCCGAGCGTCCCTGCCCGCCGTACTCCTTGGGCCATCCGATCCCCAGCCAGCCGTCGCTGGCCATCTGCTTGACGATGCGTCGCACCGTGGGCCCGATGCCGGCACTCGACGCCAGCTCCTGCTCCACTTCGGGAGTCAAGAGCTCGGCGTAGTACTGCCGGAGCTCGCGCCGGAGCGCTTCCTGCTCCTCGGTGAAGCCGATCTCCATCTGAAACAGGTTACAGTTCTGGCCCCCGGTACGCTCAAGCCGATGGGGCGGTCCACGCCAGCTGAAGACCGGCGGGCGACGCGGTCTTTTTCTGGTCGCGTCGTGCTCGTCGCCGTCGACGTGGTGCGCCCCCTGCGAGCATCGGTGCTGCGGCCCGGGCTCCCCTTCAAGGAGTCGGTCTATCCCTTCGACGACGAACCATTCGCCCTGCACGTCGCCGTCGTCGTCTCCGCCCCAGAACGCGGTCTCGAAGACGTACTGGCGGTGGGTTCCCTGTTGCCCGAGCCACCGCCGCAGTGGCTCGCCGTGGAGGCCGACGACGCTGTCGGCGCACCACCCCACCCCTGGTGGCGCATCCGGGGTATGGCCACCGAGGAGCACAGCCGGGGACGTGGGCTGGGACGCATGGTGCTGGATCGCCTCCTCCTGGCGGGCTGGGAGCAAGGTGGCGGCTCGGTGTGGTGCAACGCCCGGGTACCGGCGCTCGCCTTCTACGTGCGGGCCGGCTTCCAGCCGGTCGGGGAGGTGTTCGAGGTCCCCGTCATCGGGCCACACCAGGCCATGTGGCGCGCTCTGGGGACGGCCTGAGACACTTCTTCGTCACGTGCCGGCATGGTCACCTGCCCTGGTGGTCCCTGCCCGGCCTGGTCACCTGCCCGGCACGAACTGCAACTACGAAAACCGTGAGGAGCATGCATGCCTGACGCCGTCATCGTCGCCACGGGACGCACCCCGATCGGACGGGCCATGAAGGGGTCCCTCGTCTCCTGCCGCCCCGACGACCTGTCCGCCCTCGTGCTGCGCCAAGTGCTGGCAAAGGTGCCCCGACTGGACCCGGCACAGGTCGAGGACGTCCTGTGGGGCTGCGGCCAGCCGGGAGGCGAGGCCGGGTACAACGTCGGCCGCGTGGCGGCGGTGCTCGCCGGCATGGACGTTCCCGGCGTCACCGTCAACCGCTACTGCTCGTCGTCGTTGCAGACCATCCGTATGGCCGCCCACGCCATCCGGTCGGGGGAGGGCGACGTGTTCGTGGCCGGAGGAGTGGAGACCGTCAGCCGGTTCCAGTTCGGCGCCTCCGACACCGGCCCCCACAACACCGCCTTCGCCCAGGCCGAGGCCCGCACGGCGGCACGCAGCCCCGCCGTCACCGATCCGTGGACGCCGCCCGCAGGGTTGCCCGACGTCTACATCGCCATGGGCCAGACGGCGGAGAACGTGGCCGAGTACGAGAACGTGGGCCGAGAGGAGATGGACGAGTTCGCCGCTCTGAGCCAGAACCGGGCGGTGGAGTCGCAGAAGAACGGCTTCTTCGAGCGGGAGATCATCCCGGTGACCCTCGAGGACGGCACCGTCGTGACCATGGACGACGGTCCTCGGCCTGACACCACGGTCGAGAAACTGGCCACGCTCAAGCCCGCCTTCCGGGAGGGTGGGAAGGTGACGGCCGGCAACGCCTGCCCGCTCAACGATGGAGCGGCAGCCGTGGTGGTGATGTCCGACACCAAGGCGAGCGAGCTCGGCATCACCCCCGTGGCGCGCATCGTGGCCAGTGGGGTCTCGGCCCTCGACCCCGAGATCATGGGGCTGGGACCGATCGAGGCCTGTCGCCAGACGCTGGGCCGTGCCGGCATGTCCATCGACGACGTCGACCTGGTCGAGATCAACGAGGCGTTCGCCGCCCAGGTGATCCCGTCCGCCCGGCATCTCGGCGTCCCATGGGAGAAGCTGAACGTGAAGGGCGGCTCAATCGCCCTCGGGCACCCTTTCGGCATGACGGGCGCCCGCATCATGACCACGCTGCTCAACGCCCTGGAGGACGAGGGCAAGCGGATCGGGCTCGAGTCCATGTGCGTCGGCGGTGGCCAGGGCATGGCCATGATCGTCGAGCGCCTGACCTAGCCGGCCCTTTTCGGGAGCTGCGGCGGAGGCGGCGTGCGTTTCGGGATCGTCCTGTTCGACGGCGTCGAGGAGCTCGACTGGGTCGGGCCGTGGGAGGTGCTCGGCGCCTGGGCGCGCTATTTCCCCGACGACGGAGCCGAGGTGTGCACGCTGGCGCCCTCAGACGCCGTGGTCACCTGCGCCAAGGGGGCGAGGGTCCTCGCCGACCACACGTGGGAGGACCACCCGCCCATCGACGTCGTGGTGTACCCGGGAGGCGAGGGCACCCGGCGTCAGCTCGGCGACCGCGACATCCGCCGCTGGCTCCGGCAGCTGGCCGAGGAGGCCCAGGTGGTCACCAGCGTGTGCACCGGCGCGCTGGTGCTAGCCGACGCCGGGCTTCTCGACGCGCGCCCGGCCACGACGCACTGGGCATCGCTCGACCACCTGGCCGGGCTCGGGTCCGACGTCGACGTGCGCAGGGAGGAGCGGTTCGTGGACGACGGTGACGTCGTCACCTCCGCCGGTGTTTCGGCCGGGATAGACATGGCCCTGCACCTGGTGTCCCGATTCGCAGGGGAGGAACGGGCTCGAGAGGTGCAGAAGGTGATCGAGTACTACCCCGAGCCACCCCTGTAGCGGGCGGACCGGGGCGAGCGGAGGGGAAGAGGCCATGATCCTGGGCGCCGCCGTGATGGGCTCGATGTGGGATCTGGTCGAGCACCGGGCCCAGGCAACGCCCGACAAGGTGATGCTGGTCGACGAGGCCGACCGCACGCTGACGTTCTCCCAGTTCCGTGATCGCTGCCTGGCGGTGGCCGGCGGGCTCCACGACATGGGGATCGGGCCCGGGACACCGGTGTCGTGGCAGCTGCCGAGCCGCATCGAGACGGTCGTGCTGTCGATGGCGCTGGCTCGACTGGGAGCGGTCCAGAACCCGATCATCCACATCTATCGCCAACGCGAGGTGGCATTCGCCCTGCGCCAGACGGGCGCTGCCCACGCCTTCATCCCCGGCGAATGGCGCGGCTTCGACTTCGACGCCATGTTCCGCGCCATCGCCGCCGAGCTCCCCGAGCCTCCCAGGCTGCACGTGGCCCACGACACGCTCCCCGAGGGTGATCCGACTGCGTTGCCCCCGCCGCCCGAGGCGGGGACGGTCGACGACGTCCGGTGGATCTACTACACGTCGGGGACCACCTCCGAGCCAAAGGGGGTGCGTCACAGCGACCGGACACTGCTCACCGGCGGTGAGGGCCTGGCCCAGGCTCTGGAGCTGTCGGAGGACGACGTGGGGTCCATCGCCTTCCCGTTCGCCCACATCGCCGGTCCGGACTACCTGGTGATGGTGCTGGCGTGCGGGGTCTCCACCGTCGTCCTCGAGACCTTCGCCCCGGCGACAGCGGTCGAGGTGTTCAGCCGTCACGGCGCCACCCTGGCCGGGGGGAGCACCGCCTTCTACCAGGCCTACCTGGTCGAGCAGCGCAAACAACCCGGGACGAAGATCATCCCCAGCCTGCGCCTGCTCACCGGCGGCGGGGCTCCCATGCCGCCCGAGGTCTTCCACGAAGTCGTCCGGGAGATCGGCGTCCGGGTGGCCCACGGGTACGGCATGACCGAGATCCCCATGATCACCATGGGATCGCCCAGCGACACCGACGAGCAGCTGGCCCACACCGTGGGCCGCCCGGTGCACGGGGCCGAGCTGCGGGTGATGACCCTCGAAGGTGAGGACGCTGAACCCGGCACCGACGGCGAGATCCGGGTACGCGGCTCCATGGTGTGCAAGGGCTACACCGACCCCGTGCTCAGCGCCGACTCGTTCGACGAACGCGGCTACTTCCGCACCGGTGACGTCGGACACATCCGGACCGACGGCCACGTGGTGCTGACGGGACGGACCAAGGACATCATCATCCGCAAAGGCGAGAACATCTCGGCCAAGGAGATCGAGGACCTGCTCTACGCCCACCCCAAGGTGGGTGACGTCGCCGTGGTTGGCCTGGCCGATCCCGAGCGCGGCGAGCGGGTGTGCGCAGTCGTCGAGACAGCCGAGGGCAGCGAGCCGCTCACCTTCGCCGAGATGGTTGCCCACCTTCGTGACGCCGGGCTCATGGCCCAGAAGATCCCCGAGCAGCTCGAAGTGGTCGTCGCCCTGCCTCGCAACCAGACGCTCAACAAGGTGCTCAAGTACAAGCTGCGCGAAGAGCTGGCCACCAAGCCCTTCGTCCCCGTCGAGACCTGATCAGAGAGCCCTGGCCCGAAGAACCTCGAGCGCCCGGTCGGCGTGCTTGTTCATGCTGACCTCGGTCGAGATCACGTCGAGCACTTTGCCGCCAGTGTCGATGACGAACGTCGTGCGCTTGTTGGGAAGCATGCCCGAGCCGCGCTTCACGCCGAACTGACCAGCCACGGCCTTGTCCTTGTCCGACAGCAGCGGGTAGTCGAAGCCGTGCTTGTCCGAGAACTGCTTCTGTTTCTCGACACCATCGGCACTGATCCCCAGGCGCTGCGCGCCGAGCGCCTCGAACTCGGCCTTCAAGTCCCGGAAGTGGCAGCTCTCCTTGGTGCATCCGTAGGTCATGGCGGCTGGATAGAAGAAGAGCACCACCGGGCCCCTGTCGAGGAACTCCTTCAGGTGCCTGGGTGTGCCCGTCTCGTCGGGAAGCTCGAAGTCCTGAACGACGTCGCCGGCTCGCATGGCCCAGACGCTAACCCTTCTTTCCACTCGGCGCCTGCCCTCCAGCGCCGTGCTCTCGGCGCTGTGCTAGTGCTTGGCCCCTCTCCCCGACCGGTTTGGGGTCCGGTCCCGGTTGGCGGTCGGGTTCACGAGAAGGCGGAGTCGAGGATTCGAGGAGGAGCAGGATGGGAGACGAGCCCTTCCAGGGACGCGTGGGTCGGACCTTCGAGGACTCCGAGCCGTGGTGGCCGGAAGTCCGGCGGGCACGTCCGGGAGCGCCCAACGTGGTGTACGTGCTGCTCGACGACGTCGGCTTCGCCCAGCTGGGGTGCTTCGGCTCGGACGTCGCCACGCCCACGCTCGACCGGCTGGCCGCACGCGGTCTTCGGTTCACCAACTTCCACACCACCGCCCTCTGCTCGCCTACCCGGGCCTGTCTGCTCACCGGGCGCAACCACCACTCGAACGGCATGGGGCGGATCACCGACCTGTCCATGGGCTTCCCCGGCTACGACGCCCGCATTCCCTTCGCCAACGGACTGCTCTCGGAGATTCTGCTCCTTCACGGGTACGCCACCTTCGCCGTGGGCAAGTGGCACCTCACGCCCGAAGACGAGTGCCACATGGCTGCTCCTCGCACGCGGTGGCCCCTGGGCAGGGGCTTCGAGCGCTTCTATGGATTCATGGACGGTGAGACCCACCAGTTCACTCCGGCCCTCATCTCCGACAACCACCAGATCCACCCCCCTCGAGGCTACGAGGACGGGTACCACCTCACCGAGGACCTCGTCGACCAGGCCATCACTTTCGTCAAGGACCTACGCGCCGTCGACGACGCCAAGCCGTTCTTCCTCTATTTCTGCACCGGCGCATGCCACGCCCCACACCAGTCCCCGCCGGAGTGGATCGAGCGGCACCGGGGGCGCTTCGACGACGGCTGGGATGCCTGGCGTGACGCCACATTGGCCCGTCAATTGGCCGATGGCGTGCTGCCTGCAGGCACCGAGCTCTCCCCCCGGCCGGAGTGGGTCCCGGCGTGGGACAGCCTCGACGACACGGCCAAGGCGGTGTACGCCCGTTACATGGAGGCCTTCGCCGGCTTCCTCTCCCACACCGACGACCAGATCGGCCGGTTGCTGCAGTTCCTCGAGACCTGCGGGGAGCTCGACAACACCATCTTGGTGGTCATGTCCGACAACGGGGCGAGCTCCGAGGGCGGGCCCTTCGGGTCGGTCAACGACGTGCGCCAGTGGAACGTTGTCCCCCGCACGGTGGAAGAGGCCTTCGCCCGGCTCGAGGAGATCGGTGGTCCCTGGTGCCACAACAACTACCCGTGGGGATGGACGGTGGCGGGCAACACCCCCTTCAAACGCTGGAAGCGCGAGACGCACGAGGGCGGCGTGGCGGATCCGCTCATCTTCTCCTGGCCGGCCGCACTGCGCTCGGGAGGCGAGCTGCGGCGCCAGTACGTCCACGCCATCGACGTGACGCCGACCGTCCTCGAGCTCATCGACGTCGAGCCGCCCGAGACGGTCGGGGGGGTCGTCCAGCGAGCGATAGAGGGGATCAGCTTCGCCGATTGCCTGACCGACTCCGGCGCCGAGAGCCGGCACCACACCCAGTACTACGAGATGTTCGGGTGCCGTGCCCTCTACCACCGGGGGTGGAAAGCGGTCACGTTCCACCCCATCCAGGACACGAGCGTCGGCTTCGACGACGACCGCTGGGAGCTGTACCACGTCGACATGGACGCCTCGGAGTGCCACGACCTCGCCGACCGGGAGCCCGAGAAGCTCGAGGAGCTGATCCAGCTGTGGTGGGCCGAGGCCGAGCGCCACCAGGTGCTCCCGCTCGACAACCGGCCGTTCTCCGAGCTCGTCTTCGGCAAGCCCAGGTTGGTGCCGGAGCGACGGCGCTACGTGTACCGCTCCGGTGCCGCAGCCGTGCCCGAGACGACCGCAGTCAACGTCCGCAACCGGGATCACGTCATCCGAGCCAGGGTGGAGGTCCCCGACGGTGGCGCTTCTGGTGTGCTGCTCGCCCAGGGATCGGGGCTGGGCGGGTGGGCCCTGTACCTGTTGGGCGGCAGGCTGGCCTATGCGCACAACTACGTGTCGGTCGAGGAGCACCACATCGACTCGGACCAGGACATCACGGCCGGGCCCCACGAATTGTCGTACCGGTTCCGGCGCACCGGCGAGCACACCGGTACCGGTGAGCTTCTCGTCGACGGCACCGTGGTGGGACAGGGAACAATCCCCCGGTTCACGCCCATGCGGTTCTCGCTCACCGGCGCCGGGCTCACCTGTGGGTACGGCGACGGGTTGCCCGTGACCCGGCGGTACTCGGGCACCTTCCCCTTCAACGGCACCATCCACGAGGTGGTCGTCGAGGTGGACGGGACGGAGTTCGTCGACCCCGAGGCCGACGCCGCATTCGCCATCGCCCGCCAGTGACCGGCCCGGTCAGGCCGTGATGCCCCCGTCGACGGAGAGCACGGCGCCGGTGGTGTAGGACGACTCATCCGAGGCCAAGAAGGCGATCGCCGATGCGACCTGCTCGGGCCGGCACATACCCATCCGGCTCATGATGCGTTCGAAGTGCTTGGGGTCTCCACCCGGCGGCAACCCGAAGTTAGCGATGAGCGGCGTGTCCACTCCGCCCGGAGCCACCGCGTTCACCCGGACACCGCGCCCGGCGTACTCGACGGCCAAGGCCTTGGTCATCATGACCACCCCACCCTTCGACGCGCAGTAGGCAGCCGAGTAGGCGGACCCGATCAAGCCGGCGGTAGAGGCCACGTTCACGATGTTCCCACCGACGTCGTGGCCCAGCATGTGCGGGAGGACCTCCCGGGTCATGAGGAACGTGCCGGTGAGGTTGACGGCGATGATTCGGTCCCAATCGGCCAGCGCCATGTCGGTGGTGTGGGCGAACATCCCGACCCCGGCCACGTTGCACAGCACCTCGGGCCGGCCCAGCGAGCCCGCCACCAGCTCCACCGCCTCTCGGACGGCATCCTCGCTGGTGACGTCGCAGTGCTGAGCGAGCGCCGTTCCGCCGAGGACGCCCAGGGCCTCGACCGTGTCCTCCACGCCCTCGGCGGCGACGTCCAGGCACGCCACTGCGGCGCCCTCGACAGCCAGCCTGATGGCGGTGGCCCGGCCGATCCCCGACGCCGCACCGGTGACGATCGCCGTCCGGCCTTCGAAGCGCCGGGCCGGTGGAGCCTCCACGGAGCCGCCCACCATTTCGTCCTCGGGCTCGATGCTCACCTGTCCCCCCGGGTGCCGGCGGGCTCCTGGTCGGCCCACAGTCGGTCGGTGTAGGCGTCGGTGCCGGGAATGGTCGGCACGAAGCCGAGCACAGCCACCACCTCGGCCATACCGCTCTTCTCGACGTCCCGGACGTGCTCGGCCACGACCTGGTCCCAGACCTCGGCCGGGCTGTCGTCGAGGAACCACAGGGTCAACTGCCGGCGGTCGTCCGCCTCCGAGCGGGGTACGTCACCGGGAGCGTCGATGAGAAGAGGCAGCGGGTCGGCGGCGACGACCAACCGAGCGGCCGTGCCGGGGAGCAACGTGGGCAGGTGGCGCTCTCGCTGCCACTGTTCGAGCTCCTCGACGCCCACCGACGGGTCCCGGTCGGTGAAGATCGCCACCACGCCGGCGGCCGGGTGGTCCAGAGCGAGCTCGGCCGGGAGCCCGTCCGGATCGCGGGAAACCTCCCAGGCGTAGCGATACAGCAAGGTGTGCACGTGGTCGCGCTCGGTGAACATGCGCCCGGCGCGGTGCAACGCCTTGACCTGGTCGACGGCCCATCGGTTCCACACGTCGTGATAGCCGTCGAGCACCCAGTAGAGCGCCAGGTAGGTGCCCCGCTCGGGCGTGCCCGTGATCGTCGAGGAGTTGGGGTGTCGAAGCCTCTTCAGCTCGGCGGTGGCCACGAAGCGCCGGCCGGCGAACTGATACGGCCCGATCATGCAGCCGGCGTAGAAGTGGTCACGCTCGTACCACCGGTTGTAGGCGACCTCGTGGCCACGGTGCGGCTCGACCAGCGTGAACAGCATGGAACCGAGCTTGATCGGCTCGGCGCCGGCCACCATGGTGTGCTGGCGCGGCGGGCGCTTCCCGACAGCTTCGTCAGTCATGAAACTCCTCTCGAGGTGTGCACCGGGGAACGGCCGGCCCCCATCGCCTTCAGGGCCCGGGTGTCGATCTTGCCCATGGCCGTCACGGGAAGGCCGTCGAGCAGGAACAGGCGATCAGGGGCCTTGTAGTCGGACAGCTCGTGACAGCACCGGTTCCGGAGGTCCGCCAAGGTGGGCGCCGATTCGGAAGTGGTCGGGTTCACCACCACGAAAGCGGCGCCGATCTCCCCGAGGATCGGATCGTCGAGGCCGACGACGGCCACGTCCTGTACGCCGGGATGGCGCCGGAGCACCGCCTCGACCTCGGCCGGGTACACGTTGTAGCCGCCACGGATGTACATCTCCGCCTCGCGACCGACGAGATGGAGGTTACCTGCATCGTCGATCCACCCGAGATCACCGGTGGTGACCCACCCGGCGGCGTCGATCACCGAGTCGGTCGCATCTCGGTCGAGCTGCGCGCCCGTGCCGACGAATCCACGCATCGCCGCGCCCGAGCGCAGCCGCACCCGCCCGACCTGGCCCGAGACCGGTTGCGTGGCCTCGTCCACGACCGACAACTCCACTCCGGGAACCGGACGCCCCACGGTGGTGCACACCACCTCATCGGAGTCACTCGGTTGGGTGCTCGTACCCAACGACGTCTCCGTGGACGTGTAGCGCACGACGACGGGGCAGCCCAGACGTTGACGCATGGCCCGCACCAACTCGGCCGGGACTCGAGCGGCCCCGGTGCCGGCGACTCTCAGTGCCGAGAGGTCGGCGCCGTCGAGATCAGGATGGCGCAACACCAGGGCCCACTGGGTGGGAACGCCCTGTCCGACGGTCACCGCCTCCTCGGCCATCAGGGCGATGGCCTCGGCGGCCGACCAGGGTTGGGGGGTGATCACCGTCGCGATCCCGTGGACGATCTCGTCCCAGACCCGGGTCATGTAGCCGACGTGGGCGAAGGGCAACGGGGAGAGCCGGCGATCGCCCGGGCGCGACAGCACGTCGGTCCCCTCGGCGACGGCGGCCAGGTTCCTATGGTCGAACAGCGCACCCTTGGGAGCGCCGGTCGACCCACTGGTCCAGACGATGCAGACGGGCTGGTCTGCCGAAAGGGCAGGCAGCGAGGGCGCCGTTCGACTGGCGGCACCGGCGAGCTCGTGTCGCTCGACGACGAGACCCACTTCAGGCGGCAGACGGGCGAGATCGACCTCGTCCGCGTCGACGACGGTGACGGCGGGTCCGCAGCGGGCCAGGATCGAGCGTCGCTCCCCGTCCCCGAGGCGGAGGTTCAGCCCGCTGGTGACGGCACCGAGCCGAGCCGCCGCCTGGTAGCAGACCGCGTAGTCGATCGACGACGGGAGCAAGAGGCACACGACGTCGCCTTTGGACACGCCGCGCTCGGCCAACACGGCGGCCACCCCGTCGGCCGCCGTGTCCCATTCGGCGAAACGCAGCCTCCGGCGCCTGTCGGGGCCCGGGGGCACCACCCCGGGCACGCCCGGCGTCGCCACCTCGACGTAGGCCTCGGCATCAGCGTGGTCACGAGCCGCCTGCCGCAGCGCCGCCACCACCGTGTCCGGGCCCGTGCCCGGCCCGCCCGCCGGGATCTGACGGTCCGTCATATTCGAGCGATGGTAGGCGATGTCGACCACGCCGCCCCCGGCCCTCCCCACGGCAGGCTCCGACCGTTTCCCCTGCGGGGCGGTCAAGATGGCCGGGTGCTCGGAGCAGTGGTCGTCGTGCTCGGCGCCCTCTTCGTCCTCATCGGGGTGAACGGCTGGGTGGGCACGGGGCGTCGCCATCCCCGGGCTGGTGTGGAGCCGAACCCGGAGGACGACGCCGACATCGGTGAGGACGGGCGCCTCAGGCACAGGCCGGTTGCCGGCGCCGGAAGCGAGACCAGACCCACTGCCGGGGGCCGTCGCCTGGCAGCTGGCGCCTGGGTCCTTGTCGGCGTCCTGTTCATGGTGGCGGCCTTCACCCACCAGGTTCCTTGACTCGGTAGTGGAGGAAGGTGGCGTAGCGAGCCTGGCGAACTCCGACCTGCTCGAGGTCGAGCGAACGGGTGAACCCCTCGAAGAGGCGCTTGCCGGCACCGAGCACCACAGGGGCGACCACGAGCACGAGCTCGTCGGCGTACCCGCCCTCGAGCGTCTGCCTGATGACCTCCGCTCCACCCATGACGTGGACCTCCTTGCGCCCAGCCGCCTCCTTGGCGCGCCCGATGGCGCGGTCCACACCGTTCACGAAGACGAACTCGTCACCAGGAGGCTGCTCCTCGGGCCGATGAGTCACGATGAAGAACGGCACGCCGAAAGGATTGGCGTCACCCCAATGCCCGGCTGCTTCGTAGGTCCCGCGCCCACCCACCACCGAGCCGGTGGCCGCCATGGTGCGGTCGAACCACTCTTTGTCCTCGCCCTCAGGCGACGGGCGCGTGGGTGAGTCGTACGTCCAAGGGCCGCCGAAGACCCAATAATGGAGTCGCTCGCCACCGACCCCGAGCCCACAGCCGGGGCCGTCGCCAGGTCCGGTCACATATCCGTCGACCGACACCGTGATCATGGCCATCACCTTGCTCATGTGATCCTCCTGGTTGGAGCGTCCGAGCTGTCGCCTCGGCCTCCCCTTGTCGACGCTTCGGCCCGGGCGAACTCAGCGGGGCTCCCCTAGCCTTGCCCCGATGGCGGGCGAGCTCGTCCTGAAGGATCCCCTCAAGCACGGGATACTCACTGTCCGGGTCGTGCCCGTCCGGAGCTTGTCGGTCATCGGGCACCAGCGCAAAGCCCGTCCAGCTCACCTCAAGGCTCTGCACGTCTCGATGGAGAAGGTCGGCTTCGTCACGCCGCTCGTGGTGGTCGAACGAGACGGGTCCTACGTCATCATCGACGGCCAGCACCGCTACCAGGCAGGGCTCGAATTGGGGATGAAGGAGTTCCCGGTCATCGTGGTACCAGGGGACCTGGCCCGGAAGATGATGAGCCTCAACGTGGAGCAGGCCCTCAACATCCGCGAGCGGTCGACGATCGCCCTTTCCATCTACCGAGACGTCCTCGAGGAAGCTCCTCACCAGCCCGAGGACGATCCGGAATTGGTGGACGCCATCGAGAGCGCCCACCTCGTCACGTTGGGACTCGCCTACGAGGAGTCGGGACGTCTCGCCGGCAGCGCTTTCGAGCCGATCCTCAAGAAGTGCGACGGTTTCCTCTCAGAGCCCATGGAGGAGGCCTACGAGACTCGTCGGGGACGGGCCCGACAGCTCATCGAGGCGGCTGAGCTCGTGAAGGCAGTCGAGGACGCCTTGAAGGCCCAGGGCGCCTGGCACTCCATGGCCCGCTACCAGATCATCAGCTACGCCAACCCGACCAAACGGGCACGCAAGGCGGTGGACTTCGACAATACCTTCGCCAAGTTCTCCGCCACCCTCACGGATTTGGTCGACGCGCCCCAGCGCGTGCTGGGTGAGCGGATGGAGTAGGCGTCGCCCACGCGCCGCCGTGTCGTCTCGCCTACGACGCGGCCGCGTCGTCTCGCCTACGGCGCCGCCGTGTCGTCTCGCCTACGACCCGGCGATGTTCAGCACACCTCGAGCGAGCTTGCCCTCGTGCATGGCTTCGACGATGTCCCGGAAACCTTCGAGGGGGGCTGTGGCCGTCACCAGTTCGTCGAGCATGAGCCGGCCCTGGCGGTAGAGCTCGACCATCAAGGGGATGTCCTGGTGGGGCCGGGCGGACCCGTACCGGCACCCGATGAGTCCCCGGTCGACGTAGGCCAGGCTGTTCACGTCGACCGCCACTTCGGCCCCGCGAGGCGGGATCCCGATCGCCACTGCCGTGCCACCCCAGTCCAAGGCGTCGAGCGCGCTGCGGAGCACGGCAGGATGGCCCACGCAGTCGAAGCTCCACTTGACCCCCCCCGGACCGAGGGCGCCTGCCACCGAACGCGGACCATGGGGCACGATCGCCCGGATCTCCTTGGCAGCGTCGACGCTCGAGGCGTCGACGAAGTGGGTGGCGCCGAACTGGCGGGCAAGAGTCTCCTTGGCCGCCACCGTGTCGACCGCCACGATGCGGCTCGCTGCACAGAGGCGCAGGCCCTGGATGACGTTCAGCCCGACGCCGCCGACGCCGAACACCGCGGCCGTGTCTCCGGCGGCGACCCTCGCCCGGTTCAGCACGGCACCCACACCGGTCAGGACGCCGCATCCGATGAGACAGGCCGAGGTGAACGGCACGTCTGGGTCGATGGGAACCGCCTGGACCTCCTGGACAACCGTGTACTCGGCGAAGACTGACGCTGCGGCGAAATTCGACGCCGGCTGGCCGTCATAGGTGAACGGTGTCGACACGTTGCCGAGGGTGTGGATGCACCAGGTGGGGTGGCCCGTGCTGCAGGCCCGGCACACCCCACAGCTCGCCAGCGTGGCGATGACGACGTGGTCCCCCACCTTCACCGACCGCACTCCCTCGCCCACCTCGGTCACCACACCTGCCCCTTCGTGCCCGAGCACCGACGGAGCCTTCCAGGGGATGGTGCCGTCGATCACGGAGAGGTCCGAATGGCAGACGCCCGCCGCCTCGATCTTCACCTTCACCTGGCCTGGGCCCGGTGACGCGACCTCGAGCCGGTCGGTGACCTCGGCGGAGCTCCCGGTGTAGACGATGCCTCGCATGCCCTTCCTTTCGACTTTCTCCTCGACCTCAGCCGCCCGTCATTCCTCCGACGACGGCTTCTGGCTCCGCTGGCGCAGCTCGGTCTTGAGCACCTTTCCGCTGGCGTTGGTGGGAAAGGCGTCCACGACTTCGACCGACCGGGGCACCTTGTAATTGGCCATCTCCCGGCGCGCCCAGGACAAGAGGGTGGCGCCCAGGTTCGCTGTCTGCGTCCCTGCAGCCGGAACGACATACGCCCGACCCACCTCGCCCAGCCGCGCGTCGGGAACTCCCACCACCGCCACTTGGGCGACTGCCTCGTGGCGGGAAAGTATCGCCTCGACCTCGGCTGGATAGACGTTGAACCCACCCACGATGAACATGTCCTTCTTACGGTCGGTGATACGAAGGTTGTCCTGGTCGTCCCGCACACCGATATCGCCGGTGTGCAACCACCCCTGGGCGTCGATGGCCGTAGCCGTCGCCTCGTCGTCGTCCACGTAGCCCGACGTGACGGTGTAGCCACGCACCAGCACCTCACCAGGACTCCCCGGCGGCTGGTCGGCAAGGGAGTCGTCCACGACCCGCACCTCGACTCCGGGGATGGGCCGTCCCGAAGTCGAGGCGATGAGCTCGGGCGGGTCGCCGCGCCGGCACATGGTGACCACCCCCGTCGACTCGGTGAGCCCATAGGCGGTGAGAACGGTGGAGAACTCGAGCTCGGATGCCATGCGCCGCACCAGCTCGACCGGGACCACCGCCGCACCGGTGACGGCCAGGCGCAAGCTCGACAGGTCGTGGCTGTGGCGACCGGGATGGTCGAGCAGGGACTGATAGAGGGTGGGCGGTCCGGGCAGCACGGTGATGCGCTCGCGTTGCACGGTTTCAAGCACTCGGCCTGGGTCGAAGACATCGAGGGGGACGATGGTGGCTCCGCGCATGAGACAGGCGAGGATGCCCGCCTTGTACCCGAAGGTATGGAAGAACGGGTTGACCACCAGATAGCGGTCGCCTTCTGAAAGGCCCACGATCCGGGACCAGGTGGCAAAGGCGCGCAGACTCTGGGCGTGGGTGGCCATGACCCCCTTGGGCGCCCCCGTAGTCCCCGACGTGAAGATCAGATCCGAGAGGTTCGACCCCCGCACCGCCTGCCACCGGTTGCGGGCGTCGTGCTCGGGGACCGGGACGCCCACGACCCCCTCGGGCCCCTCGACCACCCCTTCGGCGCCCTGGAGGTGCTCATCCCAGGCGAACACCGGAACCTCCTCGGTGGCACTGTCCACGGACCCGTTCTCTCCTTGGACGAGCACCATCCGCTCCAGGGCCGGAATGTCCTCGGCGTAGAGCAGCTCTGGGTAGTCGACGCCGAGAAAGCCCCGCACGGTGTAGAGAACCCGGGCTCGGGACCGTCGCAGGACGTAGGCGGCTTCGGGACCCTTGAACCGTGTGTTCAGCGGGACCAGCACGGCGCCGGCACCGAGGGCTCCCAGAGCGGCCAGGATCCAGCGCGCCGAGTTCGGAGCCCAGATCGCCACTCGGTCGCCGGGCTCGACGCCGGCAGCGACGAGGGCACGGGTCACCTGGAGGGAGTCCGCCGCCACGTCCGAGAAGGACATGCGCAGCGTCCCGTCGACCACCGCCTCACCCGACCCGTAGCGTTCCGAGGCATAGGCGACGAGGCCGGGCACCGACCCCCAGAGGAGGTCGCCACGGGGGTCTTCGGCGTCCTCCGGTTCGGGGCCGGTGCGCGGCGACGGCGACGCCGTCGTCACGGGTGCTGCGAGGACACCGAGACGACCTCGCCGCTCAAGTAGGAGGAGTAGTCGCTGGACAGGAACACCACGACGTTGGCAACCTCCCTTGTCTCGGCCGAACGCCCCGACAACTCCTGGTCGCGGAGGCGCTCGAGCTCGTCCTCGGCCATCACCCGGTTGAGAAAGGGGTGGAGCGCCAGGCTGGGAGAGACGGCGTTGACCCGGACACCGTGCGGGGCCGCCTCCGCCGCCGCGCACCTGGTGAGGGCCATGACGCCGGCTTTGGCCGCCGCGTAATGGGCCTGACCGGCTTGCGCCCGCCATCCGAGCACGGAGGCATTGTTGACCACCACGCCCGACTCCTGCTCGTACATGATGCGCAACGCGGCACGGGTGCAGCGCATCGTCCCGGTGAGCGTCACGCCGATGACGGCGTGCCATTGCTCGTCGCTCATGTCCACCAACTCGGCGGTGCCGCCCAGGCCGGCATTGTTGACGGCCACGTCCACGCGGCCGTGCTCGGCCCGAGCCGCGTCGAACAGGCGTTGAACCTCCTCCTCCACCGTGACGTCGCAAGGCACGGCCAGGGGGCGCCCTCCGGTCTCCTCCCCGAGACGATCGGCAGCCTCCTCGAGGCGTCGCGCATGAGCGTCGGAGAGCACGACGATCGCCCCTTCCTCGGCGCAGCGGCGGGCGGTGGCGAAGCCGATGCCCGTCCCGGCCGCTGCCGTCACGACGACGACGCGTCCAGCCAGAAGGGCGTGCCCGGGAAAGGACTCGGGTACCGGGAGCATGCCCGTCGTCTGACCTGTCACGTGACCACCTTGGGCTCGGGTGGCAAGCCAAGGACCCGCTCGCCGATGATGTTGCGCTGGATCTCGTTGGAGCCCCCGTAGATGGTGTCGGCGCGACTGAAGAGGAAGACCCGCTGGAGCTCGGCCAGGTCGTGGGTGAACCGAGCGCCGGCACCCTCTCCGGTGTCCTCACCCGGGCCGGCAGCGAGCATGGCCGGAGCGCCAGCCACCTCCATGGCCAGCTCGCCCATGGCCCGATGCCAACTGGCCCAGAAGAGCTTGGAGATCGACGCCTGAGGGGAGGCAGCCGGGCCTTCGACACCGGTGAGGGAGCGCAGGGTGTTGCAACGCAACACGAACAAGCCCGCCCACGCAGTCGAGAGCTTCTGGCGGAATCGGGGGTCGCCCGTCTTGCCGTTCCCTCTGGCCAGGGCGATGAGACGGTCGAGCTGCCGTGAGAAGTGGACGACGTCGCCGAGCAGCCCCACCCCTCGCTCAAAGGCCAGCGTGGCCAGCGCTACCCGCCACCCGTCGTTGACCTGGCCGACCACGAGCTGCGCGTCGGTGCGGGCACCGTCGAAGAAGACCTCGCTGAATTCCGAGGTGCCGGTCAGTTGGCGGATGGGCCGCACCTCCACTCCGGCTTGGTCCATGGGGACGAGAAGGTAGGACAGCCCGGCATGGCGCCGCCCCTCGGGATCAGTGCGGGCCAGGACGAAGCACCAGTCCGCCCACTGGGCATACGACGTCCACACCTTTTGGCCGGTGACCACCCATTGGTCGCCGTCGAGCACGGCGCTGGTCTGCACGTTGGCCAGGTCGGAGCCGGCATTCGGCTCGGAGTACCCCTGGCACCACAGCTCGGTACCCAACCTGATCGGCTCGAGGAAGCGTTGCTTGTGCGCCTCGGTGCCATGGGCGATGAGAGTGGGACCAAGAAGACCCTCGCCCATGACGCCCACCCGGGCCGGCGCATCGGCGCGCACGTACTCCTCGTTCCAGGCCACCTGTTGGGCGATGCTCGCCCCCCGTCCGCCGGCCGAGGCGGGCCACCCCACGCAGCTCCACCCACTCGCCCCCAGATGTCGCTCCCAAGACTGGCGAATCTCGCGTCCCTGGTGCTCGTTGCCCATGCGCCCCAGTCCCCGGGCCTCGGCGAATTCGCCGGAGAGATTGGCCTCCAACCAGGCGCGGGCCTCCTTGCGAAAGGCGGCGTCCTCGGGGCTTTCGCGCAGGTCCATCGGCGGGTTGTGACCATAGCAGCCACCATGTCGCGCTCCCCCCGGCATTGTCAGCCGAAGGACGCGGCAAACTGGGGAGGAAATCGATCGAGCGACCACCGTCGCCGAGCGTCCGGGAGGTGTCGTCATGGTCCAGGAGGTCAGCAAGTCGGAACAGGAGTGGCGCAGCGAGCTCCCGCCCGAGCGGTTCCACGTCCTTCGGGAGAAGGGCACGGAGCCGGCATTCTCCGGCGCGCTCCTGGACGAGCACGACCCCGGCTTGTTCCGATGCGCCGCGTGTGGCGCCGTCCTCTTCCGCTCGGACGACAAGTTCGACTCAGGATCGGGCTGGCCGAGCTTCACCCGCGCCGTCGACGAGGGCGTGATCGTTGAGCACGAGGACCGCTCTCACGGCATGATCCGCACCGAGATCACCTGTGCTCGCTGCGGAGGTCATCTCGGCCACGTGTTCCCCGACGGGCCGAAGCCCACGGGGTTGCGCTATTGCGTGAATTCCTTGTCGCTCGAGTTCGAACCGACCGAACGTGAAGGGCAGGGCGATCCGGCCGAGCCAGCGCACTGATTCATCTCGGGTGACCCGCCAGCTGCCGGGAGCGGATCGAGAACGACTCGATCCTCGAGGAGCTCGAAGAGAGCGGCAACCTCGGCCGCCTCGGCTGGGTGGCCTCGACGCAACAGCGCCCTCTCGGCACTGGCACACGCTTCCAGAGCGGCGAACACCTCTGTCTTGGTGAGGACCACGACGCTGGCGAAGCCGGGACGGAAGGCGGAGACTTCGTCGTCGCAGCTCATGACCGCGGCCCGCTTCGACGGCGTACGCCCCTGAGGAAGAACGTCGTCGCCCCGGCCCCCAGAGCCAGTGCGAC
Source organism: Acidimicrobiales bacterium (assembly GCA_030040015.1). Classification (GTDB taxonomy): domain Bacteria; phylum Actinomycetota; class Acidimicrobiia; order Acidimicrobiales; family UBA8190; genus UBA8190. Next base: position 20,518 of record JASHUM010000063.1, read on the forward strand.
GACCGCCGCGGCCAGGGGGGCCGACGGCAGTGAAGCGAGCGCCGGGCCCAGCCCGGACGTGACATCGATGACGTTCATGGGCGGAGTCCTCGAGTACGGAATCAACAGGTCGGAAGCCCTCGCCCGATTGCGGGAACCCCCGACGTCAGGCTGAGTGCGACGACCCCCGGGCCCGGCGGCGAGGTGTTCCGGGCCCGGAGGTGGTCGCTCAGGCGTCGGCTCCCACCGGTCCAACGTCGACGGGGTCGGAGGGGCCGTCGACGCCGTCTTGGTCGGGGGTCCGACGCGCTGTCCTCGAGATCTCCACCGTGGCGAAGCGCATCGAGGCGCCCACCTCATCCGCCGTGATCTCCACTCGGCTCCGGCGCTCGCCGAGCTCCGTCTCCCAGACGTGCTGATCGAGCCGGCCGGTCACGATGACCCGGCTGCCCTTGACCAGGCTGAGGGCCACGTTCTCCGCCAGCTCCCGCCAGCAGACCACGTCGAAGAAGGACGTGGACTCCTCCCATTCCTCGCTTCCCCGGGGCTGCCACCGCCGGTTCACCGCCAAGCCGAATGTGGCGTTTGCCTGCCCGTCCCGCGTGTATCGGATCTCAGGGTCTCGGGTCAGGTTGCCCGAAAGGGTGGTGGTGTTGCTCATCGGCATCTACGTCCTCTCTCGTTGGGTCGGTGGTGGCCGGATCGCCGAGCAGTGCGCCCACCGGCCGCCGGTTCGGGTCTCCGGGACCGGATGATGACGGGGCGGACCGGCCGAAGACCTGACCAGGACTTCGCCGGACCCCTTGCAGGACGGCCTCCCGAGCGCCCGTCAGGCCGCTTCAGGCCGCTTCAGACCGACGTTCGACGTGCCGATACATGAAGCGGACGTCCGCCCGCCGCCATGGGTGAGGAGGACGTTTTCGGGGGACGACGGAACGGGGTCGGCGTGGCGAGCGCAGCTGGCCTGCTGCGCGACGAGGGGGCACGCCGCGCCACCCCGGCTCCGTCCCTGCGAGAACGGCCCCGGTCCTCGATTCCGCTCTCCTGGGACCAGGGTCCCCCGGCCTCAGTCCCGGACGGGTCGGAAGACCATCCCCGTGCGCGGCTTCGGGTGGAAGTACGTGCTCTTCGGAGGCATGCGACGACGAGCGTGCGCCCACTCACCGATCTGGGCGATGGTTACCGGGCGCAGGAGTACGGCGGCGTCGGCTCCCCCAGCCACCACGGTGCTGACCACGGTCCGCCAATCGTGGTGATGTCGGACGGAGACCCCGGGAACCTGCTCCAGGGTCATGGCCACGACACTCTGGTCCAGATCCGAATCGGCCGCCTGGTAGGCACCGTCTCGAGGGGTGACCAGCCACACCCCGTCCCGGGTGACGAGGGCGAGGGCCCGGGATTCCGCCACAGCCTCCACCACCTGCTCCTCGGCCGGCCCGGCATGCACCACGTCGAACCAGTGGCTGAACGTTTCGACGAGGTCAGCACTGGGCGGGACCCCGGTGACGATGCGGTGGATGGGGCGCACGGTCAGCTGGCCCGGGGCGAGTTCGACGATCAGGGCCATTACGAAGTCGTAGTCGCCGCGGGCGCCTTCCCGCTGGGCCCGCCGCTCGGCCTGGTAGGTGAGTGCCGTCTCGTAACGATGGTGGCCGTCGGCGATGACCACAGGCGACGATCCGACCCCGACACGGATGGCATCGATCGTGTTCGGGTCGTCGACGACCCAGAGTTGATGGACGACCCCCTCGTCGTCCGTCGCCTCGGCGTCAGGCGGCTCGCCCTGTCGGTACAAGGTGGACAGTCCCTCTGTCAGCGACAGGCCCCAGATGGGTGAAAGGTTGGCGTGGCAGGCGCGGAGCAGGTCGAGGCGGTCGCTTCGGTCTTTCGGGATCGTCTGCTCGTGGGGAAGGACGTCCCCGCCAATGGGCTCGCAGCCCAGGGCGCCGATCACCCCACTGGTGTGCTCACCACCGGCGATCATGCGGTAGGCATAGAACACCGGTGCAGCATCCTCGAGGAGGATCCCTTCGTCGATCCAGCGACTGAGCAGGGCGGCAGCGTGGTGGTATCGGTCCAAGCCGGACGCCGGGTCGTCGACCGGGAGCTCCACGTGAATGGCGTTCGCCCGGTGGCGGGCAGCCAACTCAGCCCGCTCCTCGGGCCCGACCACGTCGTAGGGAGGGGCGACCACGGCGTCGAGCGGGACCGTGGGGTCGTAGCGAAGCCCGGCAAAGGGTTCGAATCGCGGCACGCCCCTGCGTAGCACACCCGTGCCTGGTGACCAGCCGAGCCATCCTTGGCGACAACCGGTCGGCCCGGCGACCGGAAGACTCGATCCGGATCCACTTCACCTTCACGTAAACTGTCAGGCGATGTCCGTCGTACCCGGCTCTCTGGGCCGCCGTGCACATGCTCGACCGCCCCAGCATCCAGACCGCTACAAGTGGACCGTCCTGACGAACACCACCCTGGGCGTGTTCATGGCCATGATGAACACATCGGTGGTGATCATCTCCCTGCCGGCCATCTTCCGGGGGATCCACGTGAACCCCCTGCAGGCCTCGAACATCGGGCTGCTCCTGTGGTTGCTGCAGGGATACATGGTGGTTACCGCGGTGCTCGTGGTGACCTTGGGCCGGATAGGCGACTTGTTCGGCAGGGTTCGCATGTACAACGCGGGCTTCGCCGTGTTCTCCCTCGGCTCCATCGCCTTGGCGCTGTCACCGGTCACCGGACCAACCGGGGCGCTGGTGCTCATCGGGCTTCGGATCGTCCAGGGGATTGGCGGCGCCTTGCTCATGGCCAATTCGATGGCGATCCTCACCGACGCCTTCCCGGTGAGCGAGCGCGGTATGGCGCTGGGCATCAACATCGTGGCCGGTATCTCGGGCTCCTTCCTGGGTTTGCTCGTCGGCGGCGTGCTCGCCGACGTCGACTGGCGCCTTGTGTTCCTCGTCAGCGTGCCCTTCGGGGTGGCCGGCACCGTGTGGGCGTATCTGAAACTCAAGGACACCGGTCTCCGGTCACCGGCGCGGATCGACTGGTGGGGAAACGCCAGCTTCGCCATCGGGCTGGTGCTGCTCATGGTCGGCCTCACGTACGGCCTCATGCCCTACGGCGGCCACTCGATGGGGTGGACCAACCCGGCCGTCCTGACCGAGCTGTTGGGAGGTGTCTCGGTCCTGGCCATGTTCGTGTGGATCGAGAGCCGGGTCGCAGAGCCGATGTTCCACCTCGGTCTCTTCCGTATCAGAGCGTTCCTCGGCGCTGGGTCGGCCAACCTCTTGGCCAACATGGGGCGCGGAGGACTGCAGTTCATGCTCATCCTCTGGCTCCAGGGCATCTGGCTGCCCCTCCACGGCTACTCCTACGCCTCGACGCCCCTGTGGTCGGGCATCTACCTGGTGCCGATGTCGATCGGCTACCTGCTTTCCGGGCCGCTGGCCGGCCGACTGTCCGACCGTCTCGGACAGCGTTGGTTCTCGACAGTCGGGATGCTCGGCGCTGCGGTGACGTTCGTCGCGCTCCTCTTCGTTCCAGTCGACTTTCCCTATCCGGAGTTCGCGCTCCTCGTCCTGGCCAACGGCGTCTTCACCGGACTCTTCTCGGCTCCGAACACCACGACCATGATGAATGCCGTGCCACCGAGACAACGAGGTGCGGCATCCGGCATGCGAGCGACGTTCATGAACTCCGGCTTCGTCTTGTCCATCAGTCTCTTCTTCTCGCTCATGATCGTGGGACTTGCCGCAACGCTCCCGCATTCCATGGCCGCCGGTCTCATCGGACAGGGTGTACCGGCAGACGTCGCCCACCGGGTCGCCGCGTTGCCGCCAGTCGGCACCTTGTTCGCCGCCTTCTTGGGCTACAACCCGATCGGGACTCTCCTCGGCCACCAGGTCCTCACTCACATCGGTGCCGCTCACGCCGCCACTGTTACCGGTAAGTCCTTCTTCCCGGCGCTCGTTGCCGGGCCTTTTCACCACGGCCTGGAGGTGGCGTTCACCGCGTCCGCGATCCTCTGCACCGCTGCCGGGCTTGCCAGCTGGTGGGCAGGAGACGAGCAACACTCCGAGACCACTCGCCGTTCGGGCGCCGATGACAGAGCGGCGGTAGACGTCGACGAGGCAGAGGCGATTCTCGGAGCTCCTGCTGCAGCCGTCGAAGAGCTGCAAACCGAAGGGCAGAGTGCGAGATCATTGGCCGGTCAGATCGGTGTGAAGGGGGAGCAACGATGACATCAGTCACACCTGGTACCAAGCCGAAAACCGAGGCTCTCCAGTTGCGCATCGGGGAAGCCGCCGAGATGGCCGGCACGTCACCGAGGACGTTGCGCTACTACGAAGAGCTCGGCCTCCTTCGTCCGTCGCGAAACTCATCGGGCGGAGCAAGGCGATACAGCGAAGATGACGTCGTCCGTCTGCGCCGGATCCGAGAGCTCCAAGAGCTGCTCGGATTCGATCTCGGAGAGATCGGAGACATACTCCGGAACGAAGACCAACTAGCCGATTTGCGAAACGAGTTCCAGGCAGGCGTGTCGCCCGAGCGTCACCGGCAGATTCTCCTTGAGGCAATCGAGATCAACGATCGACTTCGTTCCATGGTCCGCGGCAAGCAGGAGCGCCTCCAGACGATGATTCAAGAACTCGACAGCAAGGCGCGACGCTACCGCTCGCGAATTCGCGAACTCGGAAGCTGAATCGGGACATCAGGCGCCGCGGCGAGCTCCCGCTCGCCGGGAGAGACGTCTGTACAGGTCGAGCGTCTCGGGATGCACGGCGTCCCACGGCTCCACGTCATCGGCAACGAGGCGCACAAGCTCATCCATCGCTCTCTCCACGCCAGCAGGATTACCCGCCGCGTCCGCGGCTCGCAACAGGACCCGGTAGAGCCTTTCGTCGTACGCGCTCACGCGTAGACCTTGGCGCGCCACCAACTCTGCGGAGGCCGGATCTCGATCGAGGAGCCACTCAGCTTGGCGGCACGCGACGTCGACGACCAATCCTTCGATGGACGCCACGAAACCTTCCAAGAGACTCCAGTCGGACCGCAAGCCGTGAAACGGCCGACCCCTGACAAGACTGAGCGCATCGGCCCGTGAGTCGGGTGTGTCGTGTGCGGCGAAGACCTGGAACCGAGTCCAGTCGGTTGTGACGGACTTTCCCAGAGTCAATCGTCCTTGGGAACGCGGCAGGTGATCTTCGCCGGTCACGGACGTGCCGAGTGCCCGCCGTGCTGCGGAAGCGGTGGAGTGCAGACTGGCGGGTGCCATGAGGCGATCGGGCCACAAGGCAGCCGACCATTCATCGGTGGTGGCGCCCGCCGGATGGAGGGCGAGGTAGACGACCAATTCCATCGACCATGCCCGAAGAAAGGGCTTAGCGTTCCCAGAAATCTCTACGGGACCGAGAATGCGCACCTCTATCTCATGGTCCGATGGTACGCCCTGAAAACCTGCCTCTGAGATCGACGATGCAGGCGGAGCAGTTCTCTGCACAGGCTCGGTAACGAAGGAATGCACGGGTGGTGGCGGTGGACCCGCGGTGACCCGGGGAGCGGGGGGTGGTGGTGGAGAAGGAGGCGCGCTGACGGGTGACGGAACAGTCATCACCGGCAAGGGGACGTCCTCGTCCCCACCAGTGGCCAGGCTGATGAGCTCATCGACATCGGCCAGAAGCCCGGGCACCACTCGCTGAGGCGCGAGCGCGGTCATCTTCGGCCACAGCGGCGTCGGGCCCGTGAGTCGGACTGGGCCTCCATCGGCGGTAGTCGCCCACCGTGATCCGGGACATTCGTCCCCCACCAAGACCGTGACCCCATGACGGCCGTCCCCAGCCATCTCCACCAGTCGCTGGCACGCCGCCGGCTCGGCTCTGGCGGCTGCCGGCAGGCACACCACCACGAGCGCCTCCCAGGACCGCTCGGTCGTCGACAGGTCTCGGGCTGGCCATTCGCTCGTCGGTTCGAAGGCGATGAGATCCGGTGCCGTTCCACGTCTGCGCACCTCGGCCACGGCTGCGGCGACCGAGGACACAGGACGGACTCGTTCCAACCCCCTGAGCTCGCCGGGATGGCCGACCACGATCACATCGACGGATTCGGCCCACGAAAGCGTGGCTAGCTCTACGGCCATGGCCTGCAGGGTCATATCCGAATCCTCACCGCCGACACTGAGCGATCCAAGGGCTTCGAGGTTGACAAGAACCTGTCCGCGGGCGTCGTATCCCAACGTGACCAATGCTGGGCACGGGGTCTGCTTCCCGGCGAGTGCTCTTGCCCAATCACGATCGTCCGCGGCCTGCCACCCATTGGGCAAGATCCACACGGCCGGATCCGACGAGATCTCGAAGGGCGGAAGTGGAAGACCGGGCCGGTCGGCGGGATCGAACACGAACTCGAGATGTTCACCCCCACATCGGACTGCTAGGACAGAGGGCCGGCGCCCTTGTTGCCCTCCCACGACCCCCAGCAGTCTGGTCCCCAGATCAAGGGCAGATGCCGTGTCGATGTCATTGGCGACGCGCAGGCCTCGCTCCGTTTCGAGCTCGTCACCTTTGGGCAACCTGATCACCTTGCCCTCTCCGCGGCGGCGCTGCTGTGCGCGGCGCATCCTGTCGAGCATCATCACCACCCCCGCACCAAGAATGCCGATACCGATCGGGACGACGGGCACTCCAGCCTCGTTCCCGCTACGGACCACCGCCGAGCGCTGAGGTGCAGGCTCACTCGACGCGGCGCGTTCCGAGGTCAGCTGGGGCGCTGCGGCAACAGTGGACTGCAGGGGCAGAACGAGTACCCATCCCGGCAGCAGCCAGTTGTCGTTCTCCAGAGCTTGACCGTCTGCCTGTGGCCGACCGAGGTTTTCGTCGGCGATCTCCTTCCATCGCAAGGGCGAGCCCAACACACGTTCTGCAATGGACCACAAGGTGTCACCCGGTTGAACCGTATAAGTGACCTCTGTCACGGCCGGCTCCCATACGGGATGAGGCACGCGGCCAACCTTCGCATCATCAAGGGACCGAACGAGCTTGGCGCTCTCGGACCGAACCGCATGCTGGTGGGCTGCGACCGTCACCGGCTGGAGTCGAACAGACGGCATGCTCCTCGTCACCGGGAGAAGGGAGATCGACGCTCCCACCACAGCTGCCACCAGCGCCTGGGCATGCCCGCTTCCCGGCAACCGGACTACACGTCGGCCTCGAAAACGACCGACTATGTCGAGCAGCACACAGAGAGCGAAGTAGGTCCAAACCACCCACGCCAAGATGAGAATTGCACCTTGCAGTGCTGAGTCGCTCAGTGGATGGTTGAGTTGGTGCCACAGTGCGACGGGATGTTCGAGCAACCTCAGATCGGATTGAACGTCATTCCTGGTCGAGTCGAACAGAAGAGCGGCGGGCGCTCCGACGAGCAATGCGAGCAACCCCATCAACGACCCGATTCTCTTCGTAATCGCCCATGGAGCTCGGCGAGGAACGGTCATGCGTCCTCCCTTGTCACTCCGTGGACATCAGTGGCGACAGCGGTGCCCGAAACGGCGATCGACTGCACACCGACAATTTCGAGAATGGTCGTCGTGCATACCGAATGAACCGCAACCGTCACCGAGTCTCCGCTTACTGACACGGTCCCGGTCACTCCGGACGACAGGAGATCCGCGTCGACTGCGTTGGTGGCGGCGACGGGATCGATGATGAACGAGCCCTGTCTCAGAGCGTCAACCGAGAGCTGGTCAGCTCCGATCCGGGCCGCTTGTTCAGCGATGTCCATCGCTTGACGTCTGGCGGCGAGTGCTCGACCGCCGTCCACGACCAAGCCGACCAGGACGAAGAGAGCGACGCCCAGGAACGCCAGGAACGCGGTCATGGACCCTCGCTCGCCCTTCATGGCATGGCCCGATACGGGTCGACAGGAGCCCTCTCGGTTGAGCTGACCGAGATCGAGCCGGGCAGACCGGGGACAAGGAGGTCAGAAAGCTCCACTTGGCATTCGACGGTCACGGATACCGAGCCACCGGGTACGAAGGCGGATGTATCGGTCGACACCAACGGATCAGCGCAAACATGCGATTGACCGGTCACTGCCGGCGCCACTGTGTCGGAAGCAGCAGCTCCCGCTTGTCCCGCCGCGGGCACTACTGATGCCGCCTCGGCGCCTGCCGTAGCAGCGTCGGAAAGCTCCTGCCGAGCTTGCTCGAGCCGGCCGAGACCGACGGCCAGAAGGGCAAAAAGGACGATGACCGGTGCCAGCACGACGAGTTCCACGGTCATGCTGCCGATGCTCCCCTTAGCGCGGTTCACAGGCCAAAAGCTCACTCGTCGCTCCGGAATTCCTGGACAGTCCCCCGGCGAGTAGCCGTCACCCCAAGGTGCAACCACGGCACGATGGATGCTGCCGTCGCACTGACCTCGACCTGCACCTGGTCCCCCGGAAGGGACAACACGGATACCTCTGGAGCCATAATCGAGCGGTCCGTAGCCATGAAGGCACGGGCGCTGTCGATCCCTTGTTCTGGCGTGCCGCCGAGGTCCACCGCTACTTGGACCCCTTGGGCGGCAGCGGACTCCACGACCTGGGCGGCGTGCGCCCAAAGGCACGCCTGAACCACGAACAGGATGAGCACGAGCGCGACCGGAATGAGGAGAACGGCTTCGACAACCGTGCTGCCCCGCTCGTCCCCCCTGATGTGACCCGTGGTCCTAGCAGTCGGGCTCAGTTCATGGGAATCGAGTTCGCCGTCGAAGTGACCTTCGACACGATGATTGCGCCAACGGCGATCGCCAAAGCTGCGAAAATCGCCGTGAGGATCACCTTTTCTACGACGCTGCCCGTCTCGTCTCGCTGGTTCAGGACGGCAACGAGTGACCGGAGCACCACGAACAACGCTTGAATCTGTAGCATGAAATTTCTTCCCTTCTTGTATTGGTCCTCGATCTGTCATGCGTTCGTCTCAGAAGCCGCTCAGTATTCGTGCAACAGCTGGATACCCCACGAACAGGAGGAAACCGAGGAGCAGGAACATGCCGGGCAGGAACAGCCTCTCGGTGATGGTGTTAGCTTCAGCCTCGGCGTCAGCAAGCTGATGACGACGTATCGAAGATGCTTTTGCCGAGAGCGTTGCGCGAACTCGGGCACCCTCGGTACCGGCCAGACCGATAGCAGCTGACAGCTCGCACAGCTCTTCGATGCGAAGTTCCCGGCCCAAGGTGGAAAGCGCCTGCCATGGAGTCTCACCCGTGTCTCGAGCGCGGAGGAGTCCCTGCCGCAGCCGCGCAGCCACGGGATCGTCAGCAATCGAGGCGGAAGCGTAGAGGGCACCCTCGACGCCCATTCCCCCGGCGAGACAGAGAACCACCAGGTCGAGGAGCATCGCCACGACGGCCCGGGCGGCACGCCGGGCCATCAGGGCCTCGCTACGCAACGAAACGATAGGCGCCACGGCGGCCACGACCACTATCGCAGCCGCGACCCACAGGGGCAGGACGACCGGTACGTGGATACCCATTGGCTCCGTGACGGCCACGACCGCGAGCGGTACCACCAAAGCAGCAAGGGCTCCAAGGATGATCTGGCCCATCACTTCCTCGAGCGACCGATCGGTCGTCGTCAGCCATCCTCGAATTTCGTCGGGCAGTAACCCCCGCCTCTCGATGACCTCGACGACCTGTCGACTCACGACATTGTCCGGTCGCGGAATCCGCCACCGCGACCCGTCCGAAGACGTCTCTGATCCAAGACCGGACATGGGACTTATCGCCGCGGCAGGACGGTGCACAGCCTCCAACACCGTCTGCGGTGAGACCACCCGGCGACGCAAACCCGCCATGATCCCCGTAAGGGCCAGCGCCGTGCCAAGAGCAGCGAGCACGACGACGGTCATCTGCTCTCCCCCAGCAGGCGCCGCGGCGGCTTCGGTCGTACCAACCGGGTCATGAGCCAGAGTCCGACCGCATAACACGAACCAACCAAGAGGAGGACGAGTTGACCGGTGCCCGTCCCGAAAGGTGCCAGGTACGTGCGGGCCACGACGAAGAGGACGACAGCGAAACCGAGAGAGAACAGCGCCACCGTCCGCACTGAGCTACGGGCCGCGGCTCGGCCTGCTTCGACCCGCAACCTCATGGCAACCTCGTCGCGACACGTATCGGCCAGGGAGCCGAGAAGATCGGTGAGGCGCTGCGACTGCGCTGAGGACGCGAGCAACAACGCGCACACCACGAGATCGGCACTGGGGTCATCCAAGTCGATGGCCAAAGCCCGGAGTGCGTCCTCCATCGAAACACCACTGGCCAACCGCGCCGACAACGTCTGTACCGGTGTGCGGATGGCTCTTGGTGCGAGTTCGGCCGTTGCGGTGATCGCCTGGCCCAGTCCAGCCGCGGCGGCCAACGTATCCCGCAGCAGTTCAGTCCACGTGGCGATCGCTTCGAGGAGCTCGGTACGTCGACCGGCGGCCGTCATCCGAAAGAGCGTGGGAACCCATGCCCCTGCTGCGGCTGCACCGAGGGCGGCGACAGGCCACCGGGTCGTCACCGCTACGACGATGCCAGCTACGAGAGCAACGACCATGGCCAGTCGGTGCCGCCGAGATAGCTCGTCGACCAAAGAGCCGTCATGGAGCGCTTCGCCGTCCTCGATTCCCACAGAGGCGGTCCGGGATCGGGAAAGTCCGACCGTCAGTCCGGCCTCGTCTCTCGCCGCTTGGCCATCTTGTCGGCGCCAGACAGAGAGCACGATCCCGGCGCTGCCTACCATCGCGCCCGCCGCCCCGAGAACGAGAACCATCGACTCGTTCACCACCTGCCCCCAGGGGACTCGAGCGCCAGCAACTCGGACGATGCCGGGCTGGCGCCGAAGCCGTTGTGTTCAAGTTGCCGAAGCGTCGAAGAGCGCAACGGTGCCCCGATGACGGCCCGGCCGTCTGGCCCGGGGACGAACACCTCGTTGGAGACCACTTGGAGCCCGTCGGCGTCGACGACCTCCCTGATGGACGAGACGAAGCGACGGCGAGGGACAGCCTCGAAGCGTGAACCGACTTGTGCCCGCGGCGCACGGGTCCTCGTGGAGGGCACTCCGGGACGTCCCGGCTCGCCCACTTCGAGGTAGACGACGAAGTGCACGGCACCGGCGATCAGAAGATTGGTCGCCTCAAGAGGCAACCGCTCGGGGGCCTGGACGGCATATGACGCCAGACGTCGGAAGACGCCGAGCGAGGAGTCAGCGTGGATCGTGCACATAGACCCCGATCGTCCCTGGCTCATTGCATTGAGCATGGGCAGGACTTCATCGCCGAGGACTTCACCGACGATCACACGGTCAGCGTTCATTCGTAGGGCACGACGCACGAGTCGAGCCATGGATACCTCGCCCTCACCCTCGGCATTCGCCCCTCGGGCTTCAAGGGCGACCAGGTCTGGATGACGGTCGGGCATGGCGTCGAGCCCGAGTTCGAAGGCCTGCTCGATCGTGACCAACCGCTCGCGCGCCGGGATCTCTGCAGCAAGTGCTCGGACCAAGGTGGTCTTCCCTGAGTTCATGGCGCCGCCTACAACGATGTTCTTCCGGGCCCGAACCGCAGCAGCCAGGAACTCCGCCACGCTCTCATCCAACGTACCCAGGTCGACGAGATCGCCGAGGGTGAGATCGACGTATCGATGTCTTCTTATGGAGACAGCGGTTCGGGCAGTCACCCCCATCAGGGCGGAGAGGCGGCTCCCATCGGGAAGCCTCAAGTCCAGCTCGGGAACCGAATGGTCGAAACGTCGCTCGGACAGTCCGAACCGCGCCGCGGCGGAGCGGAGCATCTCCACCAGCTCGTCGTCCGAATCCGCCACTGGTGGACCGAGAACCTTGCTGCCGTCGGCGAATGTCACCCACACCCGATCACATCCGTTGAGGTCGATGTTCTCGACGGAAGGATCGTCGATGAGTGCCTGGAGCCTGCCCAAGCCGAAGAGACAGTCGAGAACCTCCTGGATCAACCGATGTCCGTCCTCCTGGTCGAATGGCCGTCGACCACCAGCCACGAGCTCGGAATCCACCGCACCCAGACGAGTGATAGCCAGTTGACGAGCGAGCTCTCGTCGATCGTCGTGCGGCAAGTACGCCGACCCCGCTGTGGCCAGGTCGTCGGCAACCTCGGCTCGCAACCGTGCCACCAGAGCGCTTCTGTCGAGCTCAGCTGGCATCTCTTTGCTCCGAGCTGGTCACCGCGTGTGCGAGCGCTGGCTCCAGGACCTCTCGGCAGATGTCGAGCTTCTGGACGAGCTCGGATGTCGCCGAGATCAGGGCCGACCGGGTCAGACTGCGCGACCGACCAGGCTGCCCACACAAGATGGCGGCTGCACGAGAGTCGAGTGGGACAGAGCCGAGCAATTCGACGCCGAGCGCTTCGGCCATCTCGTCCGGAGGGAATGGAGATACTCCCATCGTGACGAGCATCACGCCCTCCGTCCCGCCACGGGCTTCCTTTATCCGTTGGACTGCCCAGGCGCTGTGCACCACCGACGACGCATCGGGCCGGGCCACGAGCACCACTCGTTGGCTTTCTGCGAGCAGCCGACGCTGGCCATGCGAGGGAGCAGATAGCCGTCCGCAGTCGAAAATGAGATCCAGGATCGGGTGCTCCCGGTCGACAAGCGAGACTGGCTCAGCGAGCGAGTATTCGGCTCTGGACAACTCTTCGTCCAAGATCGCCGCGCTGTCCCCTGTGGTCGTTCCGACCAGGACCTCCAATCCACCCGGGAGCTGTTGCGCGTGTCTGAGGACGAGATCTGCTGGGAATTCCGAGACCGACCCATCTCGGCGAAGGGCCAGGACCAGGCTCGCCACCCCGATTTCAGCACTCAGTCCGAAGCGCGCCGCCACATCGCCTCCGGACGGGTCACACTCGATCACGACGACTCGGCGAGCCTCTGGCCACACCGCGCCCATCGCCAACGAAAGTGTCGTAGCTCCGGGAGAGCCCTTTGCTGCTACTACGGCCACACCTGTCATGGCTGTCCGCTCACGGCAACCAGGGCGACCTCGCCGGCAGTAGCCGCGCTCGCTATCGCACCAGCAACGTCACGAGGCACGAGAATCGAGACTCCAACCGTGTCGCTCTCGCTCGAAACCGTAGGTGGCTCGACTGCGGTGACGAGAACCTGGGAGGCCAAAACCGTGGCCGACAGCACCGGGGTGGCCGAGTCGACATCGGAAGAAGAACCATCGACTCCGGGGACCCCCGTGAAGATCACGTCCACGCTGTCGCCGGGCGTAAGGCCGTCAGCCGGCAACTGGCCCGGTTTGAGTGCCACCCCGACAACGGCCTGCTCGGGCCCAATCTCTGGCGTGTCGGAAACGTCCGACATCGTCAGCAGAGACCCAGGCTCCAAGCCGACTGCTGCTCGATCACCCACCACACGAGACGCGGCGCTCGCCGCAACGGGATCCAGCCCGCCCGAACTGGAGATGCGGATGATGGACAGGTCACCCGGCACCAGTTGCGCGCCCTGAGCAACGGGCTTGGCAACCGCCAGTACAGCGATTTGATGGCTAGCTCGAAGGTAGGCGCTGACGAACAACGCGGTGCAAGTCGTGAGGAGCACGAGCGACACGGTCAGCAACCCGCCTCGGCGCCGGTGCCGGGGGGGCGACAACCGAAGTGGGACCGCTCCAGCTTCGCTCGTCCTCCTGGTTCTCGTCATCGTGGATGTCACGGTGTGCTCCTCGCTCTCCTCTGTCTGCTTGCACCGCTGGCTCTGTTCTCACCCGCCCCTGTTTTCCGGCGGACTCCGGCGTCCGCCCCTGCCTCATCCCGAACTGTCCACGGACTGGACCTGCACCACGCGAACGGGCACCGACGAGCTCGTTTCGAGCGACGGGAGCGTTCCTCCCTCGCCAGGCACGGAGGACGTCCACGACACCTTCCAGACGATCGTCGCGGTGACCGTGAAGGCTCCGTCGTCGGGGTCTCCGTCGGGGCTTGGCTGGCCGGCGGAGGTCGTCTCATAGGTGTACGAGCACGAGGTGTTCTGAACTGATGCTGGAATGTTGACTTGGTACGCCGTGCCGGAACCGTCGCAAACGACGCTGTTGCCATCACCCATGTTCCACGTCACGGAACTGGGCACGGCCCAGGCGGTGGCCGATATTCCGGCGACCGAAGCCGTTGCCGAATAGCTGTGCCAAATTCCGGGAGAGATCCACAACCAGGTCGCTAATCCGGTGATGCTGTCCGGCGACGGGTTGAGTTCGATCATCGGCGAAGGCAACGAGATCGACCGCACCGCTTGTTCCGCCACGGTGCTCGGGCTCACGACGGCGACAGGGCCGGCCGAAGCCGGGGATGTCGGAACGAACACGACTTGTGTTGGCAGGTACGGCTGGAAACCCGGGCAGATCTCGGCGTACCAAGTGCCGGGTACTGTGCTCGGGCCCGAGTTCGCAGTGGACAAGGGTTGCCAATAGCAAGGCGACGATGAGCCCGATCCGCCTCCGGAATGCACCGGACTGCTCGCAGACGACCCGGGCACCGGCGACGATCCCGAGACCGTCACGGTGACGGTGGTACCGCCATCGGAACCTGCGGCGCCAGCCAGGGCCACGCCGGCCAACACCGCCAACAGCAACAATGTGCACATCAGCACCAATCCACCTCGAGAGAGGTGACGGCGCGTCCGCCTCGAATTCCACATTCTTGAGAGGATCCGCCTTCCTCTGCCCCCCGCCATTAGGACGGTACCGGGACGTGAGGACTTTGACGAATCAGATCGACACGCGATTTTTCTTGGGGGGTCCGCGGTGTAAGTCGAAGACTGGAAGTTCAGTCGAGGATTGTTCATCCATCTCGACGGGCGCAATCCCGTGTGTCGAGGAACTCCCGCAGGAAGCTGGCGAGAGGGAGGCACAGGTCACATGGTGCGTGCCCGCGCTTGCCAGCAACCTCACACGGGAGTTTGCTGAGCTCCTTGCCGGAGCTCGCTGTCTGAGTCGCTGTTCGGTGAAACCCCTGGTCAGTCCCGGTTACCGGCAGCGCCGGGCACGAGGAAGACGTCTGCGTCCACCTCGAGATCGGGAGCGATGAGTTGTGGGCCGTCGTTGCGGGTGCTGTTGACCTCGGTGGTCACCGGGTGGCGGACGAGCGTCCCAGCCCCCGATGGCTTGAGCAGGTCTGAGACCTCAAGAGGGTCCTCGATCGAAGGGTCCAACCAACGTTCGCGGTCCGCCGATTCGATGATCACCGGCATCCGATGGTGGATCCCCTCCATGTCAGGACCCGCGACGGTCGTCATGATCACACACGTCTGCAGGTAGTTCTCGGGCTTGGGTTCGTCGCCACGCGCCTTGTCGAACCAGACTTCCCAGAGTCCAGCAAACGTAATTGGCTGGTCATCACTCCTTTTGAAGTAGAAGGGAAATTTTGTCTTGGGCGCTGAATCGGGTACAGCCCATTCGTAGAAGCCATCTACGACGACGAGGCACCGGCGATGCCGGAGGGCCTGCTTGTACACGTTGCTCGCGGCTGTCTCGGCCCGTGCGTTGATGAGCTTGTAGCCCGTTTTGGGGTTCTTGGCCCAGTGGGGAACGAGCCCCCATCGAAAGAGGTCAAGGGTACGTGTGTGCTCATCCGTGGCTATCAGCGCAGGTAATGCCCGAGCCGGGCCCACGTTCCAACTCGGCCTCCCCTCGGGGTCCACGCCGGCCGCCAGCTGAGCCTCGAGAGCGCGAGCCAGCTGAGCGGGAGGGGTGTGGATATCAACGCGACCACACATGGACGGGAGTGTACGAGCCAGCCGACCCGGGGGCGTTCACCGAGCCCAATCGTGGCCAGCCGCCACGGCTCCCAACCGGGGCTAGCCGAAGGAGAGCTTCTCGAACTCCCAGAAGGAGCGGAGGGAGGCGATCTTCCCCTCAGGGTCCGCTCGGTAGATGTTGATCAGGTCCACCGACCCCTGCTTGCCATCGGGCAGGGTGATGTGGATGGTCCCGGCAAATGCGCATTCACCGGCGCATTCGGACGACTGGCGGATCTCGAAGCGAACTCGCTCACTCATGGAGATGACGTTGTCGTAGAAGGCGGTGATGGCCTCGATGCCGTGATGGCCCTTGCCATCGGGGTCGAACAGCGAAGGACCCACTGGGTCCTCGACTGACCCGTGGGCGGAGAAGAGGGCCAGCCATCCTTCTCGGTCCTTGGCCTCGGTCAGGGCCATCGACCGTCGTCCCACCTCGTATGCGAGCCCCATTCGTCCCTCCCACAACTCGTGGATCAATTTGTCGGCTACAGCTTGTGGATCACCTGGTCGGCGAATCTGCGGAGGTTGCCGAGCTTCGTCGCCAGGTCCTGGGTGTCTGGTCCCGTCGCGTACGGCCAGCGGAACCCGACGATGACATCGGTCACCCCCTGGTCCTCGAGCCTCTGCACCCCGTCCACTGAGTAAGCGTCCGTCGAGATGGCGTGAACCTCGAATCCCTTCCGGTCGCGCTCTTCCTCCTCCAGCCGGTGGTCGAGCTCGTCGAGGAGCCCAGGCAGATCGGCGGGGTCGCCTCCACCGTGCATCCACCCGTCGCCGGAACGCGCTGCCCGGCGCAGGGCGGCAGTGCCATGCCCTCCCACCAGGAGAGGGATGCGAGCACTCGGGGCTGGCGCCATCTTCACCGCCGGGACTTCGTACACCTGGCCGTGGTACTCGAAGAAACCACCACCGGGGTCGGCCAGTCCCCGGATGATCTCGATGGCTTCGTCCATACGACGGCCACGGCCCTCCCATGGGACTCCCAGGATCTCGTAATCCTCCGGCCACGGGCTCGTGCCTACGCCGAGGGCGAACCGGTTCCCGGTGAGCACTGCCACCGAAGAGGCCTGCTTGGCCACGAGAACGGGATGGCGGATGGGCAGTTTCAAGACGAACGTCACGAAACGGAGGCGTTCGGTGGCCGCCCCCATGGCTGCGGCCAAGGTGAAGGGGTCGATGAAGGGCTTGTCCTCCAGGAATTCCCGGGTTCCGTCGGGATTGAACGGATAGCGCGCGTCGGAGTCCCGGGGATAGCAGATGCTGTCGGGCACCACCATCGAGTCGTACCCAGCCTCCTCGGCTGCCCGGGCCAGCGGCACGTAAAGGGCCGGATCGGTCATCGACTCGGCATAGCTGAAACGCACCCAGCCTCCTCCTCTCAGGTGTTGGGCTTCTCCCCCGCCGACGCCGCCCGGCGGTACTCCTCGAGGCGATCGATGAGGCTCATGCGCTCCACGCCCACCTCGTCGAATCGATCGGCGATCTCCTCCGGCGTCCATCGGCCGTCCTTGTGCACCTCGCGGACCTCGACCGGCTGGTTCCAAACTGCGATCCGACCCCCGACGACCGTGTACACCTGACCGGTCACGTCCTTGGACGCGTCCGAGAGGAGGTAGACGACCATGGGGGCGACGTCCTCCGGATCTCCCATCTCGGCCAGCTCCATGGGCACGTTGGCCGACATTCTGGTCCGGGCGATCGGGGCGACGGCGTTGGCTCGTACTCCGTAGCGGTACAGGCCGGCCGCCGCTGAGCGCACGAGCGAGACGACGCCCCCCTTGGCGGCGGAGTAGTTGGCCTGGGCGACGCTCCCGGCGAAGGCACCGGAGGTGAAGCCGACCAGCGACCCGGCCTCCTGCTTGCGCATGACGGCCGAGGCATGCCGGAACATCGTGAAATGGCCCTTCAGATGCGTGGCGATCACGGCGTCCCACTCGTCCTCGGACATGTTGAAGAGCATGCGCTCTCGGAGAATGCCGGCCACGGCGACGACACCGTCGATGCGTCCCCAGGTGTCGACGGCGCGCTCGACGATGTGGGCGCCACCTGCCATCGTGCTCACGTCTTCGGCAACCGCCAAAGCCTCTCCGCCCCCGTCCACGATCTCGGACACGACGGCCTCGGCGACCTCGCTCTTCGGATCCTCGCCGGCGAGGTCCACCCCGATGTCGGCGGCCACCACCTTGGCGCCCTCCTCCGCGCAGGCCAGCGCGCAGGCCCGGCCGATGCCGCCGCCGGCGCCCGTGATGGCGACCACCTTGCCGTCGAGGAATCCTCCCACCACCGTCTCGCTTTCTGTCTTCCCGCCCCGCTTCATCCGCCCTGGTCGGAAGGGCGGCGCTTGATCATATCGAGAACGTGTTCTACCTTCGCTCCATGACCGACTTCGGCTTCTGGGCCATGGCGGAGGAGGAACCGGACCACCTCGCCCTGGTGGCACCCGACGGCACCGAGCTCTCTGCCGGCCGGTTGCTCGCCCAAGCCAACCAGGTGGTCCACGCCCTGCGGGCGCTCGGCATGGAACGCGGTGATTCGGTGGCATTCGTGCTGCCCAATTCGGTCGAGGTCTTCGAGATCTATCTGGCCGCCCTCCAGGTCGGTTGGTACCTCGTCCCCATCAACCACCACCTGGTGGCCCCCGAGGTCGCCTACATCGTCCGGGACAGTGGGGCCAAAGTGTTCGTCGGGCACGAGCGCTTTGCCGACGTGTGTGTCAAGGCGGCCGAAGAGGCCGGGATCGACCGCGCCCGCCGGCTGTCCGTCGGAGAGATACCGGGGTTCACCCCCTTCACCGTCCTCCGAGACTCCCAGAGCCCGGAGAAACCCGAGGACCGGACGCTCGGCGACACAATGAACTACACCTCGGGGACGACCGGGAACCCGAAGGGAGTCCGCCGCGCCTTGACCGGCGCCGATCCGGACGCCATGGCCATCTCGCTCGCCGGCATCCTTCTGCTCTTCGGCATCCAATCGCGGGACGACAACGTCCATCTGTGCGGTTCACCGTTGTACCACACGGCCGTCATGCGCTTCGCCGGTGCTGCCATGCACATGGGCCACACCGTCGTGCTCATGGACAAGTGGAGCGGTGAGGAGATGCTCGAGCTCATCGAGCGCCGTCGAGTCACCCACTCGCACATGGTGCCCACCCAGTTCCACAGGTTGCTCGCACTGCCCGACGAGGCCAGGAACCGCCACGACCTGAGCTCGCTCCGCCACATGATCCACGCCGCTGCCCCTTGTCCAGTCGACACCAAGCACAAGATGATCGAATGGTGGGGCCCGGTGATCGACGAGTACTACGCCGCATCCGAGGGTGGGGGCACGGTGGTGAACACCGAGGAGTGGCTCAAGAAGCCGGGGACGGTCGGCAGGCCGTGGCCTATCTCCGAGATCGCCATCTTCGACGACGCCGGCGATCGCCTGGGCGCGGGCGAGGTGGGGACCGTGTACATGTCCATGCAGGCCGGCGACTTCGAGTACCACAAGGACAAGGAGAAGACCCAGAAGAACCGCATCGGGAAGTTCTTCACCGTGGGCGATGTCGGATATCTCGACGAGGACGGATACCTGTTCCTCTGCGACCGAAAGACCGACATGATCATCTCGGGGGGCGCAAACATCTATCCGGCCGAGATCGAGAACGTGCTCCTCTCGCATCCCAAGGTGGTGGACGCCGCCGTCTTCGGCATCCCCCACGACGACTGGGGTGAAGAAGTGAAGGCGGTCATTCAGCCGGTCGACGGCGTGGGAGGTTCCCCCGAGCTCGCCCAGGAGATCCTGGCCTGGTGCGAGGGCCGACTGGCCAAGTTCAAGACGCCGAAATCGATCGACTTCACCGAGGACATGCCGCGGGACCCCAACGGAAAGCTCTACAAGAGAAAGCTTCGCGACCCCTACTGGGAGGGGCGCGAGCGAGCGATCTAGGTGTAGCCCATGCTCGGCGCTCGGCTCCTTACTTGCCGCTCGCAGCCCGGGCGGCGTCCACGAGTGACAGCAGGGCTCTCACGTCGATCGGTTTGGTGAGCTGACCGGCGACCCCGCGGCCCAGCAGCCTCCTCACCTGCCCCGGGCCGGCCTCTGTGCTCAGGACAGCCACCGGGGTGGACGCGCAGGCGGGATCCTCTCCCAGGCGGTCGAGCAACGTCGAGCCCGGCATGTCGGGGAGCTGGAGGTCGAGCAGGACGAGGTCGGGGCGCTCTTGTCGGGCCAGTTCCAAGGCGCGCTGTCCCTCGCGGGCCGCGAGCAGTACCACACCGGGACGGCGAGCGAGGACCCGCTCCACCAGCTCCCGGCTGCTCAGGTCCTCCTCGACGAGAAGGACCCGGAACACGGCCCGGGTCCCTGCCGACCCGCTCCGCTCCACACCCGTCCCGCCGCCCGGATTCGACCCGCCCGAGCTGACGTCGTCGGGGACCACAGCCATGGGGAGCTCGAGCGAGAACGTGCTTCCCACCTCGGGGACCGACTCAGCGGCGATGGTGCCGTTCATACGCTCGACGAGGTGCTTGGCCAAGGCCAGGCCAACCCCCGTCCCGTCCACACCCGACTGCTCTGCGCCCAATCGGTCGAACGGTTCGAAGACGCGACTCAAGTCCTCGGCGCGAATGCCCTGCCCGGTGTCGGCCACAGCCAGCCGCACCCGGCCGCCGGGAGCGGGCTCACTGAATATGTCCACCCGGCCCCCAGGGCGGTTGTACTTGACCGCGTTGGAGAGGAGGTTCACAAGGACCTGGAGAAGACGCTGGCGGTCGGCCAGGACGGCCGGGCACTCGTGGCGATCGATGGTGTTCTGCACGGAGACTTCGGCGCGCTCGGCCATGGTACGGACGGCGTCGATGGCCTCGGCGACCACGTCGGCCAACAGTACGGCCCGGACAGCGAGCTCGAGGTGCCCCGTCTCGATCCGGGCGATGTCGAGGACCTCGTCGATGAGCTGAAGGAGGTGCCTGCCGGCCCTCAGGATGTGGTCCACCGCCTCGGCTTGCGGAAGGGCGAGGTCGTCCATCTCGAGCAGCTGGGAGAACCCCAAGATGGCGTTGAGCGGTGTACGCAGCTCATGGCTCATCCGTGAAAGGAACTCGCTCTTCGCCCGGCTCGCCTGCTCGGCCGCCTGGCGCAACTCGCGCAGCCGTGTCTCGGAATCGAGGCGCGCCGAGACGTCCCGGGTCACCACGACCCCGCCCAGGAATCGGCCCTCGTCGTCAGCCACAGCTTGTGCACGCGAGTCCAACGTCACCCAGTGACCCTCGGCGTGGAGGACCCGATAGCGCACATGGAGATGCGGGCGAGACCCGGTGACCATCCCGATGAACGCCGATGCAACGTCGTCGAAGTCGTCGGGATGGACGAGCGAGAAGAGCTCCGAGTTGCTCGGTGGACGATGCTGGTACCCGAGGATCTGCTGCTCGGCCTGGCTCACGTGGCGCACACGCCCCTCGGAGTCAAGGAGCGAGATGATGTCGGGACTCGTGGCCAGGATCGTGTCGAGGACGACCTGGCGCGCCTGGAGCGCCGCCTCGGCTCGCTTGCGCTCGGTGATGTCGGTGGCGATACCGCACGTGGCATAGAAGTGCCCGTCCTCACCGTAGAGCGGGAAGAGCGAGAGCATGAAGTGTCGCGGTCCGTCTGGTGTCTCGAGGCGTAGGTCCCGGACCTGTGATGGGTGGTCGGGACCGCCGCCGGCCACACCCCCTTCCCCTTCCCGGTCGTCCAACGACAGACGGAGCAGCTCCTCGACTTCGTCCAAGGACGGGGCGTTGTCAGGTTGGCACTCGGTGTCGCTCCGGCCGATGACCTGTTCAACAGAACGCCCCATCACGGCCGTCCACGCCTCGTTGGCGAGGAGATAGCGACTATCGAGCCCCTTCACGAAGATGACCGCCGGTGAGTGCGAGACGATGGCGCGCAGCCTGGCCTCGCCGGCCCGCACTGCCTCCTCGGCTGCCAATCGATCCGTCACGTCCCGGCCGGCAAAAAACCTGAGTCCTCGCTGATCATCGGCGCGAACCGTCCATTCCAGCCGTCGCCACACCCCGTCTCGGCGGCGCATCCGCGCGGTGACGGCAACTTCACCTTGGTTCGACCGGCCCGACCGTGTCCTTCCGGCCGAATCCAAGACGTGCTGCCCGTCATCATCGGCGAGCGCGGCAAGAGGCGTGCCGCGCACACCGTCCAAGGCGTAGCCGAGGGCACGCTCGAACCCGAGGTTGCACCACAGCAGCCGGCCCTCGGGGTCGCACACGCACAGCACCTGGCTCGTGAGGTTGAGGACGTTTCGGAGTGCCAACCCCGAAGGCGGCCGGAGCGCCACAGCTGTGGCGACCGGGCTTCGAGTGGCGTTCTCGCGATCGTTCATCGTCGGTCCCTGGCGCGGACCAACTCGACGACGCGGACGAGCTCCTGCACGTCTATCGGCTTCGTGAGATAGGCGATGGCGCCGGCGGACTGGAGTGCCCGGATCTGGTTCGGCGTGGCATCAGCAGTGACGACCGCCACCGGGACGTCGGCGAGATCGGGATCCTCCCGGAGCCGTTCGAGGACCTCCGCCCCGGTCATGTCGGGGAGGTGGAGGTCGAGGAGCACGAGGTCGGGGCGGTGCTCACGAGCCAGGTCCAATCCGAGGCTGCCGTACATCGCCGCTCGCAATTCGATCGTCCCGAGGCGGGCCAGAATCTGCTCGACCAGCTCCAGGTTGGCCAGGTTGTCCTCGATGTGGAGAACCCTGAGGTCCGTTCCGGATCCCTCTTGGCGCCGGGGCATCCGCTCGGTGGGTTGGCGCGTGGCCCGGGCAGCAGCTGTGGCAGACAGCGTCACCGTGAAGACGGCGCCCGATTCCCGCTCGGAGGAGAGCTCGATGGCGCCGCCCATCTGCTCTACCAGGTGCTTCGACAGGGTGAGACCGACGCCGGTCCCCTGGACCCCGCTGCGCTCGGCCCCCAATCGGTCGAAGGGACGGAAGACTCGCTCGGCGTCCTCGGGGGCGATCCCGGGGCCGTCGTCGGCCACCGAGATGCGAACACGGTCCCCGTCGCGAGCCACCAAGACAGCGACGGCGCCTTCAGCGTGGTTGTACTTGACCCCGTTGGAGAGCAGATTGAGAAGCACTTGCAGGAGACGCTGGCGGTCCGCCAGGACATGGGTGTCCTCTTCGACGTCCAAATGGAGCTCGAGGCTGATCGAGCGGTCCTCAGCCAGGGGCCTGGACAAGTCGACGGCGTCGCCCACTACCTCGGCGATCGGCACAGCCTCGAGGGAAAGCTCGATGCGGCCCGACTCGATACGGGTGATGTCGAGGACCTCGTCGATGAGATTGAGCAGGTGCTGCCCGGCACGCAGGATGTGGCCGACGGCCTGAGCTTGCTCGCCTTGGACGCCGTCGAGCTCGAGGAGCTGGGCGAAGCCGAGCACCGAGTTGAGAGGCGTGCGTAGCTCGTGGCTCATTCGCGAGAGGAACTCGCTCTTGGACGTGCTCGCACTCTCGGCCTCGGCTAGTGCTGCCTGGAGCTCGGCCTCGAAGGCGAGGTCCGCCGACACATCTCGGCACACCACCACGGCACCTTCGGTACGCCCGTCCTCCCTGACGATCGCCTGTCCCCGGGTGTCCAGCGTCACCCATCGACCGTCGCTGTGGCGCACCCGGTAACGCAGATCGAGTTGTGACTGCTCCTGACGCAGGAGGCGGCCGTACTCCTCGTACACCGTCGGGATGTCCTCCCGGTGCACGAGAGCCTCGAGATCATCGTGCACCGGTCTTTCGATCTCGTACCCGAGGATGCGCGACGCCGCTTGGCTCACTTCCGTAACTCGTCCCCGGTCGTCGAGGATGGTCACGATGTCCGGACTGGCACTGACGATGGTGTCGAGCAGTCGCTCGCGCTCCGCCAAGCGCCCTTCTGCCGCGCTTCGGCTCGAGATGTCAGCGGCGATGGTTGCCGTGCCGATGACCTGCCCATCGTCGTCGCTCACCGGGAACACGGTCGTCATGAAGGTGTGCGGGCCGTCGTCCATTTCGACCACTTCGTCGGTGGTCACCGGCCTGCCTTCGGCGAGGGCCCGTACCGACGGTCCTGCACCGGGGGAGGGGTGAGGAGCCCAGACGTCGTCGGCTTGGCGCCCGACGATCTCGGCGCGCTCCCGACCCACCAATCGGGCGAACGCATCGTTCACCATGACGTAACGACGATCGTGGTCCTCCACCGAGATCGCCGCGTCGGAGTGGTCGAGGATCGCCCGGATGAGCTTCTCGTTGCGGGCCAGGTCCGCCTGGGTCCGGCGCCGCTCGGTCACGTCGCGCGCTGCGCCGTAGAGGAGCGCACTTGTCGGGTCCCAGGTCCCTGACCATTCGAGCCAACGCCAGCCGCCGTCCTTGGTTCGGCACCGCACCTCGAGTGTGAGCGCGGATCCGTCTCGGGGGAAGTCCTCCAAGTCGTCGGTGGGGGAACCCAGGTCCTCGGGGTGCACCAGGCTGGCCAGGTCGACCTGGCGGAGCTCGTCGGCCTTGTAGCCCAGGACGGCACCTACCGACGGGTTGCACCACACCAAGCCGCCCTGCGGCTCGAAAACCCCGAAGAGCTCGCTCGACAGCTCGAAGAAGACGCTCAGATCCTCGTCACTCAGCTGCTCGGTGTCGCCCAAGGGTGCCGTCCTCGCGACGGGCCGGCACGGCGCCGACCGTCGTCAACGGTATCGGCACAGATTGGCCGTGCCTAGAGCCTGGGTCGGCGGCTTTGGACACCCTCCGTGGCCGCCCGGCGGTCGATTCCCGGTCGATCTCGGGGACCGGAGCGCCAGGGGATCGAGGCCCGAAATGCCGCCAGTCGAGGCAGAAGACGCCGAAGGCAGCTATCCCGGTCCCGGTTCGCTGTGACCGGTGACCACCTGGAGAAATCGCTCGGGCACCAGCTCGATGAAGATCCCCTCTGCCTCGGCGAGCAGCTCCTCCCCAAGGAAGATGGCCCCCCAGGTCGTGATCTTGCGACGCTCGCGCCCCAGGCAGCGGGCCTCGAGGCGGAGCAACGACCGTAGCGGCGTAGGGCGGCGGTACCGGATGGTGAGGGTGCCGGTCATACCGGGACACCCGGCAGCGATGTTGGTGGCCCCGAGCAGCTCGTCGAAGACCATGGCGATCACACCCCCGTGCACGCAGGTGGGTGGGCCTTCGTACTGGTAGTCGAAGTAGGCCGTGCCTCGGAGCCCGCCGCCTGCGGCGAGCTCGACCTTCACCGGCGGTGAGATGGGGTTGGCGAAACCGACCACCGGACTGGTCGGGAAGAAGTCCTGAGGCTCGCCCGAGGGGTCCGGCGGCCTGCGGGACCGGCGCCCGGGCCCGGCGACCGCCTCGAGTCGTTCTGCCACAGACTCGAGGAGACGAACAGCTTCGTCGAGTTCCTCGTCGTCGATCGGACTGCCCACCAAGGTGGTGGTGATGCGCCGGACAGCGGCGGCGGCGGCAAATCGGTGATCCCCACCGGGTCCTGACACCGATGGACGACGATGGCGGCTCGAAGACAGCGCCGGGCTCCCCGCCCGGGAGATCCCGAAATCGGAGACTCCTTCCTTGAACGAGGTGGCGCCGGGCGCGTCGGCGCTGGTGTCGTCGTCGGTCGAGCTCAAGA
Organism: Acidimicrobiales bacterium; assembly: GCA_030040015.1. GTDB lineage: Bacteria > Actinomycetota > Acidimicrobiia > Acidimicrobiales > UBA8190 > UBA8190. The sequence continues at coordinate 45,896 of JASHUM010000063.1, forward strand.
AGGTCTACCGCCGGCGATAGACGGGAAGCCGCTTCTCGGCGAACGCCTTCTGGCCCTCGGCGGCATCCTCGGTGGCGAAGATGGGCATGCCGATCTCGAGCTCGACCTTGAGCGCCTCCGGCTCGGGAAGGCTGTCGGTCTCGCGCACCGATCGCTTGATGGCCTCCACGGCCAGGGGCCCGTTGGCACCGATCACCTCGGCGATGGACAGAGCCTCGTCCAGCGCGGTGCCGTCGGGCACGACGCGGCCGATGAGCCCGATGCGCAGCGCCTCCTCGGCGCTCACCTCCCGCGCTGTGAGCAGCAGGTCCATGGCCACGGTGTAGGGGATCTGCCTGCGAAGGCGCACGGTGGATCCACCCAGTGGGAACAGACCTCGCCGAGCTTCGAACACACCGAACTTCGCCCCGGCGGCTGCCACACGGATGTCGGTCGCCTGGAGGATCTCGGTCCCTCCTGCCACCGCCCACCCCTCGACGGCAGCGATGAGGGGCTTGCGGAGCTGGTAATGGCGCAGGAGTGCCTTCCAGTGGAGATCGGGGTCGGATTGCATGCGGTCGTGGTAGCGATCGGCGTCGGGTCCCGACATCGACTTCAGGTCCATTCCAGAACAGAACGTCCCGCCGGCACCCGTCAGGATGGCGCACCGGATGTCGTCGTCATCGTCGATCTCCTCCCAGGCGTCCGCCATTCCGACCAGCATGGGCAAGCTCAAGGCGTTCTTGGCCTCGGGCCGGTTCATGGTCACGATGGCGGTGGTGCCCCGCCGCTCGAACAAGAGGTGCTCCGTGCCGGCCATCACACCTTCTCCCTGCTACAGGCGCTCGATGATCGACCCGGTGGCGAGTGCTCCGCCGCAGCACATGGTCACCAGCGCCAGTGAAGCGTCGCGGCGCTCGAGCTCGTGAAGGGCGGTCGTCACCAGGCGGCTCCCTGTCGCGCCCACTGGATGGCCGAGGGCGATGGCGCCGCCGTTCACGTTCACCTTGTCCATGTCGGGCTCGTGGACTTGGGCCCACGACAGCGCCACCGAGGCAAAGGCCTCGTTCACCTCGAACAGATCGATGTCGGACATGGTCATCCCCGCCTTGGCCAGCACCTTGGCCGTTGCTTCCACGGGCCCGTCGAGGTGGAAGTAGGGATCGGACCCCACGAGCACCTGGGCGACGAGACGGCCACGGGGCCGCAACCCGGCTGACCGGGCCCGGTCCTCGGACATCCACAGCACGGCCGCGGCCCCGTCGGAGATCTGCGAAGAGTTGCCGGCGGTGTGGATACCGTTGTCGAGCACCGACTTGAGCCCGGCCAGCGCCTCGGCGCTCGTCTCCCGCAAGCCACCGTCACGCCCCACCACCTGACGCTCTCCGGTCGGCCCCTCGGCGCCGACCACCGGCGCCTCGACTGCTGCCACCTCGCGGTCGAACCGACCCTCAGCCCACGCCCGGGCAGCCTTCTGTTGAGACGCCAGCCCGAAGGCGTCCACTTGCTCCCTGGTGATGCCGCGCTTCTTGGCGATGCGCTCAGCCGCACCGAATTGGTCGGGCATGTCCCATGGGAAGGCGTCCGGACGCGACCGCCCCGGCCCGTTGAAGGCGTTGGCCCCGAGGCCCACCCGGCTCATCGCCTCGACGCCGCAGGCGATACCCACGTCGATGGCGCCGGCGCTGATCAGGTTGGCCACGAAGTGGTTGGCCTGCTGGGACGACCCGCATTGGCAATCGATGGTCGTGGCGGCCACCTCGTATGGCAACGACTGGGTGAGCCACGCGGTGCGCGTGACATTGGAGGCCTGCTCCCCGGCCTGGGTGACGCAACCCCCGACCACCTGCTCGACCTCGCCGGGGTCGATGCCGGCCCGCTTGACCAGCTCTACCTGGGCGATGCCGAGGAGCTCAGCGGCGTGGAGGCCGGCGAGTGCTCCATTGCGCCTGCCGATCGGGGTCCGGACCGCCTCGACGATCACTGGCTTCGCCATCGAGCCTCCTCCAGTCCTCGCGTCCACGGCCCCGTCGGCAGGGCCGGAGCGGACCGGGGGCCAGTATAGAACCTGTTCTAGATGACGAGCCTCGGCCTATCCGAGTAGCTGCTTGGCGATGACGACACGCTGGATCTGGTTCGTCCCTTCGTAGATCTGGGTGATCTTGGCGTCACGCATGGCACGCTCGACCGGGAAGTCGGTGGTGTACCCGTATCCCCCGAGGAGCTGCACGGCATCGGTCGTCACCGCCATGGCGGTGTCAGAGGCGAAGCACTTGGCCATGGCTCCGGTCATGGTGAGCTCGCCTCCCGGATCGCCGGCGTCGACGATGCTGCACGCCCGGTACACCAACGTGCGGGCAGCCTCCAGTCGCATGGCCATGTCGGCCACCATGAAACGCAGACCTTGGAACTCGGCAATGGCCTGGCCGAAGGCCTTGCGCCCCTGGAGATAGCGAGCCGCGTGGTCCAGAGCGCCCTGGGCGATCCCCACTGCCTGGGCGCCGATGATGGGACGGCTCCTGTCGAGGGTGTGCATGGCGATGGTGAAGCCCTGCCCCTCTTCGCCGATCCGGTTGGACATCGGCACGCGGACGTCGTCGAGCACGATCTCCCCTGTGGGACTCCCCCGCAGCCCCATCTTGTGCTCGAGCTTGGCCACCCGCACGCCCCAGTCCGCTTCGACGAGGAAGCAGGTGATCCCCCGGTGGCCGGCGTCGGGATCGCTCTTGGCGAAGACCGTGTAGGTGTCGGACACGCCGGCGTTCGTGATCCAGTACTTGGCGCCTGACAGGACGTAGTGGTCCCCGTCGCGGACGGCCCGGCACCGCATGGCGGCCACATCGCTGCCGGCGTCGGCCTCCGACAGGCAGTAGCTGCCCTGCGCCCCGCCACTGGCGACTGCGGGGAGGTAGCGACGTTTCAGCTCCTCGGTGCCCCAGTTCATGATCGGGATCATGCTCAGCCTGGAGATGAGCATGGTCACGGCGGTCGAGGCGCACACGCGGGCCAGTTCTTCGACCATGATCGCCTGCGTCACGTGGTCGGCTCCCGCCCCGCCATAGGCAACGGGGATCCCCAGCGCCGAGAGCTCCATGTCCACCGAGGCCTTGAACCCGTCCCAGGGGAACGCGGCCTCGGCGTCGACCTGGGCCGCATGAGGGGCGATGCGCTCCTCGCACATCTGGCGGAGAGCCGAGCGGAACTCCAGCTGGGTGTCGGTGAGGCGGAAGCTCGTCGGCTGATCATCCATCGGGGTCAGTCTCCCAGGGTTGCCAAGTGGTCGAGGAGCAGGGCGTTGAGCGCGTCGGAGGCGGTCTCAGGGATCCAGTGGCTCACACCCTCGAGCACTTCGAAGCGGTACGGGCCCTTGACGAACCGGGCACAGTCCTCGGCGGCCCGCCGGCCGATGGCGATGTCCTCGCTCGACCACACGTACATGGTCGGCACCTCGACCAGCCCCACGTCCGAGACCTCGTGGGCGTCCATGGCCCGGTACCAGTTGAGCGCGGCGGTGAGGGCGCCCGGCTGACGCATGGCCGCCACGAACTCGGCGATCTCGGGAGCCTCGGGCGGCATGCCGCTCCGGTGGAACATGGCCCGTAAGCCGTCACCACTCCCGTCCTCCCCCAACAACAGCCGCTCGGCCACGTTCCCCGGTTGCCGGAACACACCGATGTACGACGATCGGCTCGATTGATCGGCGTCCCCGGACGACAGCACACCGGCGAAGGCGGAAGGGTGCGGGACCGACACGGCCGTGAGCGAACGAACCCGGTCCGGGTGCCGTGCTGCCAACACCCAAGCCACCATGGCACCCCAGTCGTGGCCGACCAGGTCGAAGCGGTCCATGCCCTGTGCGTCTGCCACGGCGAGGGCGTCGTCGACGAGCCCTCCCAACCGGTAGTCCGAGACCTGGGGCAGGCGGGCTCCAGGCGAATAGCCCCGCTGGTCGAAGGCGAGGGCTCGCATGCCCGACGCGCCAAGAGCCTCGACCTGGTGCTGCCAGGACGCCGAGGTTTGCGGAAAGCCGTGGAGCAGCAGCACCTCCCGCGCCCCCGGCGGCCCGGCGGCCCTGGCGTCGAAGACCATTCCTCGAACGTGCACCTGGAAGCGATCGACCACCCCGTCCGGCGAGTCGCCCACGACGACTCCTCAGGATTGCGTGGCCAGGAGCATCCGCCAATCAGGCAATCGGGCATGCACCTGGTCGGGGCCGAGCCGGAGCGTCTCCTCGGGGACCGAGTCGACGATTCGCCGTTGCTGCTCGTAGTGATGGGCGGCGCCCCGGAACAGCGAGGTCCGCAGGGCCACGAGGTCTTCCGGTGCCCCGCCCAGGAACCCGAAGAGGACCAACGCCATCTCGATGTCCTTGGCCACCGGGGCACGGCCGAACAGGGCGGCCCGGGCGCTGGCCACACCGGCGGCTCCCACGAGAGCGTCGTCGACGGTCACACCGTGGCTGGTTTCGAGGCGCTCGGCGAAGAGCCGATGGGCCAGCAGCAAGCCGTAGCCCTGGTCGGGGCCGGGAACCCCGAGCTCCCTTCCCTTGGGCTGGCCTGGGGTTCGCAGGTCGGCCACCCGGTCGGGCTTCCACGGCAGCGGCGTGCGCAGCCGGTATGCGGGTCGGACCTGGTCGGCTTCGACGATGGGGACGTAACTGGGCTGGGTCATCGCTCCTCGGGTGAGGTCATCGTTCCTCGGGGTGCAGGCGTCGCTCCTCGGACGCAGCTGGAGGAGCGGCTCGGCGGAGCAGACCGTAGACGATCGAGTCGAACAGGGCCTGCCAGGAGGCCTCGATCACGTTCTCCGACACACCGATGGTGGTCCACACCCGGTCGCCGTCGGTGGTGTCGATGAGGACCCTCGTGACCGCCGCCGTGCCCGTGCCGGAGTCGAGCACCCGCACCCGGTAGTCGACGAGATGGATGCCGGCCAACTCCGGATAGTGGCCCCCGATGGCCGAGCGCAGCGCGGAGTCGAGGGCGTTGACCGGTCCGTTGCCCTCGGCCACGGCGAGGACGCGGCGTTCGCCAATGCGGACCTTCACCGTCGCCTCGGTGAGATGTCCCCGGTCGTGGTCGGCGATCACCCGGTACGAGTCGAGCTCGAAGTAGCCCGGCTCCCATCCGGTGGCCCGCCGGAGCAGCAACTCGAGAGAGCCGTCGGCGACCTCGAAGTGGTACCCCCGGTGCTCGAGGTGCTTCAACGTGTCGAGCACCTCGGTCAGAGCCTCGGAGTCGAGCTCGAGACCGAGTTCCTCGGCTTTGAGTGCCAACGTCGATCTTCCCGCCATCTCGGAGACGACGAAGCGCGTGCCGTTACCCACCAGGTCCGGCGGCACGTGTTCGTACGCATCGCGCCGCCGGGCGATGGCGCTCGTGTGCAGGCCCGCCTTGTGCGCAAAGGCGGCCGACCCGACGTACGGCTGTTGCGGATTCGGCGCCATGTTGACGAGCTCGGCTATGTGGTGCGAGACGGGGGTGACGCGCTCGAGGCGGTCATCGGGGATGGTCCGCACCCTGAGCTTGAGCGCCAGGTTGGGGATGGTGGCCGAGAGGTCGGCGTTCCCGGTGCGCTCTCCGTAGCCGTTGATGCATCCCTGGACGTGGGTGGCTCCAGCCCGGACGGCGGCGAGCGAGTTGGCTACGGCACAACCGGAGTCGTTGTGGAAGTGCACCCCCACCTGGGTGTCGAAGGTGCCGGCGACTTCGCGCACGATGCGCTCGGCGTCGTGCGGCAGCGTTCCTCCGTTTGTGTCGCACAACACCAGGGCCTCGGCCCCCGCCTCTGCCGCCGCCCGCAACACGGCCAGCGAGAACTCCCGGTTGTCCCGGAACCCGTCGAAGAAGTGCTCGGCGTCGAAGAAGACCCGCAACCCGTGGGCACGCAGGAAATCGACCGAGTCGGAAGCCATGGCCAGCGCCTCTTCGAGGGTGGCGCGCAGAGCCTCCTTCACGTGGAGCTCCGAGGCCTTGGCCACGATGCACACCGCCTCGGTGTTGGCCTTGACCAGCTGACGGAGCACCTCGTCTTCCGCAGCTCGCACCCCGGAACGCCGGGTCGAGCCGAAGGCAACCAATGTGGCCGTGGACAGGCGAAGCTCGGCCGGAGCCCTGGCGAAGAACTCCTCGTCCTTCGGATTGGCGCCGGGCCAGCCGCCCTCGATGTAGGCAACCCCGAGGTGATCGAGCTGCTCGGCCACGCGCAGCTTGTCGTCGACGGAGAGGGACAGTCCCTCCTGCTGGGAGCCATCGCGCAGGGTGGTATCGAAGATGTCCACCGCCTCGGGCAACTCCGTGAGTTCGTGGTCGTGGCTGGCTCGCCGGTGACGGTGGGCGGCAAGCGGGGCTAGGGAGGGGTCATCCGACATACTCGAGCCAGTCCTTGTACCGATCGACCTCGCCTCGCACGGCGGCGAAGTAGGTCTGCTGGATCTGGGTGGTGATCGGGCCTGGGCGGCCGTCACCCACCATACGGTCGTCGACCTCCCGGATGGGCACCACCTCGGCCGCGGTCCCGGTCAGGAAGGCTTCATCGGCGGTGTACAGATCGGTTCGCACCAGGGCCTCGTGCGACACCTCGACCCCCAGGTCGGCGGCGATCGTCTCCACCGACTGCTGGGTGATCCCGGCCAGGGCACCCGACGCGGAGGTGGGTGGGGTGAGGATGCGACCTCCGCGCACCACGAACACGTTCTCCCCGGTGCACTCGGAGACGCGACCATCGGGGGCGAGCAGCAACGCCTCGTCGTAGCCGGCTTTGAGCGCCTCGACCTTGGCCAACGAGGAGTTCACGTACATCCCCGTGCCCTTGGCGGCGGTGGGAACGGCGTTGGGATCGTGGCGCTGCCAGGACGAGACTTTCAGCCGGATCCCGTTACGGATCCCCTCGTCGCCGAGATAGGTCCCCCACGACCAGGCGGCCACGGCGACGCGAACGGCGCACGGGAGCGGGTTGAGCCCCATCTCGCCGTCTCCCAGGAAGATGAGAGGCCTGATGTAGCAGCCCTGGTCGAGGCCGTTGACCCTCACCACTTCCTTGCTTGCCCGCACGAGGTCGGCGGACGAGAAGGGGACGTCCATGAGAAAGACCTTGGCCGAGGAGAACAGGCGGTTGATGTGATCGGTGAGCCGGAACACCGCCACCCCCGAGGAGGTCGGATAGGCACGGATGCCCTCGAACACCCCGGAGCCGTAGTGCAGCGAGTGAGTGAGCACGTGGACGTTGGCGTCGTCCCAGTCGACCAGTTCGCCGTCGAACCAGATCTTCTCGGTCGGGGTGATGGGCACGGTCAGAGCCTTTCTGCGATGGCGTCGCCGACCTCGGCCGTCGACGGGAAGGGAGTGCCAGGTGCGTGCTCGGCGACGTAGGCGGACACGGCCTTGGAGAGTCGCTCTGCCGCGTCGGTCTCGCCCAGGTGCTCGAGCATCATCGCAGCCGAGCGGATGGCGGCGATCGGATTGGCCTGCCCGGTACCGGCGATGTCGTGGGCGGCACCGTGCACCGGCTCGAACAGCGACGGACCGGTCCGGGCCGGGTTGAGGTTCGCCGAAGCGGCGAACCCGATGCCCCCCGAGACGGCACCGGCGAGGTCGGTGAGAATGTCGCCGAACAGGTTGTCAGTCACGATCACGTCGTAGCGACCTGGGTCCTCGACCATGTAGATGCATGCGGCGTCGACGTGGTTGTAGTCGGAGACGACACCCGGATAGTCGTCACCCACTTCACGGACCGTGCGCTGCCACAGGTCTCCGGCGAATCCGAGCACGTTCGTCTTGTGCACCAAGGTCAGGCGGCGGCGGGATCGGCGCATGGCCAACTCATAAGCGAAGCGCACACAGCGCTCCACGCCCATACGGGTGTTGACCGACCCCTGGGTGGCCACCTCGTGGGGGGTGCCCCGGCGCAACACCCCACCTTCGCCGGCGTAGGAACCTTCGGTGTTCTCCCTGACGACGACGAAGTCACAGTCGGCAGCGAGTGCCCCCGGCACCCCGGTGAAGGGTCGCAGGTTGACGTAGAGGTCGAGCTCGAAGCGCAGCCGCAGCAGCAACCCGCGCTCGAGAAGGCCGGACGGCACATCGGTCGAACCGACAGGAGGACCCACGGCCCCGAGGAGCACGGCATCGAGGCCACGCAGCTCGTCGAGCACGGAATCGGGCAACACCTCACCGGTGCGCAGGTACCGGGAGGCTCCCAGGTCGAAGGGCTCCTGGGCCAGTGACACTCCGGCGGCGGCGACCACCTTGAGCGCCTCGGCCAGCACCTCAGGCCCGATGCCGTCCCCGCCGATCACGGCGACCCGGTGACTCCTGCGTGACATCTGCACCCTCTCCCTTCTGATCCTTCAGCCGACTCTGGCACTCCCTGGCTCCCTGACGGTGTCGGCGCCCGGCCGCCGCAGCCCGGAAGACGTCCGTCCCGAGAAATGAAAAACCGCCCACCAGGTGGACGGTCGGAGAGGCGCGCACGGCGGCGGTGCGCGCCTAGGGAATGACGATTACCAGGTCACTTGCATCGAACATACGGTCTCCCATTGTCCCGCCACAGCCCCTGGGCGTCAACCAGCTGGGCGCCGGCCATGCGGAATCGTGCCTGGCAGCCGGTAGCCTCTGGAGTCGTGACCGAGGACGCCACCCACCTCACCCGGGCCACGTTCGAGCGGCTGCAGGCCGAGTTGGAGGACCTCACCACCCGCGGCCGGGTGGAGATCGCCCGCGCCATCGAGGCCGCTCGTGCCCTTGGTGACCTGTCCGAGAACGGCGACTACCACGCCGCCAAGGACACCCAAGGGAAGATGGAGGCGAGGATCCGCCAGCTCCAGGCCACTCTCGCCCGGGCGCAGGTGGTGGAGGAAGGGGCTCGAGGCCCCGGGGCGGGCACGGTGGCAGCCGGCTCCGTGGTAGCCATCCGCTACGAGGGCGACGACGAAGTGGAGCACTTTCTCGTCGGGTCGATCGAGGAGCGCCACGACGAGTTGAGCGTGGTCTCCCCGGGCTCGCCGCTGGGCCAGGCCCTGCTGGGCCGGGCCGCCGGCGACAGGGTCGAGTACGAGGCGCCGGGGGGCAAGCTCAGGGTCGAGGTCGTCGAGGTCTCGGCGCCCGGCCAGCCGTGATACCGGCACGCCCGTGACACCGCGCACCCTCGCCGACAAGGTCTGGGACCGGCACGTCGTCCGCTCGGCACCGGGCGAGCCGGACCTCCTCTTCGTCGACCTCCACCTCGTGCACGAGGTGACCTCCCCTCAGGCGTTCGACGGCCTGCGCCTGGCCGGGCGGCGGGTGCGGCATCCCGAGCTCACCGTGGCCACGGCCGATCACAACGTCCCCACCGCCGGACTCGATCATCCGATCGCCGATCCGGTGTCGGCCCGCCAGCTCGAGGTGCTGGCGGCCAATTGCGCCGAGTTCGGCATCACCTGCTACCCCATGGGACACGCCAACCAGGGCATCGTCCACGTCATCGGGCCCGAGTTGGGTCTCACCCTTCCCGGCATGACGGTGGTGTGCGGGGACAGCCACACCTCGACCCACGGCGCCTTCGGCGCCCTCGCCTTCGGGATCGGGACCTCGGAGGTGGAACACGTGCTGGCTACGCAAACCCTGCCTCAGCGACGGCCAACCACGATGGCAGTGGAGATCGAGGGAGCGCTGCCCTTGGGCTGCACGGCCAAGGACCTCGTGCTCGCCATCATCGGCATCCTGGGGACAGGGGGCGGCATCGGGCACGTGATCGAGTACAGGGGCCGCGCCATCCGAGCCCTGTCGATGGAAGGCCGGATGACCGTGTGCAACATGTCGATCGAAGCGGGCGCACGTGCCGGGATGATCGCCCCCGACGAGACCACGTTCGAGTACCTGCGCGGAAGGCCACACTCGCCTTCCGGTCAGGCCTGGGACAAGGCGGTGGCGGACTGGGAGGGCCTCGCCACCGATGCCGGGGCCGGCTTCGACACGAGCGTTCGCGTCGACGTCTCCGAGCTCCGTGCCCACGTCACCTGGGGGACCAACCCCGCGCAGGTGGTCGCCATCGACGACACCGTGCCCTCGCCCGAGGAGTTCGACCAGCCCGCTGAGCGCGAGGCAGCGGCCAGGGCGCTGACGTACATGGGACTCGAACCCGGCACCCCGATGCGGGCCGTTGCTGTCGACACGGTGTTCATCGGATCGTGCACCAACTCCCGGATCGAGGATCTCCGGGAGGCGGCCGCCGTCCTCGAGGGCCGTCACGTCCGAAACGGCCTCCGGGCCTTGGTGGTGCCGGGCTCCCACAAGGTCAAGGCCGAGGCCGAGGCCGAGGGCCTCGACAAGGTCTTCCTGGCAGCGGGATTCGAGTGGCGCCAACCGGGATGCTCGATGTGCCTGGCCATGAACCCCGACAAACTGGCGCCCGGGGAGAGGTGCGCTTCGACCTCCAACCGGAACTTCGAGGGACGCCAGGGCCGCGGCGGCCGGACGCATCTGGTGTCGCCGGCCGTGGCGGCAGCCACGGCGGTGCGCGGGAGCTTCGCCACCCCACAGGACCTGGAGAGGGCGCCGTGAAGGCGGTGCGAGTGGTGACCGGCCGGGCCGTCCCTCTCGACCGGTCCGACGTGGACACCGACCAGATCATCCCGTCGGACTGGCTCAAGCGCGTGGAACGGACCGGCTTCGGGGCAGGGCTCTTCTCCGAATGGCGAGACGACCGGTCCTTCGTCTTGAACGAGGAGCGCTACGCCGGCGCCAACATCCTCGTGGCCGGACCCAACTTCGGGACAGGGTCGTCCCGGGAGCACGCCGTGTGGGCGCTCATGGACTACGGATTCGAGGCGGTGGTGTCGCCGCGTTTCGCCGATATCTTCCGCAACAACTCGATCAAGCAAGGCCTCCTGCCTGTGGAGGTCGACGCCGAGCTGGGTCGCAGCCTGCTCGACGCAGTGGCCGAAGACCCGTCGCTGGAGCTGACCATCGACGTCGGTCGAGGGACGATCGAGGCACCGGCGGCGGCGTTGGCCGGCCCGTTCGACCTACCAGAGTTCGACCGTGATCGGCTGCTCAACGGCTGGGACGACATCGGGCTGACGCTGCGCTACGAAGACGCCATCGCCGGGTACGAGCAGACTCGGGCGCCCTGGCTACCGGTCGCTGCCAGGACGTAGAACGCCTCGTCAGGGACCGATCTCCACTTCGCGGCGCTCGTTGCGAGCCCTGATCCGCACCAGGCGGTTGACCGCAGCCAGATAGGCACGAGCTGAAGCTTCGACCACGTCGGTCGATACGCCTCGGCCCGACACCTTGAGCTCGTCGGCCTCAAGTTGGACGACGACATCACCCAAGGCGTCCACTCCTCCGGTCACCGAAGAAACGTTGAAGCCGATGAGCTTGGACTGCACGCGGGTCGCCTGCCGGATGGCGCTGCAGGCGGCGTCGATCATGCCGTTGCCCTCTGCCGCCGCTTCAAGCTTGTCGCCGGTGCGGCTGAGCACCACCCGGGCGCGGGGCATGCCCACCGTGCCGCCCGAGACCTCGAGTGACTCCAGCTGGAAGCCCTCCACGAGGTCTTGGCCCAGCTCTTCGGCCACGATGGCCTCCACGTCCGCCTCGGTGATCTCCACCTTTCGATCGGCCAATTCCTTGAAGCGGGCAAAGGCCGCGTTGAGGGCGTCTCCTTGGGCGTGGATGCCCATCTTGGCAAGGGTGTCGGCGAAGGCGTGGCGACCCGAGTGCTTTCCGAGGACGATCTGCCTTCCCACCTGGCCTACGGAGGCGGCGTCGATGATCTCGTATGTGGACCGATCGGCGAGGACACCGTGCTGGTGGATGCCCGATTCGTGTGCGAACGCGTTCCGGCCCACGACCGCCTTGTTGTACTGGACGGGGTACCCGGTGAGCCTGGCCACGAGCCTCGAGGCACGTGCCAGCTCCTCGGTGTGCACCGTGGTCGTCACGCCGGGGAATTGATCGGGCCGGATGCGCAGGGCCATGACCACCTCTTCCAGGGCGGCGTTGCCGGCGCGCTCGCCCAGGCCGTTGACGCACACCTCGACCTGGCGGGCACCTGCCTGCACGCCCGCCAGGGTGTTGGCCGTGGCCAGGCCGAGGTCGTTGTGGCAGTGGGTCGAGAGGATGTAGTCCCCAGGGACCTGCCTTCGGATGTGCTGAATGAGTGCCCCGAAGTCCCAGGGGATCCCGTACCCGACGGTGTCGGGAATGTTCAACGTCGTCGCCCCCGCGTCCACGGCGGCGCTGAGCACCTCGAGCATGAAATCGAGAGGCGTGCGTGTGGCATCCTGCGGACTGAACTCGACGTCGTCGGTGTGCTCACGGGCCCGCGAGACACCGCTGCGCGTCTCCGAAATCACCTGAGCCTGGGTCATCTTGAGCATGTGCTCCATGTGCTGGGGGCTGGTCGAGATGAACACGTGGATCCGGGCCTGTGCCGAATCGCGAAGCGCCTCCCAGCAGCGGTCGACGTCGGCCATGTGGGTTCGGGACAAGCCGCAGATCGCCGGTGCATCGGGCTGGTTGCCCACGCTGCGGGCGATCGACTGCACCGCCTCGAAGTCTCCCTGGCTGGCCACGGGGAATCCCGCCTCGATGTAGTCCACGCCGACCCGAGCCAGTTGTTCGGCGATCTCGAGCTTCTCGGCGGCGTCGAGCGAGATCCCCGGCGATTGCTCGCCGTCGCGCAGGGTTGTGTCGAAGACGGTCAAGTGCCCGGGATCGACCCCGGGCGTGCGCCGGTTGCCCTCGCCATGGTTCGTCGTCACCGTTCGTCCCTCACTCTCGTCTTCCGGCCCCTCGGACCGGGCCTGCCGAGGACCGCCGCTCCCGCCCAACAGAAAACCCCCTGGCCCGGAGGCTCAGGGGGCGGCTCGGCGAGCGCGATGTGGCGCTCGCCGTCAGGTAAGCAGCAGCTCCTGGGTGCAGCGGAACTCGCACATGGTCCCTCCATGCTGGCAAAACCCCGACTCCCGGTCAAGGGGGTACCGTCGCTCCTCATGTCCGTGCTCTTCAGACTGCTACGACGAACGTTCAGGTTGGTGCTCCTGGCGGGCGTGATCGCCGCTGTGGGCGCCTTGGTGCGAGCCGCACTGGCCCGGATGGCCGGGGAGCCAGGCACTCCTGCGCCTATGGGAACTCCCGCCGTGCCCATGAGTTTCGACTCGTGGCCGCCGGTTCCCCAAGCGCCCCACCGTTCCCAGACCTGATCTCGCAACCGAATCACAAGGCGCGCCAGCACGCCCGCGACGGCTCCAGGAGCGTCAGGATGCCGTGATGCGATGGATGTCCACGATGCCGTCGGAGGCCTGCAGAAGCGTGAAGGTGTCGTCGGGGACCCCGCGGTCCGTGGAGAGCACCATCAACGCCGTGTTGCCCGTGCGTGACGGGCCGACGGCCATGGACGAGATCGACACGCCTGCCTCACCGAGGGCGGTGCCCACCACGCCGATCATCCCCGGGCGGTCGTCATTGCGCACCACGAGCATGTGCTCGGCGGGAGGGACTTCCACCACGTGGTCGTCGACCACCACGATGCGAGGCTCCGAGCGCGGGCCCGACAGGGTGCCGGCGATGGAATGCTCCGCCGAACGCAGCGTCAAGAGGTTGACGTAGTCGCGCGTCGTCGCCGTGGACGCCTCGCGCACCACCAGGCCCCGCTCCTCAGCCAGCTGGGGGGCGTTCACGTAGGACACCGGTTCCTCGGTTCCCGCCGCGAAGACACCTTTGAGCACTGCCAAGGTGAGTATGGAGGGGTTGGCTCCAGCCAGGCCTCCCTGGTACTCCACGTCGAGCCGGTCGGGAATGCCGTCGTTGAGGCAGGCGAAGCACCGTCCTAGCTGCTCCGCCAAGGGGAGGAACGGCCGCACCACCTCCGACACCTCGGTGGCGGCGACGTTGACGGCGAAGGGCACGAAGTCGCCCGCCAGCGCCAGGTTGACCTGCTCGGCGATCGTCACACCCGCCTTGTCCTGGGCTTCATGGGTCGAGGCGCCGAGATGGGGGGTGACCACCACGTTCGGCTCCAGGAACAAAGGGGAGTCGGTGCACGGCTCGGTTGAGAACACATCGAGGGCGGCGCCCCCGACCTGGCCCGATCGCAGGGCTTCGAGTAGTGCGTCCTCGTCCAGGATGCCGCCACGCGCCGCGTTCACGATGCGGATGCCAGGCTTGGCCTTGGCCAGGATGTCGGCACCGATGAGCCCCGCGGTCTCGGCCGTTTTTGGGAGGTGGATGGTCACGAAGTCGGACTCCGCCATCAGCTCTTCCAGGGTGAGCAGCTCGACGCCCATCTGTCGTGCCCTCTCGGGGGAGACATAGGGGTCGAATGCGCACAGGCGCATTCCGAAGGACAGGGCGCGCTGTGCCACCAGGGCGCCGATCCGTCCCAGGCCGACCACCCCCAGCGTCTTGCCGTGCAGCTCCACTCCTTCCCACTTCGATCTCGCCCACTTCCCCGCCACCAGATCGGCATTCGCTTGAGGGATGTTGCGTGCCTGGGCGAGGAGCAGGGCGACAGCGTGCTCCGCGGCGGAGAGAATGTTCGACTGGGGGGCGTTGACGACCATCACCCCGCGTCGCGTGGCAGCCTCCACGTCGACGTTGTCGAGGCCGATGCCGGCCCGGCCGACCACGATCAAGTCGGTACCGGCGGCCAGCACGTCATCGGTCACATCGGTCGCCGAGCGGACGATGAGGGCGTGGGCGCCGACGATCGCCTCGATCAGCTGGTCCGGGCTCATCTCCAGGCGGACGTCGACATCGTGGCCGGCCGACCGGAGGAGCTCCAGACCGCGGTCGGCGAGCTTCTCGCTGACGAGGACGCGGGTCACGGTCAGTCGGCGCCTGCGAAGAGCTTGGCCAGACGGGAGACGCCCTCGACCATGGCATCCTCCGACATGGCGTACGACAGGCGCAGGTAGCCCGGTGCCCCGAACGCCTCTCCGGGGACGACGGCCACCTTCACCTGCTCGATGGCCACTTCCACGATGTCGAGGGAACTCTGGATCAGCTGGCCCCCTACCCGTCGGCCGAACAGGCCGCGGACCGACGGGAAGGCGTAGAACGCTCCTTCGGGCTCCACGCACGTGACGCCCTCGCAGTCGTTGAGCATGCGGTGCATGGTGGCGCGCCGGCGGTCGAACACGGCGCGCATCTCGGCGACCGCGCCCAGGTCGCCCGAGAGCGCGGCGAGCGCAGCGACCTGAGCCACGTTGTCGACGTTGCCGCAGGAGTGCGACTGGAGATTGCCCACGGCCTCAGCCAGGTCGGGCGGGGCGATCAACCAGCCCACCCGCCAACCCGTCATGGCGTAGGTCTTGGCCACCCCGTTGATGACCACGCACCGCTCGGCCAGTTCGGGCACGACGGTAGGCATGGAGGTGAACGTCCTGTCCCCGTACACCAGGTGCTCGTAGATCTCGTCCGTCACCACCCACAGGCCTCGTTGGGCCGCCCACCGGCCCACGGCCTCCACCTCCCCTGGCGTGGCAACCGCGCCGGTGGGGTTGTTGGGGGAGACGAACAGGAGGACCTTCGTGGATGGGGTCCAGGCCTCGTCCAGGGCCCCGACGGTGAGGTGGAAGCCGCTCGTCTCCTCGGTGGGCACGGGGACGGGAACGCCCCCGGCCAGGCCGATGGCCTCTGGATACGTCGTCCAGAAGGGCGCCGGGACGAGGACCTCGTCACCGGGGTCGAGCAGGGCCATGAAGGTCTCGTAGACGGCTTGCTTGGCGCCGTTGGTGACGACGACCTGGGCAGGCGACGCTTCGTACCCAGAGTCACGGGCGGTCTTGGCGACGAT
>JASHUM010000064.1 GCA_030040015.1 Acidimicrobiales bacterium
GTACCTGACCCCGAGAAACGAAAGCGAGCGCCCCGCATGCCCGAGCGCCCCAAGCGCGTCGTCATCGCCGAGGACGAGGCCATCATCCGCCTCGACCTGAAGGAGATCCTCGAGTCCGAGGGCTATGAAGTCGTGGGCGAGACCGGCCGCGGCGACGACGCCGTCGAGCTGGTGGCCAGCACCCACCCTGACCTGGCCATCCTGGACGTGAAGATGCCCGGCCTCGACGGCATCGAGGCCGCCCGGCGCATCACGTCCGAATACAAGATCGCCTCGCTCATCCTGACCGCCTTCAGCCAGCGCAACCTCATCGAGGACGCAAGGGACGCCGGGGTGGCCGCCTATCTCGTGAAGCCGTTCCAGCGCAGCGAGCTGATCCCTGCCATCGAGGTGGCCATCGCCCGCTTCGAGGAGCACCGGGCCATCGAGGAGGAGCACGCCCGGCTGTCCGACGAGGTGGCCAGCTTGGAGGACAAGCTCGAGACCCGCCGCCTCGTCGACCGGGCCAAGGGTGTGCTCATGGACAAGCACGGCATGGGGGAGGCGGAGGCCTTCTCCTTCATCCAAAAGACAGCCATGGACAGGCGGTCGCGCATGGCCGACGTCGCCAAGGAGATCATCGAGGGGGCGCTCACACCCTGACCACGCCGGGCGCGCTCTACCTCCTCGACGGCAACTCGCTCGTCTTCCGCGCCTTCTTCGCTCTCCCCACCGACCTGGCCACCACCTCGGGGCAGGTGACCAACGCCGTGCACGGGTTCACCTCCATGGTGGTCATGTTGCTGCGGGACCAGTCGCCGAGCGGCATGGCTGTGGCCTTCGACCGGCCCGAGCCCACGTTCCGCGACGAGATGGTGGAGGACTACAAGGGCAACCGGCCCGAGACGCCCGATCTGCTCGTGCCCCAGTTCGCATTGGTCCGCCAGGTCCTCGGGGCCATGAGCATCCCCATGGTCGAGGCGGCTGGCTTCGAGGCCGACGACGTGCTCGCCACCCTCGCCACCGAGGCCCGCGATGCGGGCCGGGACGTGGTGGTCGTGACCGGGGACCGGGACTGTTTCCAGCTCGTCGAGGACCCCCACGTCAAGGTCATGTACACCCGCCGAGGGATCTCCGACACGGTGGTGTACGACGAGGCGGGCATCGTGGAGCGCACAGGCGTCCCCCCGGCCCAGTACCCGGTCCTGGCCGCCTTGCGGGGAGACCCCTCGGACAACCTCCCCGGCGTGCCGGGCGTGGGGGAGAAGACGGCCGCCAAGCTCGTCACCGGCTCCGGCGGTGACCTGGACGAGATCTTCGCCAACCTGGCCGCGCTCACGCCCAAGCTCCGCGACAACCTGGCCGTTTCCGAGGTCCAGGTCAGGCGCAACGCCGCCGTGACACCGCTGCGACGCGACGTCGAGCTGTCCGTGGGGGTCGACGACCTCGGCCTGGGCAAGTGGGACCGGGACCAGGTGCGCGAGGTGTTCGCCGAGCTCGAGCTGAAGTCGCTGTGGGGCCGACTGGCGCCCATCATGGGCGACGCCGACGCCGCGGTGTTGCCCCGCTCGGCCGCGCAAGAGGCCGCCGTGTCCCCCTTCACCGTCGACCTCGACGCGCTGTCGCCCCGGTCACCCACCGGTGCGGAGGCGGCTGCGGCACTGGCCGGCCTGTCCGGCCCGGGAGCGGTGGTGGCGGTGGCGCCGTGCTGGCTGGCCGACCCGGGCCGCTCGCCGCTGGCGGGTATGGCCATCGCCGGGGTGGGAGAGCTGGTCGCCCACCTGTTGGCTCCCGGCGGCGCCGGGAGGGCGGGCGCAGCTCCGACACCTGAGGCGATGTGGCTGGACGAGGCGAGCTTGGACCAGGCGGCGGTCCGGCGCGCCCTGGCAGGCCTTCTCGGGCCCGGCGGTGCCCGGCTGGTGGCGCACGGGGCGAAGGAGCTGATGCGCAGTCTCCTTCCCATGGGCGTCGACTGCGTCGGCCTGGAGATGGACAGCGCCGTCGCCGCCTATCTCCTCGACCCGTCGAGCGGCAGCTATCGGCTCGAGGAGCTGGCCGACTCCCGAATGGCCGTGTCCCTCGACGGTGCCGGATCCGACTCCGAGTCCGGGACGTCGGGCCGGTTGGCGCTGGACAACAGCGCGGAAGAGCTCTCCGTGCACCAGGCCAAGCGGGCCGTCGTCCTGGGCGGGCTGGCCGCCGTGCTGCGTCGTGCCCTGCAAGCGGCCGGGCTGGAGCGTCTCTACGACGAGGTCGAGCGCCCCCTCGTGCGGGTGCTGGCCCGAATGGAAGTGGCGGGCATCGCCGTCGACGCCGACGAGCTCCGCCGGGTGGCCAAGGAGCTCGCCGCCCAGTGCCAGACCTTGGAGGCCGAGATCCACCGGTTGGCCGGTGAGTCGTTCAACGTGAACTCGACACCACAACTGCGCACGATCCTCTACGAGAAGCTCGGACTGTCCCCGGGACGGCGCACCAAGACCGGGTACTCGACGGATGCCGCCACGCTGGAGCGCCTGCGAGACCAGCACCCGGTGGTCGACGCCCTGCTGCGCTATCGCGAGGTCGAGAAGCTCCGCTCCACGTATGGGGAGAGCCTCTTGGCCGAGGTGGCCGAGGACGGCCGCATCCACGCCACGTTCCACCAGACCGTGGCCCGCACCGGCCGCCTGTCCTCTGACCGGCCCAACCTCCACAACATCCCCGTCCGGAGCGAGATCGGCAGGCAGTTGCGGGCCGCCTTCGTCCCCGCTCCGGGCTGCCGTTTGTTGGTGGCCGACTACGACCAGATCGAGCTTCGGGTCATCGCCCACCTGTCGGGTGATCCGGGCCTCGTCGCCGCGTTCGCCGAGCACCGCGACATCCACCGCACCACCGCCGCCCGGGTCTTCGGCGTGGCGCCCGAGGACGTGACCCCGCGCCAGCGCAATCGGGCGAAGATGGTCTCTTACGGCCTGGCCTACGGCATGGAGGCGTACGGGCTCGGCCAGCGCCTCAACGTCGAGACGTCCGAGGCCCAGGGCATCCTCGATGCCTATTTCGCTGCGTTCCCGGCGGTGCGCGACTACATGGACGGCGCCGTGTCCGAGGCGCGGTCGAAGGGATTCACGGTGACCCTCTTCGGGCGTCGCCGGCCCCTGCCCGACCTGAACTCGCCCAACCGCAACCTCCGCATGGCCGCCGAGCGACAAGCCATGAACGCCGGGATCCAGGGGCTGGCAGCCGACTTGTTCAAGGTGGCCCTCGTCCGCCTCGACGCCGCACTCGAGGAGCAGGCCCTGGCGGCGCGTCTCGTGCTGCAGGTCCACGACGAGGTCCTGGTCGAGGTGCCCCACGAGGAGGCCGATCCCGTGGGGGCCCTGGTGCCCGTCGTCATGGCTGGTGTGGCCGCCGAAGCCGACCTGGCCGTGCCCCTCGAGGTCACGTCGTGCTGGGGCGACTCGTGGGCGGACGCCAAGGGCTGACGCCAAGGGCTGACGCCGGAGGGCTGAGACCGCCGTGTCCTGGGCGAACGTGACGGGGGCGGCGCTAGACTGGTCGAACCCGGCCACCTCGGTGGCGGGGTTCCGCGCGCATCCGCCCGTGGGATACCTCTGTTCCCCGATCGAAAGAGCACCCGACCTTCATGTCCGACCCCGCCGCCGGCATCGCCGGCGCCGCTGAACAGGCGACTCCAGCCACCACCCCCAACCGCACCCCCGGCGCCACCGCCCTTCTGTCCGAAGCCCCCATGGGCACCTTCGACGAGAACGGCAACTACGTCCCCCGGCCCATCGTGGAGGACGACCTCGACGGCGCCAGCCTGGAACAGGCCATCGACTCCTCCATCGTCGAGTTCGACGACGGGGACATCATCGAGGGCACCGTGGTGAAGATCGACAAGGACGAGGTGCTGCTCGACATCGGTTTCAAATCGGAAGGGGTCATCCCCATCCGGGAGCTGTCCATCCGCAACGACGTCGACCCTCACGAGATCGTGAGCCTGGGCGACTCCATCGAGGCCCTCGTCCTCCAGAAGGAGGACAAGGAGGGCCGGCTCATCCTGTCCAAGAAGCGGGCCCAGTACGAGCGGGCCTGGGGGACCATCGAGAAGATCAAGGAGTCCGACGGCGTGGTGCGCGGACCGGTGATCGAGGTCGTCAAGGGCGGCCTCATCGTCGACATCGGGTTGCGGGGGTTCCTGCCCGCCTCCTTGGTCGAGTTGCGCCGGGTCCGAGAGCTGCAGCCCTACGTGGGACGGGCCATCGAGGCCAAGATCATCGAGCTCGACCGCAACCGCAACAACGTGGTCCTCTCCCGCCGGGCATGGCTGGAGGAGACACAGAAGGAGCAGCGGGGCGACTTCCTGGCCAACTTGAAGCCGGGCGAGCGACGCCGGGGCGTGGTCTCCTCGGTCGTCAACTTCGGGGCCTTCGTGGACCTGGGCGGGATGGACGGGCTCATCCACGTGTCCGAGCTGTCGTGGAAGCACGTCGACCATCCCTCGTCGGTCGTGTCGGTCGGCGACGAAGTGGAGGTGGAGGTGCTCGACGTCGACCTCGACAAGGAGCGCATCAGCCTGTCGCTCAAGAACACCCAGACCGACCCCTGGCAGGAGTTCGCCGACACCCACCAGGTGGGGGAGCTCGTGTACGGCCGCATCACCAAGCTCGTCCCCTTCGGTGCGTTCGTGCAGGTGGGCGACGGCATCGAAGGCCTGGTCCACATCTCGGAGATGGCCGGTCACCACGTCGACCTCCCCGAGCAGGTCGTGACCCCGGGTGAGGAGCTGTGGGTCAAGATCATCGACATCGACCTGCAGCGCCGGCGCATCAGCTTGTCGATCAAGCAGGCGGCCGAGGGCGGCGAGGTCTCCGAGGAGTACCGCGAGGCGTTCGGCGAGCACGCCTACGACGAACAGGGCAACTACATCGGCTACGGCTACCAGTCGACTGAGTTCACCCCGGAGACCGAGGCGCAGGCGGCATGGGCCGACTACGCGTCCGGGGCGGCACCGGGAACCCAGCCCACCGGCGCAGGGGACGCCGGGGAGCACTCGTCGCCCGAACAGGCGGTGTCGCCGGAGAGCGACGGACCGAGCAACGGAGCGACTGCCGCCACCGCCGAGACCGCCGGTCAAACCGCCGCAGAGACACCAGCGGGCGATTCCGCCTCGTAGTCCCGAGCGGCTTCCCATCCCCGTCGCCAATGTGGCGAACGGGTTACGGTGGGGCTGGTGCAGGGGGAGCAGGGTTGACCGACGTCGAGATCCGGGCGTCTTCGCTTCCTGTCGAGGCTCTCCCCGAGCCCGATTCGCCCGAGAGTCTCGATCTCACCGTTGCCGCCGACGCAGCGCGCCAGGTTGGGTTGCGCCACATCGAGGTCGTCGCCTGGAGAGACCTCGACGATCCCGAAGCGGGTGGGTCTGAGCTCCACGCCCATCACGTGGCATCCAGGTGGGCCGCGTCCGGGCTCGACGTCACCGTCCGCACCTCGGCGGTTCGAGACGCATCGGCCGTTGTCCAACGCGACGGCTACCGGGTTGTCCGGCGGTGGGGCCGTTACGCGGTGTTCCCGGCCAGTGTCGCTGCCGCCGCGGTGGCCGGCGCCGGCCTGAGTAGGGGCCCGGCACCTGATGGCCGGGTCGAGATCTGGAACGGCATGCCGTTCTTCTCTCCCCTGTGGCCACGGGTTACCAGCATCGTCTTCCTCCACCACGTGCACGGCGAGATGTGGCGCATGGTGCTCCCCGCGGCACTGGCTCGGGCCGGGGAGCTCGTCGAGCACCGGCTGGCGCCGCCGCTGTACCGCCGGGCCCGGGTGGTCACCCTGTCGGGCTCGTCCCGGGACGAGATCCGTGCCGAGCTCGGACTTCGGCGTGTGGACGTCGTCCCTCCCGGCGTCGATCCCGCCTTCACCCCCGGGCCGGGACGCGACCCGGCACCCACCGTCCTGGCCGTAGGGCGGCTGGTCCCGGTGAAGCGCTTCTCTCTGCTCGTCGACGTCCTCTCTCTGGTCCGTCGGCGCGTCCCGGGGCTGCGGGCCGTGATCGTCGGCGAGGGCTACGGCCGTGGCGAGCTCGAGGCGGCCATCGGGCGCGCCGATGCGGCGTCGTGGGTGGAGCTCGCAGGCCACTGCACCCCGGCGCAGCTGGTCACGCACTACCGCAGGGCGTGGGTGCTGGCCAGCACGAGCAAACGCGAAGGCTGGGGCATGACCATCACCGAGGCTGCCGCCTGCGGTACCCCCGCAGTGGTCACCCGCATCCCCGGGCACGAGGACGCCGTGGTGGACGGGGTGAGCGGCCTTCTCGCCTCGGGGCCCGCCGAGATGGCGGGCGCGCTCACTGCCGTGCTCTCCGACCGGGTCCTGCGTCAGCGCCTGGCCCGAGGGGCGCGCCGTCGGGCCGCCTCGCTCAGCTGGGAGGCGACGGCGGCGGGGACGCTGAACGTCCTGGTGGACGAGCATCGGCTCCGGCAGCTCCGGCACGGCGGCCAGGCCGGCGCGCCCAGCGGAGGAACCCTTCGGCGACGACGAGGACGAGCGCCAGCCACGTGAGGAGCGCGGCGACCTCGAAGTACGACGGCCACTGGCCGTTGCCCGGGTAGCCCTTCACTCCTTCGATCACCACCATTGCCGCCGCGGTCGCAACCATCGCGCCGACGGCGGACCCGGCCACGACCAGCCTGCCGAGGCGAAGGCGGGTGGCGACGACCAGCCCTGCCGCCACCGCGGCGGCGGCCACCGGGCCGGTGACGAGCAACGCGATCAGGCCCGCGCCGACGGCGACCGCCACGCTCCTTCCCCACTGGAGACCTGGCGCCCTGGTGTCGAGGACGTCCACGGTCACGGTGTCACCGGGGACCACGACGAGGCGTGCCACGCCACGGTCGTCCTCGCTTCGGGCCTGCCTGCGCCGGCGCGTCCGGCGCCGGGGCCAGGCGATGATCGCCGCGCACAGTGCTCCGGCGGCGCCGGACACGACGAGCGCCACGTCGACGAGACGCTGCGGCGTCCACTCGAGGGTGACCGACACGCTCTGCCCGGCGCGGAGGGCCGAAGCGGGGACGAGCCACCCGTTGGCGAAGCCGTCGACGAGCTGGGGCGGCCCGAGGGACCGTCCGTCGAGCGAGGCGTGCCAGCCCCGGTTGAGGCTCTCGCCCAGCACCAACCAGAACGGTCCGGTGCTCGACGAGCCCTCCGGGGCGGTGATGCGCACCTGCATGGATGTCGTGTGCCGCGACTCGACCTGCACCGCCGGAGCCGGCGGGGTGGGCGGCGGCACCACGGCGCCCGCCGTGTCGGCGGACTCAGGCCCACCGCCGGGGGACGAGTCGAGAACGAGCTGATCCAGGTCGAGTCCGGTCGTGGAACCGAGCGTCGCCACCAGGTGGTGGGAACCGGGCCCCAGGGTGAGTCCCCCGACGTCGGGCCCGCACAGGGAGACGGACAGAGCAGCGTCCGACAGCGCCGCTTCACTCGTGCCGTGGACCTCCACCCACACCGGCGACCCGTCGACGGACAGGAGGTCGTCTCGACAGGGCGACGGGATGGAAGACGGGGGCGGCGGCACCTGCACCCCGGGGATGCCGAGCTCGGCGATGGCCACCGGCAGCGTGTCTCGGCCGCCGGTGTAGCTGTCGGCGGCACGAAGGGGCCGGATGGCGAGGATGGTCACGACGACGGTGCGTCCCGACAACGTCGGGAACGACACCTGCTCGGCGTCGGTGCCGTTGGCCGCCGGTTGGCGGGGCAGTTTCGGTATCGACACCGTTTCCGAGCCGCTCTGGGTCGCCACGCGCAGCCGGCTGGGAACCGAATGGCGGCCGTCCACCACGAGCTGGAGGTCGAGGTGGTCGAAGGTCACCGGACTCGGAAGCTGGATCGTGAGGGACTGGCCCACTTGACGGCCCGGTCCGATGGGGGAGGACCACGCCGTGGCCGGGTTGCCGTCGAGCGCAGCCGAAGCCGTAGCCCCCGGGTCGCCCTGGAGACGCCCCGTCGAGGTGGCGACCACGCCCGAGCCATCGGAACCGGGTCGGCCTACCAGCTCGTCGATCAGCTGGTCGGAGACGGACGCGTCGAGCCGGGCGGTGCCGGTCAGCCAGAACGTCCGCGTCGTGGGCAGCCAGAAGGTTCGGTCCAGCGCCGGTTCGGGGTCGGTGCGGGACGTCGCCGGCGCCACCCGGAGGCGGGTCATGACCAGCGCCAGACGGTCCTGGAGCGACGAGGCCCCGGCCATGCGGAGAAGGTCCTCGGGCATGACCACGCTCTCTTCGGCCCTCGCCGGCGCCCCGTGTGCATCCAGCGAGACCTCGGCCAGGCCGACCGACGACAGCCCACCGGCGAGCTCCCGCCTCGGTGGGACGTTCGTGTCGTCGATCGTGATGCGCAGCGTCTGGAAGGTGCGCGCCGGGAAGTCGATGCGTTGGCCGCTCCCGCTCCGCGACGCCGGGCCGAGCTCGAACTCGACCGGAGATCGGCCGTCGAAGCGCAACGTGACCTCGGTGATCCATTGGTTGCGCGTGCCGGTCTGGGGTTGGAGCACGGTGACTGCGTCGGTGCGAACCGGGGCCACCAGGTGGACCTGCCACCACTGCCCCCTGGGGTCGAGGAACGGTCCGACCTGCCATGCCGTTTCGGGGTCGCCGTCGACGGCCTCGACCGGTCGCTCCTCGGGCAGGTACTGGAAGGGGTTGGCCGACGCAGAGGCCGTCACCGACGCCACCCCGGACACCGCCGTGGTGGTCTGGGCGTCGGCGGGCGCACCGGGGAAGATGTCGAGGGGCTCGTCGGACGGGTCGTCGGGCTGTGGCTGGCCGGCGGCCAAGGTCGGTCCGGCGACGTCCTGGATGTTGTCCCAGCGGAAGGGCTGGCGACGATTGGTGTCGGTGACGACCAACGTGGCGCCCGGGCGCAGCGCGGCGCGTCGGGCGGCGTCATCGGTGTCGAGCGTCCCGGCGTACACGACGGTGGGGTTGCCGTTCAGCAAGCCGGTCCCGGCGATGTCGTCGAGGCCGACACCGTCGCCGTCCACCACCAGAGGAGCGCGGCCCGCCTCGGCTCGGACGAGCGGCCGGGGATCGAGGACGGGCAGGACGGCCAACGACGGCACGGCTGGAGTGGCCGACGGGATGGTGTAGGTCTGCTCGTCCACCACCTTCGAGCGGTTCTGCGCCGGGCGGGTGGGACCGAAGTCCTGGGGGCGGCCGAGACCCGGGGCCCCCGACGAGAGCTCCGACCACAACACGGCAGGGTCGGGTTGGTCGTAGCGGGTGAATGCCAGGTCGTTCTGGAGGAGCAGGTCTCCCACGCCCATGAGCCGAGCCAGCGGCGCCAGGGCGGCCGGGTCCTCCACTCCGGTCTGGACGGGGTCGTCCAGTCCGTAGAGGAGGTCCTCGGTGGGGAGCGATCCCATCACCTGTTGCTCGCGTGTCACGAAGGGCCGGGTGAGGAGCCCCGGCCACAGGGGGTCGACCGTGGTGCCCGAGAAGTACGAGGCGAAGGGCTGGCCGGGGAGCCCGAGCACCACACCGGTGCCGCCGTGGTTCAGCGCCTCGGCGGCTTCGTGCTCGTAGGCAGACACATGGGGCTCCACGAACGAGGAGGGCACCGACGTCCCGTTCCACAGCGCCGGGTTGGAGAGCACGGCGGCCCCGGCTGCCACCCCGGCCAGGGCGAGTCCCGTCCGCGGCGCTCGACGCCACGAGGCGCTGACACCAGCCCCGACCAGCACGGCCAGCGCCAGGACGACGAGCGGTGTGGCTCGATCGGTGGAGCGCAGCGCCAGGCCCCCGGTGCGGCTCGACAGGATGGCCCGCAGGACCCGGCCCACCGGCGACGGGTCGTCGAAGGGATGGGCACCGACGGCCAGCACCGTGCCCACCAGTGCCAAAGACACGAAGACGGCCCGGTGCCTCCACCGGACCACGACGGCGGAGGCGACCGCCAGGATCGGTACCACATAGCCGACGCCGAGGAGCCACAACTCCTGGGTGAACTGCGGCATGGCGGAGACCCAGGGGCCGAAGTTGTCGCCGCCGTAGAAATACCAGTAGCCCAGCCCTCGCACGACCTCGGAGGACAACGACGTGGTGCTCACCGCCTGGACCGTCTCGGTGTAGCGCAGCACGTCGATGCCGTAGCCGCCCTCGACGAGCAGCCCGGCGACCCACCACGACGAGACGAGTCCCCCGAGCACCACCGTGCGCCACGCCACCCGCCACAGGTCGGGCCAGCCGAAGCGCCCGTTGGCGCGGCCGCAGAGGAGCCAGAGCAGCGGGCCGACGCCGACGTAGATGGCCGAGGTGGCGTTCACGCTGCCCATCGCCGCGATCACCAGGGCGAGCGCGGCGATGGGCCGCCACGTCCCGAACCGCGCCGCCCGGTCGACCAGGAGGATCACCCACGGCAAGGCGGCGAAGGCCAGCAGGATGACCGAGATGTGGCCCAGGTACTGGAGCGTGTAGGGCGAGAGCATGTAGGCCACGGCCCCCACCAGCCGTCCCGGTCCTTCCACGCCGACGAGGCGAGCCAGCCACCACACGCCGGTGCCGGCGGCGAGGAGGATGGCCGCCACCCACAGGCGTTGGGCGACCCAGGTCGGGATCCCGAGGGCGTGGGTGGCCAGGAAGAACGGTCCCATCGGGAAGAGGTAGCCGATCTGCTGATGGGTCACCGTTCCCAGTCCCACCGTCGGGTCCCACATGGAGAGCGACTGGCGCAGGTACTCGCCGGGATCGAGGTACAGATAGGTCTTGGTGTCGGCGTCGGCCAGGCCCGGCCGGCTGAGCAACTGGGGGACGAGGGCCAGCACCACCAGCGCCACGTGCTCGACGAGGGCGACGGGGCGGGCAGGCGAGCCCGGTGCCGACTGGCGCAAACGGACGTCCTTCCGGCGGCGTCGGCCCTCCACCGGCGGGGGCGGACGAGGCGGTCGGTAGTGTAGGCAGGCGCTGCGCCGGCAGCGGGTCACGCGGGAGGCGCCCAGACTGTCCAAGCTCACCGGGGAGCGCCCGCTCCCGGGGGTGACCCCGGACTCGCTTTTGGCCCTGCACGAGGCCGGTTACGCCGCCGTGATGGCGCGCCTCGGACCCGGTCGCCTTCTCGACGTGGGGTGCGGGGAGGGGTCGCAGACCGCCGGCCTGGCGGCATCGGAACGCCCGGTCGTCGGTGTCGACTACGCCGTCGACGCCTTGGTGCAGGCAAGCGGACATCTGTCGAGTCGGGGCGTGCACCTGGTGGCCGGCGACGGTGCCGTGCTGGCGTTCGCCACGGGCAGCTTCGACTGGGTCTGCTCCTCGCACGTCGTCGAGCACTTCGCCGAGCCCGGCGGCCATGTGGCCGAGCTGGCCCGGGTCCTGCGTCCCGGCGGCACGTGCTTCGTGGTCACCCCCAATGCCACCGCCGATTTCGAGAATCCCTTTCACCGGCATCTCTTCGGCCCCGAGGACCTCGGTGACGCCCTCGGCTCGCACTTCACCGACGTGTGGGTGGGCGGGCTCGAGGGGTCCGACGAAGTGAAGGCCGACTTCGCCGGCCGGCGGGCCAAGGCGGCGCGCCTGCTGCGCCTCGACGTGCTCGACCTCCGTCACCGGGTGCCGCGCTCGTGGTACGTGGGCGCCTACACCACCCTTCTCCCGCTGGCGTACCGCCTTCTCGATCGCCACGATCGCAACGACGGCAACGGGGGCCGGCGGTTCGGGCCGGAGGACTTCTTCGTGGCCGACCACGTGGACGACACGACCCCGGTGCTCTTCGCCGTCGCCCGCCGGCCGAGGCGCGGCACATCGACGCCTACGCATTGCGGCCACGAGGCCGGTTGACGTGCTCGCCGTGGGCCTCACCGGGGGGATGGGTTCGGGCAAGTCGACCGTCGCCCGCCTTCTCGTCGAGCGCGGCGCGGCGCTGATCGACGCCGATGCCATCGCCCGGGAGGTGGTGGAGCCGGGTCGTCCCGCCCTGGCCGCACTGGTGGAGCGCTTCGGCGAGTCCATCCTCACCCCCGAGGGCACGCTGGACCGCCCCGCCCTGGCCTCACTGGCCTTCGCCGACCCGGAGGCTCTCAGCGACCTGAACGCCATCACCCACCCGGCCATCGCCGCCGAGATGGCGGAGCGGCGCGCCCGCCTGGAGCACACGGACCGGGTCGTCGTGCTCGACGTGCCACTGCTCAGCCCGGCTCATCGTGACGTGCTCTCGCTCGACGCCGTCGTCGTGGTGGACTGCGACCCGGGCACCGCCCTGGAGCGGGTGGTGACACAACGTGGGATCCCCGAAGCCGACGTCCGAGCCCGCATGGCCGCCCAGGCCACCCGGGAGGAACGGCTCCAGGGCGCCGACCTGGTCGTCGACAACTGCGGGGACCGGGTGGTGCTGGAGGCCGAGGTCGACCGGGTGTGGCAGGCGCTCTCGGCCATGGCGCCGGCCAAGGCCCGCCACCAAGGCGATCAGCACGGCACCACCGGGCGGGACGGCGCCGATCGGGGCTGATACACCCCGCCGGTACCATCGCCTCGTGCCAGTGTTGGAGGTGGTTTCCCCGCTGCGCCCGGCGGGGGACCAACCGGGCGCCATAGCCGCGCTGAGCGAGGGCATCCGCCGCGGCGATCGATTCCAGACCCTGCTCGGGATCACGGGCAGCGGGAAGACGGCCACCATGGCCTGGGCCCTGGCCCAGGTGGGCCGGCCGACGCTCATCATCGAGCCCAACAAGTCGCTGGCGGCCCAGCTCGCCGCCGAGTTGCGGGAGCTGTTCCCCCGCAACCGGGTCGAGTACTTCGTCTCCTACTACGACTACTACCAGCCCGAGGCCTATCTCCCCACGACGGACACCTACATCGAAAAGGACTCGTCGATCAACGACGAGATCGACCGGCTTCGCCACGCCACCACCTCGAGCCTCCTCCTCCGGCGCGATGTCGTCGTGGTGGCCTCGGTGTCGTGCATCTACGGGTTGGGCTCACCCGAGGAGTACCAGAGCCGCATCCTCGTGTTGCGTCCGGGCGAGCGTGTCGACCAGCGGGAGCTGCTGCGCAAGCTCGTCGACCTCCACTACGACCGCAACGACACGGTCCTCAGCCGGGGCCGGTTCCGTGCCCGGGGGGACACACTCGAGCTCCACCCCGCCTACGAGGAGCGTGCCGTGCGCATCGAGCTCTTCGGCGACGAGGTGGAGCGCATCCGCCGGTTCGACGTGACCACGGGCGACGTGGGGGAGGAGCTCGAGGAGCTGGTGGTGTTCGCCTCCACCCACTACGTGGCTGGGGACGAGACCATGCGCCGGGCCATCGCCTCCATCGAGGTGGAGCTGGGCGAGCGGCTGGGCGAACTGCAGGCCCAGGGCAAGCTCCTCGAGGCTCAGCGCCTGCGGCTCCGGACCCAGCACGACCTCGAGATGCTGAGAGAGGTCGGGGTGTGCAACGGCATCGAGAACTACAGCCGGCACCTCGACGGCCGCAAGGCGGGCGAGCCGCCCCACACCCTCCTCGACTTCTTCCCGAGCGACTTCGTCACCGTCATCGACGAGAGTCACGTGGCCGTGCCCCAGATCCACGGCCAGTTCGAAGGTGACCGTTCCCGCAAGGAGACCTTGGTCGAGCACGGCTTCCGACTGCCGAGCGCGCTCGACAACCGGCCGCTCACCTTCGACGAGTTCATGGGCCGGGTGGGCCAAGTGGTGTTCCTGTCGGCCACGCCGGCCCCCTACGAGCTTTCCGTCTCGAACCAGGTGGTGGAGCAGGTCATCCGCCCCACCGGGCTGGTCGACCCCGAGGTGGTGGTCCGACCCACCACGGGCCAGATCGACGACCTGCTGGAGCGCATCCGTGGGGCGGCCGACGCCGGCGGCCGGGTGCTCGTGACCACCCTCACCAAGAAGATGGCCGAGGACCTCACCGACTACCTGCTCGAGCTCGGGGTCCGGGTCAGGTACCTGCACTCCGACATCGACACCGTGACCCGCATCGAGCTGTTGCGCGACCTGCGCACCGGCGAGTTCGACGTCCTGGTGGGGATCAACCTCCTGCGCGAGGGCCTCGACCTTCCCGAGGTGCGCCTGGTCGCCATCCTCGACGCCGACAAGACCGGTTTCCTGCGCTCAGCGAGCTCGCTCATCCAGACCATGGGCCGGGCCGCCCGCAACGTCGACGGGCTCGTGGTCCTGTACGCCGACACCATCACCGACGCCATGCGCGAGGCCATCTCCGAGACCCAGCGACGCCGGGTCCTGCAACAGGCGTACAACGCCGAGCACGGGATCGACCCGGTGACGGTGCGCAAGGCCGTCACCGACATCCTGGAACGCCTGCGGCCCGCTGCCGACTCGTCGACTGCGGCGCGTCGTGCCCGCAGCGGCCGGGGTCGCAACCGGCCCGCCGCCTCGGGGCTGCCCGGGCGCGCCACCCGCCCGCTCGCCACCGGCCGGCGTGGCGGCCAGGCGACGGGTGCAGGTGGTGCAAGAGGAGCGTCGGGTCGGTCCGGGGTGTCCGCGGACGTCGCCGCCATGTCCGACGCCCCGCCCGAGGAGCTCGAGGCGCTGGTGCTGCGTCTCGAGCAGGAGATGCGTACGGCCGCCGCCGAGCTCCGCTACGAGGAGGCCGCCCTCCTGCGCGACGAGATCGCCGACCTGCGCCTGGCGCTGGCCGAGGCCGAGGAGGCCCGGGCGCCCGGCCCGGTTCCGGCCCCGGCAGGGACGTGAATCCCAGGCGGAGCGCCGCGACCCCGCCGGTATCCTCGACGTGATGACCGACCGGCTCGTGATCAGGGGGGCGCGCGAGCACAACCTGCGCGACATCTCGCTCGACCTGCCACGCGACGAGCTGATCGTGTTCACCGGCCTCTCGGGGTCGGGCAAGTCCTCGCTCGCCTTCGACACC
Organism: Acidimicrobiales bacterium; assembly: GCA_030040015.1. Classification (GTDB taxonomy): domain Bacteria; phylum Actinomycetota; class Acidimicrobiia; order Acidimicrobiales; family UBA8190; genus UBA8190. The sequence continues at coordinate 14,832 of JASHUM010000064.1, forward strand.
ATCTACGCCGAGGGCCAGCGTCGCTACGTCGAGTCCCTGTCGGCCTACGCCCGCCAGTTCCTGGGCCAGATGGACAAGCCCGACGTCGACTTCATAGAGGGTCTGTCACCGGCCATCTCCATCGACCAGAAGTCGGCCGGTCGCAACCCCCGGTCCACGGTGGGCACGGTGACCGAGATCTACGACTACCTGCGCCTGCTCTACGCCCGGGTGGGGCGACCACACTGCCCCAACTGCGGCCGCCCCGTCGCCCGTCAGACGCCGCAGCAGATCGTCGACCGCGTCCTGGACCTCCCCGAGGGCACGCGCTTCCAGGTCCTGGCGCCTGTGGTGCGGGGACGCAAGGGCGAGTACGAGGCCCTGCTCGACGACCTGGCCAAGGAGGGCTTCGCCCGGGCCCGGGTGGACGGTGAGACGGTCGAGTTGTCCGACCGCTCGGGGGTCAAGCTGGCTCGTTACGACCAGCACACCATCGAGGTGGTGGTGGACCGTCTGGTGCGCCGCGACGACATCCGCCAGCGACTGACCGAGTCGATGGAGACGGCGCTGCGCCTCACCGAGGGCATCGCCGAGATCGCCGTGGCGGGGGAGGACGATGAGGAGGAGCTCATCACGTTCTCCGAGCACCTGGCCTGCACCGAGTGCGGACTGTCGTTCGAGGAGCCTGCCCCGCGCAACTTCTCCTTCAACTCTCCCTACGGCGCCTGCCCGGCCTGCGACGGCCTGGGTACCCAGTTCGAGGTGGACCCGGTTCTCGTGGTTCCCGACCCGGGTCGCACCCTGGCCGAGGGGGCCATGGCGCCATGGGTGGGGGGCCGGAGCCGGTGGTTCGACCGCATGATCGAAGCCCTGGCCGACGAGTACGGGTTCTCGTTGGACACACCGTGGCGCAAGCTGCGCAAGGGCGACCAGAAGGTGCTGCTGTACGGCGCCGGGTCTCGTACCGTTCGGCTCCGGTACCGGAACCGGTTCGGCCGGCAACGCACCTTCGACACCCACTACGAGGGCATCGTCCCCTGGTTGGCCCGGCGGCACAAGGAATCCGATTCCGACGCCGTGCGGGACTGGGCCGCCACCTACATGCGCGAGGTGCCGTGTGCCGCCTGCGGGGGCGCCCGGCTCAAGCCCGAGTCGCTGGCGGTCACCGTGGACGGCCTGAACATCTACGAGCTGTGCAGCTTGTCGATCACCGCCGTCGCGGCGCGGGTCGCGTCGATGGAGTTGAGCGAGCGCGACCACCTGATCGCCGACCGGGTGCTGCGGGAGGTGAGAGTCAGGCTCACGTTCCTCCTCGACGTCGGCCTCGACTACCTGTCGCTGGCCCGTGCCACCGCCACCTTGTCCGGGGGCGAAGCGCAGCGCATCCGACTGGCGAGCCAGATCGGCTCGGGACTCGTCGGGGTGCTCTACGTGCTCGACGAGCCCTCGATCGGGCTCCACCAGCGCGACAACCGGCGCCTCCTCGACACCCTCCTGCGTCTGCGCGACCTCGGGAACACCGTCATCGTGGTGGAGCACGACGAAGAGACCATCCGGGCCGCCGACCACGTGGTCGACATCGGGCCCGGCGCCGGTGAGCACGGAGGGGAGATCGTCTACAGCGGTCCGGTCGACGGGCTCCTGGCCTGCGCCCGGTCGATGACCGGTCGCTACCTGTCGGGGGAGAAGCGCATCCCCGTCCCCGAGAAGCGCCGGGCCGGGTCCGGTGACGAGCTCGTCGTCCGGGGAGCCCGGGAGCACAACCTGAAGGACATCGATGTGGCGTTCCCCCTCGGTCGGTTCGTCGCCGTCACGGGGGTGTCGGGTTCGGGCAAGTCGACGCTGGTCAACGACATCCTCCTCCAGTCCCTCTTGGCCAAGGTCCACCGGGCCCGTACCAGTCCCGGCGCCCACGACCGGATCGACGGGGTCCAGTTCGTGGACAAGGTGGTCGACATCGACCAGTCGCCCATCGGGCGTACGCCCCGGTCGAACCCGGCCACCTACACCGGGCTCTTCGACCACGTGCGGCGGCTGTTCAGCCAGACCCCCGAGGCCAAGGTGCGGGGCTACCAACCGGGGCGGTTCTCCTTCAACGTGAAGGGAGGCCGATGCGAGGCCTGTGCCGGGGACGGCACCATCCGGATCGAGATGCACTTCCTCCCCGACGTCTACGTGCCCTGCGAGGTCTGCGACGGGTCGCGGTACAACAGGGAGACCCTCGAGGTCACCTTCAAGGGCAAGAACATCGGCGACGTGCTCGACATGTCCTGCGAAGAGGCGCTGCACTTCTTCGCCAACCAGCCGCCCATCGCCCGCCACCTCCAGACGCTGGTGGACGTCGGACTGGGCTACATCCGGCTGGGCCAGTCCGCACCCACGTTGTCGGGCGGTGAGGCGCAACGGGTGAAGCTGGCGTCGGAGCTCAGCCGTCGCCCCACCGGCCATACCTTCTACGTGCTCGACGAACCGACCACCGGGCTGCACTTCGACGACGTGCGCAAGCTGCTCGAGGTGCTGAGCAGGCTGGTGGACCAGGGAAACACCGTCGTGGTCATCGAGCACAACCTGGACGTGGTGAAGACGGCCGACTGGATCATCGACCTCGGCCCCGAAGGGGGAGAGCGCGGCGGTCAGGTCATCGCCGAAGGCACGCCCGAAGAGGTGGCGGGTACTCCGGGGAGCGCCACCGGGGAAGTGCTCGTGCCGGTGCTGGGCACGGCGGACGGCAAGAGCCGCCGCCCTCAACCCTCGCGCCGGACGCCGGCCGGGACCAAGTCGACGGCGGCCAAGGCGTCGTCGCCCCCTCGGCGCGCGGCGCGCACCAGTGGGCGTGCCAACGGCGCGGTCGGGGCACGCCGCAAGAGCGCCGTCTGAACGCCGCCCTTCTGGACGAACTCGCGCCGGAGTAACGTCGCCTCCGGGGAACGAGGAGGGACGTATGTACAAGTCCATCGTTGTGGGTACGGACGGTTCCTCGACGGCTGACAAGGCGGTCGCCGCCGCCGCCGAGATGGCCCGGCTGACCGGGGCCAAGCTCCACGTGGTCACCGGGTTCAAGTCGGGCACGTCGGGCATGGGAGCCGCCAGCGGGGCGGCCCTCGTGGATGGCGGACTGGAGGCGAGCCTGCGCCAGGAAGCCGCTCACGAGATCGGGCAGCGAGCGCTGTCCACCTGGGCCCAGGGCCTCGAGGCACAGCACCACGCCGTAGCCGGTGACGCCGCCGATGCGGTGGTGAACACAGCCGAGGCGGTCGGCGCCGACCTCGTGATCGTGGGGAGCAAGGGCATGCGCGGGGCACGGCGTGTGCTCGGGAGCGTTCCCAACTCGGTGTCGCACACCGCCCCCTGTGCCGTGCTCATCGTCAAGACCGACGGCTGATCCGAGCCGGCCCGGACCCGGCGGCTACGTCGTGGCGAGCATGCGCTCCAAGGCGACTCGCGCCCATCGGGCCGTGTCCTCGTCGACGCTGACCCGATTCACGACGACACCCTCGACGAGCGATTCGAGCACCCAGCACAGGTGGGCGGCGTCGATGCGGAACATGGTCGAGCACGGGCACACCAGAGGATCGAGGCACACCACGGTCCGATCCGGATGGTCGTCGGCCAGCCGCTTCACCAAGTGGATCTCCGTGGCCACGCCGATGATCGACCCCGGAGGTGCCTCGTCGACGGCGCCGATGAGGCGATCGGTGGAACCGACGACGTCGGCAAGCTCCGCCACGTCGCGGGCGCACTCAGGGTGGACGAGGACCAGCCCGTCGGGATGTTGCTCCCGGAAGGCGTGCACGTGCTCGGGGCGGAAGCGCTGGTGCACCGAGCAGTGGCCCTTCCACAAGAGCAAGGTCGCCTCCTTGACGGTTGCATCGTCGAGGCCCCCGAGGTCGCGCCGCGGGTCCCACACGGCCATGTCCGACGCGTCGTAGCCGAGCGCGTAACCGGTGTTGCGACCGAGGTGTTGGTCGGGGAAGAACAGCACTTTGTCGGCACGGGGAAGACCGTCAGCGGGCCCCAGTGCCCACGACAGGACGGCCCGGGCATTGGACGAGGTGCACACGGCGCCGCCGCGTCGACCCACGAAGGCCTTCAGGGCGGCGGCGGAGTTCATGTAGGTGATGGGGAGGACCCGCTCGATGTCGGTCACCCGGCCCAGCGCCTCCCATGCCTCCTCCACGGCGTCGATGTCGGCCATGTCGGCCATGGAGCAGCCGGCGTTCAGGTCGGGGAGGACCACCTGCTGCTGGCGGCCCGTGAGGATGTCGGCCGACTCCGCCATGAAGTGCACCCCGCAGAAGACGATGTAGCGGGCGTCGGTGCGCGACGCAGCGATTCGGGACAGCCCGAACGAGTCGCCTCGGGCATCGGCGAAACGCATGACCTCGTCGCGCTGGTAGTGATGCCCGAGGATCAGCACCTCGGAGCCCAGGACAGCCTTGGCCCGGGCGATGCGCCGGGCCAGATCGTCGGGATCTGCGCCCGCGTACCGCTCGGGGAGCGCACGCTGGATACGGAGCATGGTTCCTACCCCCTTCGGGGAGCGCTCCGCATGCGGCCGGCGGGGACAGCCTGGTCGCCCATCCGCGGGGTTGTCGGCCACGGAGCGATATGTACGCCGGGATACCAGGCCGGCGCTGTGGCCAGTCTAGGGGGCGGCACGAGTCGGGGGGCCGTTACGGCACGCTGTAGGCGTGCGCACCCGTCCCCCGGCCGGATCGATCCCCGATGCCCCGGGCTCCTACCAGTTCCTAGACGCCCATGGACGGGTCCTGTACGTGGGCAAGGCGAAGTCCCTGCGCAGCCGATTGTCCAGCTACTTCGCCGACCCGGCGACCTTGGCTCCCCGGACGGCCCAGATGGTGGCGGCCGCCGAACGCGTCGAGTGGATCCAGGTGGCCAACGAGGTGGAGGCCATCCTCCTCGAGTACGCCCTGATCAAGGAGCACCGGCCCCGGTTCAACGTCCGCCTGGTGGACGACAAGAGCTATCCCTATCTGGCCGTCACGGTGTCGGACGAGTGGCCCAGGGCGTCGGTCGTGCGGGGGCGCAAGCGACCGGGGGTCCGCTATTTCGGCCCCTACGCCCATGTGGGGGCCATCCGGGACACCTTGGACCTGTTGCTCCGGACGTGCCAGGTGCGAAGCTGCTCCGACGCCAAGCTGGAGCGGCACCAGAAGCTGGGCCGGCCCTGTCTCATGTACCACATCGAGCGGTGCTCGGGCCCGTGCATCGACGCCGTCGACCACCCCCACTACGACCGCATGGTCGGCGACCTGATGGATTTCCTCGCCGGCCACACCGACGACGTCGAGGGCAGGCTGCTCGCCGAGATGGAGGAAGCCGCCTCCGAGCTCGACTTCGAGCGCGCTGCCCGTCTGCGCGACCGCCTGGGCGTGCTGCGCGACGCCTGCGAGCGCCAGCAGGTGGTCACCGAGCGTCCAGAGGACCTCGACGTGGTGGGCGTGTCGCAGGATCCTCTCGAGGCCGCCGTGTGCGTGTTCCACGTGCGGCGTGGTCGGGTGGTGGGACGGCGGGCCTTCGTCGTCGACAAGGTGGAGGAGGTGTCCACCGCCCAGTTGGTGGGACGGGTGCTCGAGGAGCTGTACGCCGAAGAGGACGGTGCGCCCGTCGTCCGCCGGCGCCGGCGAGGAGTCGACCCGGCGGGATGGACGTCGGGCGCAGGGGACCCGGAGCTGCTGGCCGCTTCCGGCCCTGACGCACCCACACTTCCGAGGAGCGTCCTGGTGCCCGAGCTCCCCGAGGACGCCGAGGCCTGGGAGCAGTTGCTGGGTGCCCGGCGCGGCGGGCCGGTGGAGCTCCGGGTCCCTCGCCGGGGCGGCAAGCGGACGCTCATGGAGACCGTGGCGCGCAACGCCACCGAGGAGCTCGCCCGTCACCGGCTCCGTCGTGCGTCGGACCACGACAGCCGATCGCGCGCCCTGGAGGACCTGCGCCGGTGGCTCGAGCTGCCACAGGCGCCGTTGCGGATCGAGTGCTACGACATGAGCCACCTGCAGGGCACCGACTACGTCGGATCGATGGTCGTGCTCGAGGACGGGTTGCCTCGCAAATCCGAGTACCGGCGCTTCCGTATTCGCGACGTCGCCGGGAACGACGACTACGCGGCGATGGAGGAGGTGCTCACCCGCCGCCTCACGGCCTTGGTGGCCTCGCGCGCCGCCGTGTCCGGAAATGGGAGCGGCGACGGGCCCGACGAGCCACGGGCCGGGTCCGACCGGGCACGTCTCCGCCGGTTCTCGTACCCGCCCCAGCTCCTCCTGCTCGACGGTGGCAAGGGCCAGCTGGCGGTGGGGGTGCGAGTGCTCGAGCGCCTCGGGCTCTCCGAGGAGATCCCGGTGGCGGCACTGGCCAAGACCTTCGAGGAGGTGTTCGTCCCGGGGCGCCCCGACCCGGTGCGCATCCCACGCGGATCGGATGCGCTCTTCCTCCTGCAGCGCGTGCGCGACGAAGCACACCGCTTCGCCATCTCTTATCACCGCAACCTTCGGGGCAAGAGGATGACGGCGAGTGTGCTCCGGGACATCCCCGGGCTGGGCCCCAACCGGCAGGCCAGGCTGCTGCGCGAGCTGGGGAGCTTGAAGGCCCTGCGCGCCGCCTCCCTCGCAGACCTGGAGTCGCTCACGTGGTTGCCCGACGCAGTGGCGCATGCCGTGTACCAGCGACTCCACGTTCCACCTGGGCCGGCGCCCATGCGCCCGATCGGGCCGGCGGCCGACGTAGTCGACCCACCGTCCCGGCCCGCCGACGAGGATGGTGGGGGATGATCGGAGGGACATGATCGAGTACCTGGTGATCGCCGGGATGTCCGGAGCGGGCCGGTCGACGGCCGCCGCCGCCCTGGAGGACGCCGGGTGGTACGTCATCGACAACATGCCCCCGTCCCTCCTCGGGCAGGTGGACGGCGCCCTGGGGCGGGAAGGCGCCAGCCACGACCGGGTGGCGGTGGTCATGGGTCGAGGCGGAGGCGGCCAGGTCGCCGAGATCCTCCCCGCCATGGACACGCTCACCGGCCAGGGACATCGGGTGCGGGTCCTCTACCTCGACGCCCCCCAGGACGTGCTCGTTCGTCGCTACGAGGGGACTCGGCGCCGTCACCCGATCGGGGGGGCCGGCGTGGAGGAGGCCATCGCCGACGAGCGTCGCCTGCTCGAGCCCATCCGGGCCCGGGCAGACGTCGTGCTCGACACCGGGAACCTGAACGTCAACCAGCTCAGGACCCGAGTACTCAACCTGTTCGGCGAGGATGGCGAAGGGCTCAAGACCTCCCTCGTCTCCTTCGGCTACTCCCACGGCTTGCCGCTCGACGCCGACCTCGTCCTCGACATCCGGTTCCTCCCCAATCCGCACTGGGTGGACGAGCTGAGGCCCTACTCGGGCCTCGACCAGCCCGTGCGCGACTTCGTGCTGGGGCAGAAGGAGACGGAGGACTTCCTCGATCGGGTGGAGGAGCTCCTCGCCACCCTGATCCCCGCCTTCGTGGCCGAGGGCAAGTCCTATCTCACCATCGCCCTGGGGTGCACCGGAGGCCGGCACCGCTCGGTGGCCCTGGCCGAGGAGCTGGCCCGGCGTCTGGGCCGCCACGGCGTGAAGCCGAGCGTGTCGCACCGGGACGTGGACCGGTGAGCCCGGGCGGGCCCAAGGTGGTGGCGGTCGGCGGCGGCCACGGGCTGGCGGGCTCCTTGTCGGCGGTGCGACGCTTCGCGTCGTCCGTCACCGGCGTGGTCTCCGTTGCCGACGACGGGGGATCGTCGGGACGGCTCCGCCAGCAGCTCGGCATCGTCCCGCCCGGCGACCTGCGCCGGTGCCTGTCGGCGCTAGCCGCCCCGGACTCGGCCCTGGCCCGGGCGTTCGAGCACCGCTTCGAGGGCGACGACGTGGGCGGGCACCCCTTGGGCAACCTCCTCATCGCCGGGTTGATGGCGACGACCGGTGACCTGCAGGCCGCTCTCGACGAGGCCGGGCGTCTCCTCGGCGCCGTGGGACGGGTGGTACCGGCCACCACCGAACCCGTCGTGTTGAAAGCCGAAGCGGATGGCGGGGAGATCGAGGGCCAGAGCGCGGTGCAGCGCACGGCGCACATTCGGCGGGTGTCGCTCGTGCCGGCCGACCCGCCTGCCTCTCCCGTGGCCCTGGCCGCAATGGAGGAAGCCGACCTGGTGGTGATCGGCCCAGGCTCGTTGTTCACGAGCGTGCTCGCCGTGCTGGCGGTGCCGGGACTGGCCGAGGGGCTGGCCCACACACCGGGCAAGCGGGTGTACGTCGCCAACCTGCGCCCCCAGCCGCCCGAGACGGAGGGGTTCGACGTGGCCGCCCATGTCGAGGCGCTCTGGGCGCACGGGGTCGGTGTGGACGTGGTCCTCGCCGACGACACCTCCATCGACCTGGGGAAACCGACCGTGCCGGTGGTGCTCGCCGAGCTGGCCCGGATCGATGGCGGGCCCGGGCACGACCCGGAAAGACTGGCGGTCGCCCTGGCCGGTCTGGTCGGATAGCGGGGGAGAGGGAGCGCAGATGACGGTACGAGTGGGGATCAACGGCTTCGGCCGCATCGGCAGGGGTTTTCTCCGTGCGGCACGCGCCCAGGGCGCCGATGTCGAGGTGACCGCCGTCAACGACCTGACCGACGCCACCACGAACGCCCAGCTCCTCCGGTTCGACTCCACCCAAGGCCGCTTCCCGGGCGAGATCAGCGTGACCGGGGACACCATCGTCGTGGACGGGCGCGCCATTCGGGTCCTCGCCGAGAGGGAGCCCAAGGCGCTGCCGTGGGAGGAACTCGGCGTCGACGTGGTGCTGGAGGCGACCGGGCTCTTCACCTCCCGGTCCGACGCCGCCGCCCATCTCGAGGGGGGAGCCAAGCGGGTGGTGATCTCGGCCCCGTCCCCCGACGCCGACGCCACCTTCGTCATGGGCGTGAACGACCAGGAGTTCGACCCGGCCCGGCACGTGATCGTCTCCAACGCCTCGTGCACGACCAACTGCTTCGTCCCCATGGTGAAGGTGGTCGACGACGCCTTCGGCATC
>JASHUM010000065.1 GCA_030040015.1 Acidimicrobiales bacterium
GCCCTGGCCGGCTGAAACAATGGCGCCATGACCGAGGTGACCTCCTTCCGGCGCATGGACCAGTCGACCGCCGACCAGTGGGCGAAGATCGGCACCGAGACCTTCTCCAACAAGGAGCGGGTGGCCGACACCGTCCTCGTCATGCTCCAGGGCCTGTCGGCCATCACCGACGGGTTCGCCGTCGACCAGCTCACCCACTCCCTGCAGACGGCCACCCGGGCCGAGGAGGCAGGTGCCGACGACGAGACGGTGGTGGCCTCCCTGTGCCACGACATCGGCAAGTTCGTTTCGGTGCCCAACCACCCCCGCATCGCGGCCGAGATCCTGAAGCCGTACGTCGGCGAGGACGTCTACCACGTCATCAGGACGCATCAGGACTTCCAGGGCCGGCACTACTACCACCACTTCGGCGGTGACCGGAACGCCCGTGAGCAGTACCGGGGCGAGCCGTGGTTCTCCCTGGGCGAGCGGTTCGCCGACGAGTGGGACCAGACGAGCTTCGACCCCGACTACCCGACCAAGCCGTTGTCGCACTTCGAGGCCCGCCTGCGCTCGGTGTTCGGCGCCCCCAAGTCGATGTGATGGGCCGCTCCCGGCTCCTGGCCTCGCTGGGACGGGGCGACGAGCGGGAGCGGGAGCGCCGCAACGACGTGCGGCAGCTGGTGACCGACCTCGGACGCCAGGACTTCCGCCGCCGCCACGGTGAGGTCCGCTTCGCCCCCGTCCTCGTGCTCTTCGCCTCGTACCTCGAGGCCGAGAACATCGGGCCCGTGCTCAAGGCCGTGCCCGATCGAGTGGATGGGCTCGAGGTGTCGACCCTGGTGGTCGTGGACGGCGGGGACGACGGCACGCAGGAGATCGCCGCCGGTGCCGGTGCCTACTGCGCCGTGCTCCCCGTGAACATGGGCCACGGGGTGGCCCTGCGCCTCGGGTACGCGCTGGCTGCCGAGCTCGGGGCCCGGTACGTGGTCACCATCGACGCCGACGGGCAGAACGACCCCGGGGAGATCCCGGCCCTGCTCGAGCCGGTGCTGCGCGACGAGGCCGACTTCGTGATCGCCAGCCGCAGGCTCGGCGTGGACGAGACGAGCGACCGGGTGCGCCGTGCCGGCGTCGTGTTCTTCTCGGCCGTGGTCAACGCCTTGACCGGCCAGCACCTGACCGACACCTCGAACGGGTTCCGGGCCCTTCGGATCGAGGTGCTGGAGAACGTGACCCTGGAACAGGACCAGTACCAGACGGCGGAGCTCATCATCAGCGCCGCCTCCCGGGGCTGGCGCCTGGCCGAGCGTCCCACCGTCTGGCACCCCCGGGCGTCGGGCACCTCGAAGAAGGGGCGCAACACCCTGTTCGCCCTGCGCTACGCCGGGGTGGTGGGCCGGACCTGGTGGCGCGAGCGCCGTTCACCGGCGGCCAGAGCCTCAGCCGCGTCGTAGAGGCGCTGGATCTCGGCCCGCAGCTGCTCGGTGAGCTCGTGCACCTGATGGCGCGGTACCCGGCCGCGCTCTGAGCGCGCCGGCGGCACCAGGGGCGCGCCCACCACCACGCTCACCCTCGAGGGGCGCACCATCTTCGAGCCCTTGGGCATGACCCGGGACGTCCCGCCGATACCGACCGGGACGATCGGGGCGCCGGTGCGGGCGGCCAGGAACGCCGCGCCCTCGAGCAGCTCCTGCACCACCGGCCCGGCCTGGCGGGTGCCCTCGGGGAAGAGGATGAGTGCCTCCCCGCGCTCGAGCACCTCCTGGGAGCAGGCGATGGCCAGCCGATCTGCGCCGTCACGGTGCACGGGGAAGGCGCCACCGGACTCGAGGAAGCGCCCGAACCACCGGTGGCGCCACAACCCGTCCTTGGCCATGAAGAACACCTTGCGCCGGGTGACCTGCGCCGCGACCAGGAAGTCGACGTTGCTGCGGTGGACCGGGGCGATGACGACCGGTCCCGTGGTCGGGACGTTGGCGGCGCCCTCGATGTCGATGCGCCAGTAGAGGTGGGTGAGGGCGCGGGCCACGGCGCGCAGCGTGCGGTACAGCGGCGCCGGCATGGCCCGGTCGAAGAGCGTGTCCATGGCAGGGTCGGGGCTGGGGCTCACAACCACGCCAGCACCTCCTCGAGGACCTGGCGCGCCGGCTTGTCGGTGGAGTCGACCACGATGGCGTCGGCCGCCGCCTGGGCGGCGTCGGGAAGGGGCGACACCTGTCGCGACGAGTCGAGGTGGTCGCGGCGTTCGAGGGCGGCGGCCACCTCGGCCAGCTGGTGCCGTCCCCGTTCGCTGGCCCGGCGCCGGGCGCGCTCGTGGGGCACAGCGGTGAGGTAGATCTTCACGTCGGCGTCCGGCAGGACCACCGTCCCGATGTCGCGTCCCTCCACCACGCCCCCACCGTGGCCCACCACCCAGGCGCGCTGGCGGGACACCAGCTCGGCCCGCACGTCGGGGTTGGCCGCCACCACCGACACCGCCCCGTCCACGGCGCCGGTCCGGATCCCTGCCGTGACGTCGACACCGTCGACCAGGACGTGCTCGTCGGTCAGCTCGATGCGCAGGCCCCGAGCCAGGGCCGCCACCGCCTCGGTGTCGGTCACGTCGACGCCCCGCTCCAGCGCCGCCCAGGCCACCGAGCGGTACATGGCGCCCGTGTCGAGGCGCTCGAGGCCCAGGTGCTCGGCCAGCGCCCCGGCCAGGGTCGACTTCCCCGCCCCGGCCGGGCCGTCGATGGCCACCGTGCGGACGGGTCGGCGGCTCACGCTCCGACCTCGGAGGCGCCGAAGCCGGCCAAGCTCCGCAGGTGGGCCTCGAAGCCGGGGTAGCTGGTGGCGACCGCCGCCCACCCCGCGATCGCCGAGTCCCCTCCCCCGGTGGCCAGGGCGGCCACGGCCCCGGCCATCGCCATGCGGTGGTCGCCGCCGGACGAGAGCTGCCCGGGGCGCAGCTCGCCCACCCCGGTGATGGCCAGGTCGTCGCCGTCAGCCTCGGCGCTGCCGCCGAAGGCGCGCACCAGCTCGATGACCCCGGCGAAGCGGTCCGACTCCTTCACGCGCAACTCTCCCATGCCCTTCAGCACGGTCGTGCCCCGAGCCAGGGCGGCGGCGACGGCCAGCACCGGCACCTCGTCGAGCCCGGTGACCTCTGCCGCCTCGACCTCGGTGGCGTGAAGGCTGGCGCTCCGCACGTGTACGTCGCGCACGTCGGCGAGGTCCCGGGCGCTCCCCGACGGCACCTCGGTCACGTGCGCCCCCATGCGGGCGAGCACGTCGAGAAAGCCGCGGCGCCCCGCGCCGCAGTAGACGCCCTCCACCACGACGTCGCTGTCGGGGACGACGGTGGCGGCCACCACCCAGAACGCCGCCTGGGACGGGTCGCCGGGGATGTCGAGCTCGAACGCCTCGAGCGTCGAGGGCTCGAGACGCACGACGTGGGCACCGGCGAGCTCCTGTTCCTCGACCTTGGCGCCGCAACGCGCCAGCAGCTCCTCGGTGTGGCGCCGGGTGGGCACGGGCTCGCGCACGACCGTGGTGCCATGGGCGCCGAGGCCGGCCAGGAGCACGCAGGACTTCACCTGGGCGCTGGCCACCGGTGGGGTGTAGTCGATGCCACGGAGGGCGCCGCCGCCCACGACGAGGGGCGGGAGGCAGCGCTCCCCGCGGCCCGAGACGACCGCGCCCATGGCCCGTAACGGCTCGGCGACCCGGTCCATGGGCCGGGCGGAGAGCGACATGTCGCCGGTGAGCTCGACCCCGAACGGCTGTGAGGCGACCACGCCGGCCACGAGGCGCATGGTGGTGCCCGAGTTCCCGCACTCGAGGGCGCCGGCCGGTCGGCGCAGCGCGCCCCCGGTGCCGTGGATCTCCGTGCCCCGGTGCTCGGCCCCGAGCGCCTCGATGACTCGGCCCGTGCGGGCCACGTCCTCCCCGTCCGAGAGGCCGCGCACCACGGACCGCCCGGAAGCGAGAGCGGCCAGGAGCAGGGCGCGGTGGGAGATCGACTTGTCCCCGGGTACGCGCACGTGTCCCTGCAGGGGGCGACCACCGCTCACGTGGAGGACGTCGGTCATTCCAGGTGCCGCGCCGTCAGCCGGTACCCCCGGGCGCCGAGCGCGTCCCCCAGACGCCCGGCGGCATCGGCGTCCACCACCAGCACGAGCACACCACGAGGTCCCTCGGCACTGTGGGCGATCTCGAGGTCGGAGATGTTCACCCCCAGGTCGCCGGCGGTGGTGGTGATCTCGGCCAGCACCCCCGGGCGGTCCGGCACCGGGACCCGGAGCTCGACCAGCCGTTCGGGACGCACGGCCCGAGCGGGCAACGAGCGGCGGGCCTCGGCGGCGTGGACCAGGTCGGCGAGCAGCCCGGTGCGGTCCCCGGCCGCCACCTGTTCGCGCACCTGGCTCAGCGCCTCGACCAGGGCATCGAGGCCGGCCACGATGGCCTGGCGGTTCTCGGCGCACACGTCGGGCCAGATGCCCGGGTGCCCGGCGGCGACGCGGGTCATGTCCCGAAAACCCCCGGCGGCGAGCCTCAGCAACGCGGCGTGCTCTGCGGCTCGGCGGTCGGCCACGTTCATGAGCGTCGCCGCGGTCAAGTGGGGGACGTGCGAGACCACCGCCACCAGGTCGTCGTGCTGCTCGGGGGAGAGCGAGAGCACCTCGGCGCCGAGCGACCGGGCCGCGGCCTGGACCCGGGCGTAGGCGCCCGGGTCGGTGGCTGCGGTGGGGGTCAGTACCCAGGTGGCGCCTACGAACAGCTCGGGATCGGCCGCGGGCAGCCCGACCTGCTCCGAGCCGGCCATGGGGTGCCCGCCCACGAAGCGGGGGTCGTTCAGCGCTGCGACCACGGGCGCCTTCACCCCGCCCACGTCGGTCACGGCGGCGTCGGGACGCAGTCCGGGCTGGCCGAGGACCCGAGCCACCTCCTCGGCCACCGCCCCCACCGGGGTGGCGACGAAGGTGATCTCCGCCTCGGGATCCTCTCCCACGGCGTCGAGGGCGCCGGCCGCCTTGGCCTCCTCGGCCGCGCCCGGGTCGGCGTCCCGTCCGGTCACGTGCCAGCCCCGGGCCCGCAGGGCGAGGCCGAGCGACCCGCCGATCAGCCCGATGCCTACCACAGCGGCGCGCCGGGGCCGCTCAGGGTCACTCGGGGAGGTCATCGCGCAGCCCTCGGGCGCCGTGGAGATAGACGTGGTGCAGGTCGCTCCGGCTCCGCTCGGTCGTGAGGTGGGCCAGGATGCGGATGCAGCGGGGGGTGGCGCCCGGGACATCGATCTCGGCTGCGCACAGCAACGGGACGTCGCCGAGCCCGAGCGTGCGCGCCGCCGTGGCGGGGAACATGGACACGACGTCTCGGGTGGCGGTGAAGATGACGCTCACCAGCTCGTCGTGGTCGACCCCGTTGCGCTCGAGCATGGCGGCCAGGAGCTCACACGTCCGGTCGGTCACCTGCTCCGGGGTGTCGGCGTCCACGGTGGTGGCGCCGCGCAGCGCCCGCACGGCTCGGTCCATAGCCGGATCAGCCTAGTGACGGCCCTGTGGGCGGCCCCGCTCCGCCTCGGGCGCGGGTGCGGGTGCGGGCCCGCTGGCGACTGCCAGGGCCCTCACCTCGGCGGGCGTGAGCGGACGCCATCGGCCTGGAGCCAGCCCGACGTCCGTGACCGGGCCGATGCGGGTTCGCACCAGCCGCCGCACCGGATGGCCGACGGCCTCGCACATGCGTCGCACCTGACGGTTGCGCCCTTCGTGGACGACCAACCGCAGCACTCCGGGCCCCACCACCCCGACGTGGGCCGGGGCGGTCAGGCCGTCGTCGAGCTCCACCCCCTGGCGAAGCGCTCGCAGTGCGCCGGGGCCCGGGGCGCCCTGCACCTCGGCCAGGTACTCCTTGTCGACGCCGAAGGAGGGGTGGGTGAGCCGCTGGGCGAGCTCACCGTCGTTGGTGAGGATGAGAAGCCCCTCGGTGTCCACGTCGAGTCGGCCCACCGGGAACACCCGGGGCTGGCGCGGCACCAGGGACACCACGGTCGGGCGTCCTTCGGGGTCGTCCGCGGTCGTGACCACGCCGGCCGGCTTGTTGAGCAGGTAGTGCACGAGCCCGGGCAGCACCGCCACCGGTGCCCCGTCGACGGCGACCCGGTCACGCCCGACCGACACCCGGCGGCCGAGGTCGGCCCGCTCGCCGTTCACGGTCACCCGACCGGCAGCGATGAGGACCTCGCACCCCCGACGGCTTCCGTACCCGGCACGGGCCAGGACCTTCTGGAGCCGCTCGCCCTCCTCAGGCATCCGGCCCGGGCCGGAGCTGCTCGTCCAGGCGCTCGATGACCTCCGCACCGGGGATCAGGTCCTCCACGGGGGGGAGCTCGATGAGCGAGCCCAGACCGAGCTTCTCGAGGAACGCCGGGGTCGTGCCGTAGAGGACGGGCTGTCCGGGGCCGGGCGCCTGGCCCACGGGCGTGATGTAGCCCCGCTGGTGGAGCAGGCGCACCACGCCGTCGACGTTGACGCCCCGCAAGGCGGCGATCTGGGCACGGGAGATGGGCTGCTTGTAGGCGATGATGGCCAACGTCTCGAGGGCGGCGGACGACAGCCGCGGCGAGACCCCCTCCATGGCGAAGCGCTCCACGAAGGGCGCCATGTCGGGATGCGTCTGGAAGCGCCACCCACCGGCGACGAAGGCGAGCACGAAACCGCGCCCTTGAGCGGCGTACTCGTCGGCCAGGGCCAGGCAGGCGGCCGTCACCTGGTCGACCGGCATCTCGAGCAGCTCGGCCAGCAACGTGGGCGGAACCGGCTCGACGGCGGAGAGCAGCACCGCCTCGATGGCCCGCTGCTCTTCCGACAGCCGGAGCCCCGGGGTGTCAGCCGTCATATTCCTCGACGGCGCCCGAGACGGCGGCGGGGCGGCGCTCCTCGGGTGCACCGCCGGTCCAGGTCACCACCAGGTCGCCGAAGGTGACGCCCTGGTCCAGGGTCACCCATCCTCGCTTGCACAGCTCGAGCAGGGCCAGGAAGCGCACGATGACCTGCATGCGCGTGGTGCAGTGACCGGTGAGGTCGCGGAAGTTGACCGTGCCGTCGTCGGGCAGCCGGGCCTCGAGCTCGGCCACCGCCTCCGAGACGGTCACCGCCTCCACCGTCACGTGGGACAGGTCGAGCGCCAGCGACGCCTGCGACGCAGTGGCGACGAGGTAGGCGCCGGCCAGGCGCTCGGCCGTCAGCCCGGCCAGCAGGTCGGGAGCGCTGTCGCGGAACTGCTCTTCGAGACCGACGGTGCGAGGGAGGCTGCGGGCGGCGTGCTCGATGAGCAGCGCGAAGGCGTCGGCGGCGGCGGCATAGGCCTGGAGCTCGTAGAGCCGGGCGAGCAGGCGGTCGCGCTCTTCGAAGGCGGAGAGCTCCTCGTCGTCCTCGACCTCGTCGGGACCTGGCAGCAAGGCGCGCGACTTGAGCTCCACCAGGATGGCGGCGATCACGAGGAACTCGCTGCAGAGGTCGAGCTCGAGGGGCTGGCGCCCAGCCACGTCGGCCAAGAAGGCGTCCACCAGAGGGGCGAGCGGGATGTCGTAGACGTCGAGCTTGTGCTCCGACACGAGCTGGAGGAGCACGTCGAAGGGGCCTTCGTAGACCGGGGTATGGACGTGCGCGGCCACGGTGCGACGCTACCTGCTGGGCCCTCTCCGCCCGTGCATGCCCGGGTCCCGGGACGTCGAGTGCCAGGCCGTACCATGGCCCTTCATGGCCAGGGTCTTGTCGGGCGTGCAGTCCACGGGTGTGCCCCATCTCGGCAACTACCTGGGCGCCTTTCGCAGTTGGGTGTCCGACCAGGACCGCGACGACGCCTTTTTCTTCATCGCCGACCTCCATGCCATGACGGTCGAGTACGACCCCGCCGAGTTGGCCCCGTCCACCTTCGAGCAGGCGCTCGGCCTGCTGGCCGCCGGACTCGACCCCGCCCGCTGCACGCTCTTCGCCCAGAGCCACGTCCCCGAGCACCCCCGGCTGGCCTGGATCATCGAGTGCACGATCACCTACGGCGAGCTGCGACGCATGACCCAGTTCAAGGACAAGGCGGGCGGGCAGGAGACGGTCCGCGCCGGGCTCCTCACCTACCCGGCGCTCATGGCCGCCGACGTGCTGCTCTACGACGCCGATCGGGTGCCGGTGGGCGACGACCAGCGCCAGCACCTCGAGCTGACCAGGGACGCCGCCGTTCGTTTCAACAACCGTTACGGCCAGACCTTCGTCGTCCCCGAGGCGGCGGTCCCCGCCTACGGCGCACGGGTCATGGACCTCCAGGAGCCGACGCGCAAGATGTCCAAGTCCGACAGCTCACCGCTCGGGACCGTCCTGATGCTCGATCCGCCCGAGGAGATCGACCGCAAGGTGCGCAAAGCGGTCACCGACACCGAGACGGAGGTGCGCTACGACCCGCCGACGAAGCCAGGCGTGAGCAACCTTCTCGAGGTGCTGGCTGCGGCCACGGGCGACAAGCCCGAAACCCTCGCAGCCGGCTACCGCGACTACGGGTCGCTCAAGAAGGCGGTGTCCGAGTCCCTGGTCGAGATGCTCGCCCCCGTCCGGGAGCGGGCCGAGCGCCTGCGTCGGGACCCCGGTGAGGTGACCGAGGCGCTCGCCATCGGGGCGCAGAAGGCGCGGGCGGTGGCCGGGCCCACCCTGGAGCGGGCCATGCGCGCTGCGGGCCTGCTCCCCCCGGCCGGCGGCTTCGCCCGCTGAGCCACCTTGGCCGGCTGTACCGGCGCCCGCGACCTACAGGTCAGGCCTAGAGGTAGTTGGTGTCGGCCACGTGGTCCCAGGCGTGCAGCTCCCAGCTGAACAGGTGCGTCCCGACCGACGAGCTCTGCAACACGAAGATGGCGAAGATGAAGACGATGAGCATCCCGTACGGGCGGATGCGGTAGTACGCACGCAGGTGGCGGTCGGGCACGAAGCGCTCCACGATTGCCGACCCGTCGAGCGGCGGGAGCGGGATCAGGTTGAACACCCCGATGGTGATGTTGGCCAGCCCCCCGGCGAAGAGGAGCTGGTACCCGAGTGGGAACGTGCTCAGCGTCGGTGGGAGGTACAGCGCGTGCGCCGATGAATAGCGGAAGACCAGGGCGCAGAAGGCGAAGAGCACGCCGTTGGTGAACGGCCCGGCCAGCGCCACGACGACGCTCCCGTTGCGGGGATGGCGAAGGCGCGACACGTTGACCGGGACCGGCTTGGCCCAGCCGAAGGCCACGTTGCTGGTGAGCACGAGCAGGGCGGGCACGATCACGGATCCGAGCGGGTCGATGTGGGCGATCGGATTGAGGGTGAGGCGTCCGGCCCGCTTGGCCGTGTCGTCGCCCAAGGCGTTGGCCACCCATCCGTGGGAGATCTCGTGCAGGATGATCGACGGGATGAGGACGCAGAAATAGACGATGGTGAAGCGCGAGATGCGGTGGTTGTGCACGAGCAGGAGCACCACCACGGCGGCGACGACGGCCACGATGATCGTGGTGTTGCGCGATCCGCCCGGGCGCCGGCGTGGCCCGCCCGGCGGCGGGCTCCACGTCCCGCTCATTTCTCTGAGCCCGGTGGCACGGACGTGACGAGCGTGACTGGCCGAGCCGGGCGGATTGCTCGGCTCAGTGCTTCGAGGCGCAGTTGATGCAGTAGCGCGTGGCCGGCATGGCCTCGAGCCGCACGGGGTCGATGGGCTGCCCGCAGTTCTCGCACATGCCGTAGCGGCCCTCGGCCAACTTGTCCAAGGCGTCCTCGACCTCCTGGAGGGTGTCGCGCAGCTTCGCCCCGAGCGCCTCCACCTCGCCACGCTCCGCGGTCACCTGACTGGAGTCAGCGAAGTTGGAGTCGTAGGACAGGGCCGAGCCGCCCAGGCCCAGCTCGTCGAGCTTGGCCTGGAGGTTCCGCTTCTCCTCCTCCAGCAGGGCGCGGAAATCAACGGTCGGCGCGTCGTTCGCCACAGGTCGAGATTACTGCTCCGGTGCCGCTGCGGCGCGCGGATGCGCGGCCTCATATGCCCTGCGCAGGTGGTCCGTACCCACCCGGGTGTAGCCCTGGGTGGTGGCGATCGACACGTGGCCGAGAAGCTCCTGCACCACCCGGATATCGGCGCCGCGGGCCAGCATGTGGGTGGCGCAGCTGTGGCGCAGCACGTGGGGATGCACCCGGTCCTCGAGACCCACCGAGCGGGCCCGGCCCTTCAACACCAACCACACACCCTGCCGGCTGAGCCGCCCGCCCCGGCGGTTCAAGAAGACCGCTTCCGCATCGCCTCTCCGGGCCCACTTCGCGGGGGCCAGGACCTCCCGCCCGCCGGGGGCCAGCCATCGCGCCAACGCGGCGTCGGCGTGACGGCCGATGGGCACCAGCCGCTCCTTGCTGCCCTTGCCGAGCACCCTGACCAGGCCCGTCTCCGAGCCGAGGTCGCCGAGGCTCAGCCCGGACAACTCCGAGACCCGCACCCCGGTGCCGTAGAGCACCTCGAGCACGGCGCGGTCTCGCCGGGACACCGGGTCGTCGCCACCAGCCGACTCCACCAGGGCGGTCACCTCCGACTCGGAGAGGGCCTTGGGCAGGCGCCGGGGCAGAGGCGGGGCGGCCAGCTCGGCGGTGGGGTCCCTCGTGGCCAACCCTTCGTCCAGGCAGAAGCGGTGCAGGCCCCGAACAGCGGACAGGGCCCGGGCGACGGTGGCCGGCCCGGCCCCGGCCCGGCGCAACCCGGCCAGGTGCTCCTCGACCGCCCCCAGATCGGCGTCCTCCACGCTGCGCCCCCGCTCGGCCAGGAACCGCTCGTAGGAGACGAGGTCGCGGCGGTAGGCGGCGAGCGTGTTGCGAGCCCGGCCCTGCTCCACGGCCAGCCAGCTCAGGTACTCCTCGGCGCTGCGGCCCAGCGCCGGCCGGACACCGCCCGCCCTGGCCATCGGCCCGTCAGCAGCGCCCGGGGGCGCCGGCTCCGAGGTGGGCGCGGGCGAGGAGGAGGCCGAGGATGCTCTGGGCGTCGACCAGTCGGCCGTCGGCCACCATGGCGTCCACCTCGGCCAGGTCGACCTCGACCACCTCGATCCATTCCTCTTCGGGGCCGTGCCGTGCCGGCGTCGACGGTGACAGGTCCGTCGCCAGGTACAGCTCGGTGAGCTCGTCGCAGAACCCGGGGGTGTTGGCGACGGATGCCAGGTGCACGATGGAACCGGCGCGCACCCCGGCCTCTTCCTCCAGCTCTCGCAACGCGGTGCGCTCCGGGGGCTCGCCCTCGACGTCGCGGGTGCCGGCCGGGATCTCGAGCAGCCACCGGTCGAGCGAGCCGCGGTACTGGCGCACCATCACGGCCCTGCGCTGGTCGGTCACGGCCACCACTGCCACCGCCCCGGGGTGACGCACGACGTCTCGATGGAAGGCGCCACCGTCGGGAGCGCGGAAGGCGCCTTCCACGACGGAGATCCGCCATCCAACGAAGCGCTCCTCGTCGCCGAGATGGGCGAAGCCCTGGCCGTGCTCGGCAGGCGGCTCGTCAGGCGGCACCGACGTCTGCGTCGATGTCGAGCAGTCGGGGCAGGCGTCCCTCGGCCCGGACCAGGGCGGCGGCAACCAGTTCGCGAAACAGCGGATGGGGCCGGTCGGGACGGCTCTTGAACTCGGGGTGTGCCTGAGTCCCCACCCAGTAGGGGTGCCCGGGAAGCTCCACGAACTCCACCAGCCGGCCGTCGGGAGACTCGCCCGAGCACACCAGGCCACCCTGCTCGAGGCGCTGGCGGAAGCGGTTGTTCACCTCGTAACGGTGACGGTGGCGCTCCGACACCACCTCGGCACCGTAGGCCGATGCCACGACCGATCCCGGCTCCAACCGGGCCACGTAGGCCCCCAGGCGCATCGTCCCGCCCTTGTCCACCACGCTCTGCTGGTCGTCCATGAGGTCGATCACCGGGTAGGGGGTGAGGGTGTCGAACTCCCGGGAGTTGGCTCCGTCGAGACCGGCCAGGTGCCGCGCCGCGTCGATGACCATCACCTGGAGCCCCAGGCACAGCCCCAAGCACGGCACGGCGTGGTCCCGGGCGAATCGAGCTGCCGTCACCTTCCCCTCGATCCCCCGCTCGCCGAAGCCGCCGGGGATGACGATGCCGTCGAGAAGCTGCAGGCGGTCGGTGCGCAGGAGATCGGGGACCTCCTCGGCCTGGATCCAATCGATCCCGACCTTGGCGGCGTGGTGGAAGCCGGCGTGGCGCAACGCCTCGACGACGGACAGATAGGCGTCGGGCAGGTTGATGTACTTGCCCACGACGCCGATGCGCACGAGCCGGTCCGAGGACGTCACCTGGGACACCACCCGCTCCCAATTGGAGAGGTCGATGGGGTGCACGTCCTCGTCGATGGTGAGCATCTTGCACACGATCCGGTCGAGCCCCTCCTCGTGGAGCACGAGCGGGATCTCGTAGATGCTCGGGGCGTCCACGGCGGAGATCACACCCTCGACGGGTACGTCGCAGAGGAGGGAGATCTTGCGCTTGAGCCCGTCGGAGATGGGCTGGTCCGAGCGGCACACGATGACGTCTGGCTGGATGCCTCGACCCCGCAGCTCGGTCACCGAATGCTGGGTGGGCTTTGTCTTCTGCTCCCCCGACGGCGCCAGGTAGGGCACCAGGGTGAGGTGCACGTAACAGACGTTGTCGCGGCCCACGTCGTGGCGGAACTGACGCACGGCCTCGAGGAAGGGGACGATCTCGATGTCGCCGACGGTGCCCCCGATCTCCACGATGACGACGTCGACGTCGTCGGAGGCGACCCGGCGGATCCGCTCCTTGATCTCGTCCGTGACGTGCGGGATGACCTGGACGGTCTTGCCCAGGTACTCCCCCACCCGCTCCTTACGGATCACCTCGCGGTAGATGGAGCCAGTGGTGGCGTTCGACTTGCGGGTCAGGTTCTCGTCGATGAAGCGCTCGTAGTGCCCGAGATCGAGGTCGGTCTCCCCTCCGTCCTCGGTGACGAACACCTCACCGTGCTCGAAGGGGTTCATGGTGCCGGGGTCGACGTTGATGTACGGGTCGAGTTTGATCATGGTGACCCGCAGCCCGCGGCACTTGAGCAGACGCCCGAGGGAGGAAGCGGTGAGACCCTTGCCCAACGAAGAGGAGACTCCGCCCGTGACGAACACGAACTTCGTCACGTCCGGCACCCTCCGGGCATCGCTCGACGGTACACCACGCCTCGACACTACCGGCGGAGCACGGAGCGTCCCGCGGATGCCAACAGCTCCTCGGCATGCCGATGAGCGGTGGCCGACCCGGGTTGGCCCGACAGCATTCGGGCCAGTTCCACGATGCGATCCTCTCCGGTGACCGCCGAGACCGAAGCCAGTGTCCGACCGCCGCGTTCCTCCTTGCGCACCACGAACTGGTGGTCGGCGAAGGCCGCCACTTGGGCCAGGTGGGTGACGACGAGGACCTGATGGCCGCGAGCCAGCTCCGCCAACGCCCGGCCCACGGACAGCGCCGCCTCGCCCCCGACCCCGGCATCGACCTCGTCGAACACCATGGTGGGTGGCCCCTCCGTGAGCACGAGACGCAAGGCCAGCATGGCCCGGGCCAGCTCTCCTCCCGAGGCCACCTTGTGCAGGGAGAGCGTCGGCTCACCCGGGTTGGCCCCGAGAAGGAGCGTCACCTCGTCGCCGGGGTCCTCGTCGCCCACTCGCACTTCGAGGCGGGCGCCGGGCATGGCCAGGTTCCGAAGGTGCGCCTCGACGGCGACAGCGAGGTCAGGTGCAGCGCGACGGCGCGCCGCCCCCACCACGGCGCGCTCGGCGGTGACCTCCGAGGCGAGGGCGTCGAGCTCGGCGGTCAGACGGGCCGCGTGCTGCTCGGCAGACTCGAGCGCCCCGAGCTCAGCCCGCGCCTGGGCGGCGTAGTCGAGGACGCCTTGGACGCCTTCCCCGTACTTCCGGCTCAGGTCCCGCAGCAGTTGGCGGCGGGCCCGGACGTCGGCCGAGCGCTCGGGATCGTCGTCCCATTCCCGGAGCACGCCGCGCAGCTCCGAGGCGACGTCGGCGGTTTCTGCCTGCAGTGCCCGCAGACGCGACGCCAGGCCGTCCAGGGCCCGTCGGCCCGAGACGAGGGCGGCAGCCTGCCCGAGGTGGTCGGTCGCGCCCGAGCCCTCGGCGGCGCTCTCGTCGCCGTCGAGCAAGCCCAAGGCGCCGGCGGCGACCTCCCGGTAGCGGGCCGCGTCGGCCAGGCGCTCCTCCTCCACCTCCAGCGCGGCGTCCTCGTCCGGGTCGGACAGGGAAGCGGAGTCGATCTCGGCCAGTTGGTGGCGCAGGAGGTCGACTTCTCTGGCCCTGGCCCGGGCGTCCCCACCCAGACCCTCCAGCTCGGCGCCCAGGCGCCGCTGTTCGTCGAGGAGGTGCTCCAGCCTCCCGGTGTCCACGTTTCCGAAGACGTCGAGCGCCCGGCGCTGGGACGAGGGCGCGAGGAGGGACTGGTGGGCGTGCTGGCCGTGGAGGTCGACCGTACGCCCTGCCTCGCCGAGGGCCGACACCGGTGCCATGCGCCCGTCGACCCAGGCGCGCGACCGCCCACCGGCGGGGACGGTGCGGGCGACGATCAGCTCCTCGGAGGGCTCGGAGAGGAACCGCCCCTCCACCAACGCCTCGGCGGCGCCCCGGCGCACGAGGCTGGGATCGCCTCGCCCGCCGAGGAGCAGTTCGAGGGCCTCGACGATGAGGGTCTTGCCGGCGCCGGTCTCGCCCGTGAGCGCCGTCATCCCCGGCCCGAGCTCCACGCTCGCCTCCTCGATGACCCCGAGGTCTCGAACGTGGAGCTCGACGAGCACGATCAGTCGATCCCGGGTCGGTCAGCGGTCAGCGAGGCCGAACCGGGCCCGCAGGATGGCGTGGAAGTCGCGCTCGCCGAAGGTGACGAGCCTGGCGGGAAGCGGACCCTCCCGGCAGCACACGAAATCGCCGGGCTCGAGCCCGCACACCGTCTGGCCGTCGACCACGACCACCGCCGAGCGCGGCTCGAGCACCTCGAGGCGGATCCACTCTGCCGGCTCGAGCACGAGAGGGCGGTCGAAGAGCATGTGCGGAGAGACCGGTGTGACCACCATGGCCCGGAGAAGCGGGCTCAGCAACGGACCGCGGGCAGAGAGGTTGTACGCCGTCGACCCGGTGGGGGTGGCCACCAGCACACCGTCAGCGGCGTAGGTGACGAAGGGACGGCCCGCCACGCACAGCTCCACCCGCACGGTGTGGCCAGGGACGGTCTTCTCCACCACGGCCTCGTTGAGGGCGGGGAACTCGATCGCCTCCCGGCCGTGACGCTCGATCGACACTTCGAGGGTCATGCGCTCCTCGAGGGTGTACTCGCCGGCGAGGAAGCGCTCGAGGGCCCGCTCCAGGCCTGAGGGCTCCACCTCGGTGAGATAACCGAGACGCCCCAGGTTGACGCCGAGGACGGGGACGCCCTTGGCCGACGCCACGGCGACGGTCCGCAGCATGGTGCCGTCGCCACCGAGGCTGACGGCGAGGTCCACGTCGGCGGAGGTGACGAGGGAGCGCGGTGGGGTCGCCACCACCTCCTCGAGCTCGGACGGGGGTACCTCGATCACGTCGTGGCCGCGCTCGGTCAGCCATTTCTCGGCTGCAGCGGCTGCCTCGGCAGCCTCAGCGCGTTCGGGGTGGACGACGAAGGCGACCCGGGCCACGGCGCTCAGCCCGGTGCCTCGGCGACGGCAGCGTCGATCATGGCGTCGAGACCAGGACCGTCACCCGCCCAGCCCCCGGTGGTGTGGGCGCGGGCGTGGAGGAGGAACTCGGCGTTCCCGGCCGGGCCGAGGAGGGGCGAGGCCATGCACCCCATGATGGTCGCTCCCGTCTCCTCCAAGGCGGACGCCACGTCGGCGAGGCTCCGGCGACGAAGGCTCCGGTCGCGGATCACCCCTCGCCCGCGGGCTGCGTGCTCTCGTCCCGCCTCGAACTGCGGCTTGACCAGCAGGACCGTGTCCGCCCCCTGACCGGCGAGCTCTCCGGCCAGGACCGGGACCACGGTGCGAAGCGAGATGAACGACAGGTCGGCCACGACGACGTCGAACGGACCTCCCACATCGGGTGCCCGCACGTACCGGACGTTGGTTCGCTCGGCCACCGTCACCCGGGGGTCGTGGCGAAGGCGAGGATCGAGCTGCCCGTAGCCGACGTCGACGGCCAGCACGGTTCCGGCGCCGTTCTGCAGCAGGCAATCCGTGAATCCCCCGGTGGAGGCGCCGGCATCGAGGCAACGACGTCCGACCACTCCCACCGCGAAGCGCGCCAGGGCGGCGTCGAGCTTGTCACCGCCCCGGGAGACGAAGCGTCTGCCCGCGGAGCGCACCACGACCGGATCCTCGGCGGCGACGAGCCTGTCGGCCTTTGCGGCGAGAGCCCCCGCCACCAATACGGCACCGCCTTCGACGAGCGTGCGCGCCTCGTGACGGGATGCAGCCAATCCTCGCCGCACCAGCTCGGCGTCGAGCCGGCGGCGTACCACGGGTCGGTCAGCTGCGCCGACGGACGGCGCTCTTCTTCACCGCCGTGGTCCGCTTGGCCGCCTTCTTTACGGCTCCCGTCGTCTTCTTGACTGTCCGCTTGGCCGTTCTCTTGGTGGTCTTCTTGGCTGCCTTCTTGGCGGTCCCGGTGGTCTTCTTGGCCGCGGCCTTCTTCGCCGTCGACTTCTTGGCTGCCTTCTTGGCGGTCCCCGTCGTCTTCTTGGCCGTCTTCTTGACGGTGGCCCGGGCTCGCGCTGTCGACCTTGCCGGACCGCGGCTGCCGTTGTGGTGCGACGAGCCCGTGGCCCGGCGCGCCGCGCTCTCGGCCTTGTCGAGGATGTCGGACACCCGGTGGGCGAGGTCGTTGACGTCGCGGAACCCGAGGTCTCCGAGTTGGCGGCGTACCTCGCTGCGCACGGTGGACACGAAGGCGTCGGAACGCTGCCTGCTCGAGCGCACCAGATCCTCGACCCAGTCCCGGGCCTGGCCGCTCTCGACCTCTCCCGTGCGGATCAGGTCACGGACGACCTCTTCGGCGCGTGACCGGGTGATCTGGGAGAGCGCCATGGCCGCCTCGAAATACCGCCTGAGTCCGTCGTTCTGTGGCATGGGGTCACGCTAGGACGGGACCTTCTGAGGGGCAAGGGCGACCAGCTGCTACGACAGATGCCGTTCCACCAGCGCAGCCAGGTCAGGTGCTTCTTCGTCGGGCTCCACGGTCATGGGCTCACGGCCGTCACTCGTCACCCCCGACCGCACCAGCGCGAAAGGGAGGCCGATGCGGCGAGCGAGCGCACCGTCGGTGGAGGGCCGGTCCCCCACGATCAGTGCCGCACCGGGGGCCCTCGCTCGCAGCAGCGCCACCATCGGCTCGTGCGGCTTGCCCGCCACCTGGGGCGTCGCCTGGGCCGCCGTGGCCACGGCGGCCAGCAACGCACCCGATCCGGGGAGCAGACCCCGCGGCGTGGGATGGGTGGGGTCTTCGTTCGTGCCGATGAAGCGTGCCCCTCGACGGACGAGCCCGGCGGCCTCGGCCATGAGGTCGAAATCGAAGCGCTGTGTCCACCCGACGACGACCGCGTCCGCCGGACCGTGGTCCACGACCTCGACCCCCCGGTTCCCGAGTGCCTCGATGACGCCCTCGTCGGCGCACGGGAAGGCGGAGGTTCCCGGACTGAGCATCGATGCCGCCGCCTGGGCCGAGGTCACCAGGTCGTCAGGCTCGACCGAGATCTCCGCCTTGGCCAGGCGCTCCTGGAGCTCGGCCACCGTGGGCGACGCGTTGTTGGTGGCGAACAGCACCCGGATGCCGGCTCGGCGCAACCGGTCGACGGCCTGAGCCGAACCGGCGATGGGCTGCTCCGCCAGCCAGATCACACCGTCGAGGTCGACGACCCAAGTCTCGTGATCGCCACCGGGCATCCGGCCATGTTGGCAGAACGGCACACCGGGCTCGGAAGCAGCGTCGACGGACCCGTCAGCGCCGGCGGAGCACCTCGTGCACCGGCGCCGTGACCGCCTTCTGGTCGTCGCGTAGGAGATAGGCACGCCCGCCGTACCGGGCGCGGAGGCCGGCCCCCAGGTCGGGGTTGCACCGGTCGACGAAAGCGAGGAAGTGCTCCTTCACCCCGGGCCGAAGGTGCAGGGCGATGGGCGTGACCGAGGTGGCGCCCGCGTCCAGGCAGGCCTCGGTGACCTCCTCGAGCTGCTCTACCCGGTCGGACCACCCGGGGATGATGGGTGCGACGAGCACGCCGGTGGGGATCCCGGCGACGTTGAGCCGGCGGACCGCCTCGACCCGGCGGCGGGGATGCGGCGTGCCTGGCTCCGTCGCCCTCCAGACGGCCTCGTCGAGAGTGCCGATGGAGAACGCACAGCGCACGTCGGTGCGCTGTGCCGCGGCGGTGAGGACGTCGAGGTCGCGCAGGATGAGGGTTCCCTTGGTGAGGATCGAGAAGGGATTACGTGCGTCGCCCAGCGCTTGGACGATGCCGCGGGTGAGGTGGTACTTGCCCTCGGCTCGCTGGTAGGGATCGGTGTTCGTGCCCATGGCGATGAGGTCGCCTTCCCATTTGGGCGAGCGCAGCTCCGCTTTGAGCTTCTCTACGGCGTTGATCTTCACCACGAGCTTGCGCTCGAAGTCCTCACCGATGCCGAGGCCGAGGTAGTCGTGGGTGGGGCGGGCGAAGCAGTAGCTGCACGCATGGCTGCAACCTCTGTAGGCGTTGATCGTGTATCGGAACCCCATGCGCGACTGGGGTGGGACCGGGTTGATGATCCGCTTGGCGTTGACGTGCAGGAACTCGAGGCCCCGGTACTCCCCGATCCCGACATGGCGATCGAAGAGCTCCTCGTCGCTGAACAGGCTCGGCTGGCCCCCGTCGTCATCGGCCCGCCGCCACCGAAAGCCCTGGTCGCGGCCGTTTGCAGAAGGCACACGGCGAGTATAGCGAACACATGTTCGTATCTCCCAGGGCCGATCCCGGGCGGGGCGCCGCCTGCCGGATGGGCCTCGCCGGTACCCTGTCCCGGGCCTGGCCGCAGGCGGCGGACAAGGCACGCGCCCCGGCGGCGTTGTTCAGGTAGGGCGCATTCGCAAGTGGGTAGCGACAGCGGCGGGACCTGGAGGGCCCTGACCATGACGGCGAGGGGGCAAGGCCAGGGAGTGGTCCGCTCCGTGCTGACTCGGGCGCTGGTGGCCGGGTTGGTGGTCAACGCCGGGTTGGCCTTCGGTCTCGGGTCGACCCAGGCGGGGGCGGCTCAGTATTCCGCCGACCAGTGGGGACTGAACGTCATCGGAGCGCCGACCGCCTGGCAGTACGGGACGGGCAGCGGTGTGACCATCGGCATCGTCGACACCGGAGTGGACACCTCGCAGGAGGACCTGACGGGCAAGGTCGTCGCCGGGACGACGATCCTGAGTGATCCGAGCAGTGGTTGCAACACCGAACAGACGGATCCGAACGGGGAAGACGACAACGGGCACGGGACGCACGTGGCGGGCATCGCCGCCGCATCCGGACGAGTCGGGGTGTCGGGCGTCGCTCCCGGGGCTTCTCTCGTCGTGGCCAAGGTGCTCGACTGTGACGGGTCCGGCGAGATCTCCGATGTCGAGAGTGGCATCAGCTGGGTGGTGGCCCACGGGGCGCGGGTCATCAACTTGAGCTTGGCCGAGTCCTCCATTGCGGGTTTGATCGATCCCACCCAGCTCGAGGGCAATCCCTTGGCTTCCGCCTTGCAGGCAGCCTGGAATGCCGGCGCCATCCCTGTGGTGGCGGGAGGCAACAACAGCGATGGCCTTGCCGGGCTCGGCGACGAGGACTACTCGGGCATCCCGGCCGTGGTGGTGGCGGCCACGGGATCGCCGACCAACGGCGAAGAAGACCAGGTGGCGTCGTACTCGAACAACGTGAACGAGGCCGAGTGGGGGGTCGCCGCCCCGGGTGGTGACGATCCCAACGGCCCCAGCACGCCGACATGCGGACAGTACGACGGGTACGAGATCCTGTCGACGTACTGGACCAGCGCCAACGCCACCAGTTGTTACGCCACCGACGAAGGGACCTCCATGGCCACGCCTTTCGTCACGGGAACGTTGGCACTGCTCCTCGGTCGGGGGCTCACCCAGACCCAGGCCGTCCAGACGTTGCTCAGTACCGCCGATCACAACGTGTCGTGCGGGTCGGACTGCTCGGGGCTCATCGACGCCGCCGCCGCCATGCAGAGCGTCGCCGGCGCCTCCCGTGCCGCAGGGGCAGCGTCGACCACGACGACCCGCCCCGACGCTCCCCACAGCGCGGCGGCAACCAGCGAGGGATCGCCCGGGACGACCGCAGCGACGACGACATCCACTTCGAGCTCGACCACCACCACTGCCGCCAAGGCGTCCTCGAAAGCCCACGCCAGCGCGCTGGGCGCCGGCAGGCGCACCGCGGGCTCGGCGAACGGCTCTGCGTGGTGGCTCCTCCTGCCCATCCTGGTGGGCCTCGGAGCGGCTGGGACCTTGGCTGTAGTGGTGCGACGACGGTGGGGCCTCAGGCACGCTCCGGCAGCTGCGGGCCACGGGGCTCCGCCCCCGGGCCCGGGCCCCGGGCCTCCCGCTCCCCCGACCTGACGCCGGCGTCAGTTTCAGGCGCAAGGTCCCCGACTCTGGGGCGTTCCCCGACCAAGCGGGGGGCAAGCGCGAAGGGAGGGCGTGCACAGTGGCGTCGAGTGGCGAGTCCCCGCGCTTCTCGCTCTCCCGGCGGGCGTTCCTCCAAGCGGCGGTAGCAGCAGGAGCGGCTGGAGCCGCAGCAGCGCTCCCCCTCTCCCGGGCGGCCACCGGAGTCTCGTCACTCGTGGGCAGCTTGGCCGCCTCGGGCGCCACCCTGGCGCCCCTTCCCGGTGGGCCGTTCTTCCTCGACCGGAGCTATACCCCGAGTGGTTCGACGACGGCGTACGACCTCTGGGCAACGGCCGCCGCCGTCTGTGCCCAGATGGTGCCTTCCGACGCTTTCGGCCCGGGGGCCAACGAAGCCGGGGCCGTCAACTACATCGACATGTTCATGTCGGCCTTCGACCCGGGCCTGCTCTCGTCGGGCCTGGTCGACACGAACCCGGTCTTCCTCCATGGGCGCTTCAGCGGCCGTTGGCCCTTCGGCAACGAGATGGGCGGACCGGGTGCAGCCGCGCCCGACAACTTCGAGACGTTGAGCGGCAATCAGGTCAAGGTCCTCCATTTCCTGGGCCTCTCCCCCGCTCAAGCGGTGGCGTGGTACGCCCGCATCTACGGCGAACCGACGCAGGCGCCGGCCTGGATGAGCTTCATGTCCTCGACGTGGGCGTCCCAGGTCACGTCGACTGCGGGGCCGACGGGCAGCCCTCCGACCATCCCGGGAGCACAGAACCTGCGCCAGCTGTACCTCCAGGGGCTTCCCGCCTTCGACCAGTGGTCCGAACAGAACTTCGGCACGACGTTCGCCAGCGCCGACCCGCTCGAGCAGGAGGTGATGGTGCTCCTGGCCACGAATCCCGCCGTCGACGCGGCGTCGTCGAACGGGCTTCCCGAGCTGCCGTCTCCCCTGCCGAGCCCCATACCTCCGGCGGCGGTCACGGCGTTGGCACCGGTGATGGTGCTCCACGCCATCCAGGGTTCTTACGGGCTGCCGGAGTACGCCGGGCGTTCCGACGAGGTCGAAGGCGGTCAGGTCACGTGGGCGTCGATCGGTTGGGACGGAGATACCCAGCCGCTCGGCAACAGCATCTACGACGAGTCTCTGAACCAGAACAGCCCGGCGGAGCCGGAGAACGTCTACACCAACACCGGCTTCGGGTTCCCGCCCGGCACGACCAGCCCCCCTGGGGCGTACACCCCCGTGGGCGCCTACGTCGAGTACCGGCCCGTTTCGTACCCGGCTCCGGGCTCGGACCTCACCCAGGAGGCCATCTCCGCCTTCGAGACGCTCATCCAGGCCCTCGAGGCGGCGGGGTTCACCGTGACGCAGTTCGGAGGTTGAGCGGAGATGGCTCCTAGAGCTGTCGTGGTGGGCAGTGGGGCTTCCGGGGGCACGGTCGCCCGTCTCCTGGCCAAGGCCGGCTACGCCGTGACCATCCTCGAGAAGGGCGAGAACTACTACGACTTCTCGAACGTGAACCCGTCTGCACCCAGCCCTGCGGCGGTGACCAACTCCTTCGCCAACGACGAGGTCGCCTACGAGGCCCGCATCCCGCCCATCGGCCAGGACACGCTTCTCGAGCCGCGGAGTTTCCGGGTCACCGGCGCCACCGACGACCGGGAGTTCGTGGGCGACGTGAACACCCTGCCCACCACGGTCGGAGGAGGGACGAACCACTACGACGCCAAGTGCCGGCGCTTTCGGGAGATCGACTTCGTGGCCAACAGCGCCTTCGCCCAGGCGGCCGGCACGAGCCCGTCCGAGCCGGCCATTCCCGACACCAACTACTCCGACTGGCCCGTGCAGTACCGGCACCTCGAGGCCTTCTACGCCGTGTCAGAGGAGATCGTCGGGGTCCAGGGGCCGGCCAGCGGCAAGCCCGGCGGCCCGATCTCCAACCCGAACGTGGCCGAGTCCCCACGCTCGACGCCCTTCCCCATGCCGCCGGGAGTGGGGCAGCTCAACAGCCTTCTCGGCTACTACGCGTCGAAGACCCTCGGCTTTGCCACGGCGGCGGTGCCCACCTCGATCGTGTCGCGGCCCTACCGGGGACGGCCGGCGTGCGTGGACTGCGCCCATTGCCTCGACTTCGGGTGTCCGACCAACTCCAAGAGTGGAGGGGTCTGGCAAGTCTTCGACGCCCTCTTCCCCACCTTCCCCGGGGCGGTCCCGGCCACACTGATCACCAATGCCAACGTGATCGGCGTGCAGTACCAGGCCCAGTCCGGCGGCGGGTACACGGCGACCGGGGTCCAGTACATGGACACCACCACCGGAGCCCTCACCACGCTGCCGGCCGATGTCGTGGTCCTGGCCAACACGCCCATCGAGGCCACCCGACTGTCGATCCTGAGCGGGATCACCGGTGCGCAGCTCGAGCCCAGCGGGATGATGGGACAGAACCTCATGTTCCATCTCCAGACCAATGCCCTCGCCATCATGGACCAGGAGATCCACTCCTTCCGGGGCCGTACGTCCACGCACACGCTCGACGAGTTCGTGGGCTCGGGTCCGGGCACCGCCAACTTCGACCCCCTCGTTCCCCGAGCCGGCATCGTCGAGCTCGGCGGCAACCTGAACCCCATCCAGGCGGCGACCGAGGTGGCCGCCTTCATCAACGGCACGGCGCTGAAGACGTACATGGACCTCGGTCCGTTCAACAAGCGCCTGCTCGCCATGACCCTGCAAGGCGAGGACATGCCCCAGGCGACCAATGTCGTCGACCTCGACCCGGCCGTCGTCGACGTCTACGGGCAACCCGTTCCCCGCATCACGTACCAGAACCACCCGTACGAGATCGCCGCCGCCGCCTATTACGCCCCGCTGATGACGGCGGTCCTCGATGCCGTGGGAGCGCCGGGAACCCCGTACCCGACCATCCACCCCCTGTTCGCGGCCACGATCGAGACGACCCTTCCGGCGGCGTTGCCGGGGCAGGTCGACCAGGAGCTGACTCCGGTCGTCAGCCAGACGCCGTTCTCGAACGTCCCGGCCAGCCGGCACATCATGGGCACTCACCGCCTCGGCCTCACGCCCGAGACGGGAGTGTGCGACCCGTACGGGCGGTACTGGCAGTTCGACAACCTGTTCCACGCCGGAGGCGGCCTCTTCGTGACCGCTCCCGGGTACAACGTGACCCTCACCATGTGGGCGCTGTCGTACTGGGTGGCGGCGGGCATCATCGCCACCAGGACGGGCACCGGGACGAGCGGCACGCTGTCGTACCAGAGCAGTTACTCGGAGGGCGACGTCGACGCCGGATGGGCCGTGCTCACCAAGCTTCTGGGCTTCTACGAGCCTGACACCATGATCGGCAATCTCCTCAACACCAACGCCTATCCGGCTCAGACGATCGGCTGGCCGTCGTAGGGAGAAGGCCGAAGGAACCGTTGGGCCCCGCGCGCCGGTCACCCGAGCTGGGTGACCGGCGGCCTCGCCACCGTGCGGGGTGCTCGCCACCTGGTTGCAAGGAGGAACCGGCCAGGGGAGGTGACCTTGCGGGTCACCGTGACATCGTCGTCAGGTTTTTCCGGGGTTTGCTCACCGAGCGCCCCGCTGGCTGCGCCGTCCGTAGCATCAGTTTCGTGAACAGGGAAGGCGGAGCGTCACCGGCTGGGCGCGCGCCGGAGACGGGCGGTCTCTTGGTGGTCGAGCACTCCCGAACCGGCCAGACCGGCCAACTGTGCCGCACCGCCATCGAGGCCGCCCGCGAAGCCGTCGGTGACGCCATGGCGATCCACGTCCTCGGCGCCTTCGACGCCGGGCCGGACGACGTCTTGTGGTCGAAGGGCATCATGCTCGCCACCCCGGCTCGCTTCGGGTACATGTCCGGAGCGCTCAAGGACTTCCTCGAGCGGATCTACCACCCTTGTCTCGACGCCACCCGGGGCCTGCCCTATGCCCTGTTGGTCAAGGGTGACACCGACGTCGAGGGCGCCGTCACGAGCGTCGAGCGCATCGTGGCCGGCCTGGGCTGGCGCCGCGTCCTCCCGGTCCTGTCCGTGGTGGGCGAGATCGCACCCGAGCATCTCGAAGCCGCCGCCGAGCTGGGCGGGAGCCTGGCCGCCGGCCTGGAGTCGGGGATCTTCTGATCAAGACGGCGCCGTGGGCCGGCGCGGTTCGAGCCCGGCCGAGCGGTAGACGGCGTCGATGACGGTCATGTTGGCGACCGCGTCGTGTGTGTCGGTGAGGGGAGGCGCGCCCTTGCGAACGGCGGCGACGAACGCCTCGAGCTGGAACTCGTACGTCGGCCGCTTCACCGAGTGCTCCACACGCCGTCCCGATCTTCCGGTGACGACGATGCGGTGGTAGCCCTGGGCCATCGGGTTGAACACCTTTATGCGACCCGCTTCACCTGTCACGGTGAACCCGATGTTGAGCACGTGCGACGACCACATCGAGCACGTGGTCCGCCCGCTGACACCGTCGGGAAAGCGGTAGTCCGCCTCCATGGCTCTGTCGACACCCGGGGACCGGAGACGGGCACGGGCACCGGTGACCTCCGGTTCGCCGCCGGCGAGGTGGCGGAGCATGTGCACGGCGTAGCACCCGGCATCCATCAACGACCCGCCGGCGAGATCCAGCTGCCAGC
This sequence comes from Acidimicrobiales bacterium, assembly GCA_030040015.1. GTDB lineage: Bacteria > Actinomycetota > Acidimicrobiia > Acidimicrobiales > UBA8190 > UBA8190. The sequence goes on from JASHUM010000065.1 coordinate 25,248, forward strand.
GGATGTCCTTGCGCATGGGGAGCGGGAAGCACATCCGGGTGTCGATATGGCGCACCGACCCGACGGCGCCCTGCTCGAGCAGTTCGAGCACGTGCTTGAAGAGCGGGTGGTAGCGATAGTGGAACGCCTCCATCACGACGAGGGCCGGCGAGGCGTCGGCTGCTGCCTTCACCGCGGCCGCCTCCTCGGCGTTGGCCGTGAAGGGCTTCTCGCACAGCACGTGCTTGCCGGCGGCCAGTGCGGCCATGGTCCAGACCCCGTGCAGCCCGTTCGGCAAGGGCACGTACACGGCATCGATCTCCGGGTCCTCGACCAGCGCCCGGTACTCGTCCAGGACCCTCGGGATGCCGTGCTTGGCGGCGAAGGCCTCGCCGCGAGATCGGTCTCGGGCGGCAACGGCCGTCACCGTGACGTCTCCCAGGCGACGGCTGGGCCGGATGACCGCCGCCGGGGCGATGCGGGCCGCGCCGAGGATGCCCAGGCGGATCGGTTCCATGGGCCCGCAGGTTGCCACAGGTTCCGGGCGACCGCCTGGCCGGATCGA
>JASHUM010000066.1 GCA_030040015.1 Acidimicrobiales bacterium
TCCGTGCGCTCGGCGTGGCGCTCAAGTTGCCCCCGCGCCGTGCTCGTGAGGCGTTGGCGGCAATAGCCGTGCCGAGACTCGGCGTCCTCCACGACCACGCGGGTCATTCGGGCCAGCTTCCGAGCGGATTCAACGGTGGCGTCGTACCAGGTCGACACGTGCCGGACGAGCTCGTGGCCGCATTCCGTGGGCGTCACGAAGGCGCGGTTGGCGACGATGTCGGCCACTGCTTGGTCCCCGCTGTGTCCGATCCCTGTCCACACCGGCAAGGGGTGGGTCGCCACGGCACGAGCCACCATCTCGGTGTCGAAAGCGGCCAGGTCGGAGCGAGCACCGCCACCGCGCACCAGGACCGTCAGGTCACATCGGGCCCGGGCCACCGTCGACAACGCGCTGGCGATGCTGGTCGGCGCACGGTTCCCCTGGACTTGCACGGGTGCCAAGAGGACGGTGAACGCCAGGCCAGAACCTCGAAGTTGACCGAGGAAGTCGTCGAAGCCCTCGGTGCCGGAACTCGCCACCAGGCCGACGACGAGCGGTACCTCGGGGACAGGGACCGCGGCGTTGCGACGGAGCAGGCCTTCTGTCTCGAGCGCGGCAAGAAGAGCGGCGCGCTGAGCAGCCATACGGCCGAGGAGAGCGGAGACGTCGATCTCGGAGGCGATCAAATTGACCTGGGCCCGCGGGGCGTACAGTTCGACTCGGCCCCGCAAGGTCACAACCATCCCCGGCTGCAGCGTGATGCCCTGCGTGGAGAGCATCTTGCGGATCGGTCCCCAGGTGGTCCGCCAGCAGTTGACCTTGAGAACGGGTCGCTCCCGGCCTCTGGGTGTGTCCGGGTCGACGAGATCCATATAGCAATGGCCACTCCGGTGCTGGTCGATGCTCTGGATCTCCCCACGCACCCAGATGCCCTGGCCTCGAGGAAAGGCCGAGGCGACCGCCACTTGGACGTGCGCCAGGAGAGCACCGATGGACAGGACGTCACGGCGCTCGTCTGGAAACAGCTCGCTGACAGTGCCCCCAGGCTGCGCCATCGAGCCCAACCCTATCGAGGGGGTGCGCGTCGCCCGGCGCACCTGGCACAATTGGGGGTGACGGTGAGCCGGCCGGGTGGCCGCGGCTCGGACCGGAAACGGGACCGGGTCGAGGAAGGTCGGGGCTCCGAAGGGCAGGGTGCTGGCTAACGGCCAGTCGGGGTGACCCGAAGGAAAGTGCAACAGAGAGCAGACCGCCGATGGCGGACCAACCGTCCGCACAGGCAAGGGTGAAACGGTGCGGTAAGGGCGCACCAGCGGCCGGGGTGACTCGGCCGGCTCGGTAAACCCCACCCGGAGCAAGGCCGAACGTGGGACACGAGTGGCCCGCTCTGCCTCCCGAGAAGGAGGCGGTCCCCAGGTAGGCCGCATAGATGGATGGCCACCACGCCCCTCGGGGCGTACAGAACCCCGCCTACAGGCCGGCTCACCGTCACCTGGCCTGTCGACCTGGGAGTTCGCCGGACCGAGGGTCCCAAGGTCCGCAGAAAGTCCGCGAGATGTCCAGAAACGCCGGCAACTGAGGGGTCTCGGGGCCAACACCGGGCTGAGGCAGGGGTGGCCGGCGTCGGCTGCAAGGGCTGAGCGATACCGGATACCCAGTGGACGGGAGGGCCGGGGCAGAGGGGGTGAAGTAACCGGCAGTACCGCGTACCCTTCGGCCGGCTTAGAGCCCGAGATCGTCGCGGATACCGAATGCTCCTCGGCCGACGGCGGCGGCTCGCACGACGTGGATTCAACGCGACCGAATCCGCGATCACAGTAAAATGGCTGGCGTGACCAGCGTCGACGAAGAGGAGCTCCAGGAGCTCGGAAGCCAGAGTCCGTCCACCCGCGCCTATCTCCGCAAGCTAAGGAACGAAGCAAGCCTGAGCGTAGAGATTGTCGCCGAACGAGCAGGTGTTAGTTCGACGTGGTTAGAACGCTTCGAAGCCGGGATTGACGAAGGCGACATTACCTACGATCTGATACTGCGAATCGTTCGCGCCACGCAGCCGCCACGGCCAGATTGGTGGGACGAGGGCCATGAGCACGACCTGCATCTCCCGTCGTGGGCGACACCCGGCCGAGATCGCCATCCGGCTTACTGGGCCAAGATCGACAAGGTGCGAGCGGCCAATCGCGAGGCGCGTCAACGGCGGACTTAGGCGCGGCCGATGCTCGATGAAGATGAGCTACGCCTCAAGAGGATTTGCCGGTCCTAAACGAACACGAGGTTGAATACGTCGTGTTCGGAAGCTTTGCGGGCCGCCTTCAAGGAGCGCCTCTTGAGACTATCGATGTCGACGTTGTTCCGCGAAAATCCGAAGAGAATCTCCAACGTCTCTGCGATGCTCTGAATTCCTTGAATCCACGGTGGCGGATCGACGATGTTTCCGAGGGTTTGAAAATCGATGGTGAACGACTCGAACCGCGTCACATCCGCGGGTCTTCAGTGGCAATCGGACTGGTCACGAGTGAGGGACTGATCGATATCGTCCTCGAACCAAAGGGGTACGAGGTCGGCTATCACGCCCTCACCGGAGCGGCCCTGACGGTTGACATCGACGGAACTCCTGTACGTGTAGGTGCACTGAGCGATCTCATTCACTCCAAGGAGCTGTTGGATCGTGACAAGGATAGAGAGCACCTGCCACTTTTGCGCGCTCGAGAGAGCGAGCTTGAGCAGGAACTAGCCCGATCGAGAGAACTCTCACGCGACGACGACAGGGATCTCGGCATGGACCGCTAGGTCCGGACGACGTTGCTGGCACCACTCGGGATCGATCGGATCGCGGGATTATGGCCCGCAGGCGGTAGGTGCCGCTTCGCGCTACCTGGGCGACGAGGCGGGGCGCCCATAATGTTCGGCGGGGACGATCTCGACCGGTTTGGCCCCCGGCGGCCTGGCCGGGTTCCCACTGAACCCCGAGCCTGATCCGGCATACTCGGACGGGTCCACCAGGGGATTGTCGGCATAGGCGACGTGATTATCGGGCGCCCCGCGCTGTCGGGCCTGGCGAGAAGCGGTCTGCTCCTGGTGGGAGGATTGGGCGTATTTGAACGCTTTACTGATCGAGCTCGCAGAGTGTTGGTGCTGGCGCAGGAGGAAGCGCGCCTGCTCAATCACAGCTTCATCGGGACTGAGCACATACTCCTTGGCCTAATCCACGAGGGTGAAGGTGTCGCCGCCCAGGCTCTAGAGCAGCTGGACATTTCGTTGGAGGCGGTGCGGGAGAAGGTCGAGCAGACCATCGGCCCGTCGGGATCGGCCCCTACCGGCTCGCCGCCGCTCACTCCACGGGCGAAGAAGGCCCTGGAGCTGTCCCTGCGTGAAGCCCTGGCGCTCGGACACAAATACGTCAGCACAGAGCACATCCTCCTCGGGCTGGTGCGCGAAGGCGAGGGCGTGGCGGCCCAGGTGCTCGTCAGCATGGGCGTCGACCTGGCCCGCGTGCGCCAGGAAGTCCTGCGGCTACTGAGCGGTCACGTACCAGACGAAGCCTTCCGCCCGTTGCCGGAGCCGGAACCACCGAATTTCGACCGCCTACCAAGCGGCACGCGTGAGACCTTCGAGCGCCGACTCGACCGACTCCCAATCGGGCGGATCCACTCCAAGATCGCTGCCCAGGCGATTATGAGAAACGAGTCACGCGCGCTTCATCAGTACGAACGCCAGCATGGTCTGCCCTGGGAGGACTTCGTCTCTTTGGGCACCTGGCATATGAGGGCCACCCATGATCGCATCAGCGCTCGTAGACCCGATCTGATGCTCCCCCGAAGACCATCAGGCTCCTATGTGACGATGCGACGGCTCAACAAGTTCCAAGGCTTCTTGGTCAGGTGGCGTCTCTGGAATGTTCTGAACGGTACTGGCACCTGGATACACAATAGAGCGGTGAACGCCACGGCAACCGCTCTCCGCCTCGGTGGTCAACGGTGAACGAGGGGTCACTGCGTCGCGCCCACGTGCGAGCCCGGGGGTGTACCTCTGAGCGTGCAATAACCGCCAGTCTGACGTCGAGAGCTGGCGATACTGAGCCGCTCTTGGAGGTAAGACGATGTTAGTAAATGAATTCAAGGGCAAGACGTTCGGAGCGATAACAGTGCTTGACGCTCGAGAGGCAGAGGGTCCGATGGAAGCGGGGAGACAGATCATCTACTTGGATCTGGTGCTCAGCGACCCGGAGGGGGACAGGTTGGCAGCAGAGGATGTAAGAGCGCTTCGCCAAAAGATCACAGACCTCGCCAAATCCCTGGGCATCAGCATCTCGATGGCCCATTCCACCGAGAGCAACCCCAGGTACCGGTTCGGGCCCGGCGCGTCTCAACCTTTGTGAGGCAAAAGCCTTCTGCTATGGCTCCGGAGCCAGTCGGGTCTCGTGAAGTAGCCCTTCTGCCCGGCCGACGGCTCGGAAACGCGCGAAGCATCGTGGTTACTGCCCCGGCTCGACATGTGCCGCTGCCGAGCACCCTGGTCGCTGACCCGCCCGCCCTGTAATCCCGACGCCGCTCGATCCCGCCCGCCCTGGCCGTCCTGGCCTGGTCGAAAGCTCTGATCTGGCGCCCCGGTCCCGGCATTCCCGCACGGTCTGTCAGCCCTCCCCAGGCGACTCCCGTTGTGACATTTTCGTGTAGTGGCCGGTAGTGCCTTCTTGCCTGCGGTGGCACCATTGAGCCATGAGCGACAGCAAGTCGAACGCGTGGGTCCGCTCCAGCCTCGGGCCCTTGACGGATGCGGAGGTCGAAGGGCTACGTCTGGCAGAGAGGGCCGCCCTATTGCGTTCGCTCATCGAGCATCAAATGATTCGGCAGGCTCAAACCGAGGAAGAGGCGGTACTACAAGAACGCCTTCTCCGACCGCTGGCTGAGGTGGAGGCGGAACTCCTTAGGTTCGGTGAGAGGGCTGGTTTGTTGCATTCTCTTGTCGATCACCGGATGGTTCGACAAGCTCGTACCGAGGAAGAGGCGGCACTTTGGGACCGGCTTCGAGGCTTCTTCCCCGAGAATGAAGTTCTGTCTCCCGAGGCTTTGCAGGATGCGTGTAGTTTCCCTGTACTCCTCCCTACGTGGCTTCCCGCCGGCAGCGTCTTGACGACTAGCCGAATCCACCAGGACCAATACCTCTGCGGCTTTACTCACGATCACGGCGGTCATAGCTCGGTCAATGGCTTTGGTCGTGGCTCCTCCCTCCACGCTGGGGGCAGTCCGGCAGGACCTCCCTTGGAGGGGCGCCGGCGCCCTACTTACTTGGTCGTCCACCAGCTTCCGCGTTCATCGGTACCCTTGATCTGGATACGGGTCGATGCAGATGACACTGTCGTCATCATCCTCACGCGTGAAATCGATGAGGAGGTGGCGCTACAGATTGCCGACAGCCTGGAGCCAGTGACAGGCATGTCTTTCACTCGTTGAAGCGGTGAATTTCGGTCCTATCTGCTGGCCGTCAACAATCCCGTTACAGGCTTCCTGACGTGCCTGTCGACGCAGAGCCGGTTCGCTGGAAGGCGCCCATAACTTGCAGCTTCCGGTCGCATCGCGTACCCAGATGTCGCGACCGGTAGGTGCCGTTACATCGCTCAGGCGAGGTGCCGCCCATGCGACCGGTATCACGCAGCCCGGGGCTTTCGGAGGACCCCGGCTTCCGTTGGCGCTTCAAGCAGCGACAGTGACGCTCAGCAACTGAGGGGTCCCGACCTCCTCAGGGACCGGCTCGCCGTCGGCTTGGAGACCGGCGATGTGGACCTCGATGGCCTCGACCGCCCTGGCCTGGCATTCCTCGAGAGTCCGGCCCTGCGTGAAGCAGCCTGGGAGGGCAGGCACCGTGACCAGGTACCCACCCGTCTCCTCCGGCTCCACCACGATCGTGTACGTCCGCATCGCCTTCCATCCTCTCACAGGGCCGCTCGGAACTCGTCGGCCGTGATGCCGGCCTGCGCCAGGATCGAGCGGAGCAGGCCGGGCCCGATCGTCTCACCGGCATGGATTGGAACCGTGACACGACCACCGCGGCTCGGATGTCTCAGCTGCGTATGAGATCCCCTCTGGGCGACCACCACCCAGCCCATCCGGCGGAGAGCTCGGAGGACATCTCGGCCAGTTACTCGTGGGAGCGGTGGCACGGGCGACACCGTAGGCGGAGGCTGCTCGGCGGGCGCCCACCTCCCACGGCTGGGACGTCCCACGGATCCGCCGATGCGCTCGTCGATGCCATTCAGGCAGAAGTCCGAAAAGGTGACGGGCTCCAACCGAAATCGTTCGTCAACGCGTTGTCGATTTTCGCGTCGACCCCGTCCCGCATCCGTCCCGCAGGACATCGGACTTGGGTGGTATCGAACGGTACCGAGCGGAGAACAAACAGCCTGCTCAACAGTGATTTCGTCAAATTGCACGCTCGCCAAAGAAGGTCCGCAGAAAGTCCGCGAGATGTCCAGAAACGCCGGCAACTGAGGGGTCTCGGGGCCAACACCGGGCTGAGGCAGGGGTGGCCGGCGTCGGCTGCAAGGGCTGAGCGATAGCGGATACCCAGTGGACGCGAGGGCCGGGGCAGAGGGGGTGAAATAACCGGCATTGTCGAACGGTCACGATCCGAGTCTCCCCCCACTTTGGCCGTCGTTATGCGCTCCCTCATCGGGTCCAAAAATCGCCGAATCTGGTGTGGGTCACCCGCGCTGGGCCGTAATCCGATGAGCCGTCGTTCTGGGCGCTGCCCAGGACTCACGAGGGTTGGCTTCGGGAAATCACTCCATGCGCCTAGTGAGATTCGTTACGACCCTTCGCTTAGATGGTTCCGAAGTGGACCATGGTGTAGCGGCGATGGGCTATGCGCCATCCGGCGCCGGTCCGCACAAGTCGGTCTTCGTAAACCCCTCGCGCATTGAGTCCGCTTTGACCGTCGGCGGCCATGAGCACCGCGTCCACGTAGGCTCGGGCGGTCGCTCCGTCACCGTCGACGATGATGGCGAGGTTCGAGAGCTGATGCATGGTGCGACCCATTTCGGCGTGGATCGCCTTCATCGACTCGGTGATCGCATCCGCACTATCCCAGGTGGCGATTCCCTCATATTCGGCGAGGACATTGTCGGCGAAGCAGGAACGGAACAGGTGCCAGTCACGTGTGTCTATACCCGTGGAGTAGCGAATCAGTAGTTCGGCGATGTCCTGCTTGTCGGCCCGGCCGTCGCTCATCCCATCGCTGCCTGACTCATCTGCACCATCACTGCGACGAGGTCATTGCGCGACATGCCCCCAGTGAGCAGCTTGGCGCCGTCCCGTAGTTGCTCGCCGACCATCCAGCTCGGCCCCAGAGGTAGGTGGTCGAGGGCGTCGGTGACTACTTCGTCGACCGTGGTAACCCCCGGCAGGGGTGCCTCGGGGTTGTCAGTTTGACCGCGCTGGGCACGTAGCCGGCGTAACGCCGGGGTATCAGTCTCGCCTAGCACCAGGCTGAGCACGTCAACGCCGCGACTGTGGAGCTCGGCCCACAGAGCTTCAGCGAACACCATGTCGAAGGCTTTGGTGGCACCGTAGGCCACCATGTTTGGTGCGCCCGCGAACGCTGCGCCGGAGCTCACAACGACGATGCCACCCCGCTCCCGTGCTACCATGGCCGCGCCGTAGTGGTGGCACAACTCAGTCGGCACAACACAGTTGCGTTGGATCATGCCCAGCGCCGTGTCGACCGGTGAATCGAGGAACGCCTTGTAGTTGGCATCAGCACCGGCGTTGTACATCAACAGCCCAACCTGCAGGTCGGCTGTCGCCCCGATCACCAACGCTGCGGCGTCCGGCCTGGCGAGATCTACGGCAATAACGCGTACTTCCACACCCGGCGACGCCAAGCGGATTCCCTTGGCAATCTCATCGAGCACGTGCTGACGCCGGGCCAGGAGGACCACGCTGACGCCGCGTCGAGCCACCTCCTCGGCGAACGCAGAGCCGACGCCCTCGGACGCCCCGGCGACAATCGCCCACTCTCCGTACTTCTCCGCGAACTCCACCAGTCCTCCTCAGCCGGTCGGCGCCAGGACGATTAGGAACGGGTCCTCCTCGACCCACATCAGAACCGAGCTCGAACAGACACTCCGTGTGAGGATACGTCCTACGTCTGACCCGTCGCAGCCCTGGTGGCGACAGGCTCAGGAGTCCCTCCTAACGATTTCAACATCATGGTCGAGTCCGGCGACCGCCGACGCCGCCGCACACCCCCGATCAACAAACCGGGGCACCCGGATACACCGGCATCCCGACAACCACTGCCGGTGCATAGGGCGGCCGCGCTTTCGACCGCGCCCTTATCGTCCGACCTGGAACATGCCCGCGTCGACGCCGCCAGACTGGCTTTACGACCGCCGAACGACGGTTCTTGGTGCGAGGGGATGCCTCGAAGAGCGCATAACGCGCTGGTCGACGGCGATATCGATGGGTGGCAGAAAGTGCCGTGATGCGCTCCCGGGGGCGGAGACGGGGGGGCGCGGTAATGCCCCGGACCGGCGATCCCGGTCGCCCTCCCACGCCCTGCCCTGGCCGAAGGCTCTGGGTCACCTGACATTGTCTCGGCATCTCCGCTCGTGCCATCGTCGGCGCCTTTGATCCGGCGGGTTTTCGGCCAGACTGCGACCGTGGTCAGCGTCCTCCTATCCGTGACCTTTGCGTGCGGTCTCCTGATTGCTGTGGCCCATGTGGTGAACCAGCGATTCGTCGCGCCCGTCTACGACGTCGCGGCGAATCTCACTGCTTTCGGGTGTGCCGTCGGGGCCTCCATACTGCTTGGTCACCCGGTCCCGGCGATCCTGTCCGGCGTAGCCATCCTGTGCTGGCTCGTTCTCGCACGGCGAACGGTCTTCGATCGCCGCGAACGACGTGACGAGGTAGCTCGCTGACTAAAGGGCACAAAGGTGCCGAGGCCGGATGATGGGCGGCTGGAGCCATCCGCATGGAAGCGGGGATCACTTGTACGGTCCGCTGGAACCCGTGCCGCCTCCACCCCCGAACGGGCCTCCCCGACCTCCGCCGAACGGGCCGCGACCCCGACGGCCACGCCTGAAAAACAAGAGACGCCCGCCAATCAGCACGATTGGCCCAAGGATGAACCACCAGGGTCCCGAATAGTGAGTCGCAAACAGCACGCTCACCGGCATGGCGACAGCCTAAGCGACAAGCCGCGCCGCTCAGTGGGAGGCTGGCGAGCTGGCGACCCCGCGAAGGGACCTTCAGCCCTGGCCGCAGCGTACGTCCGGCCGTCAGGTTGGGCATGTGGCCGACTACGTCTCCGCAAGCTGTCGTAGTGACGATCACGGGTCCTGCCAGGACCATCCTGTCGTGCGCTGCGCGTGCCCGTGCCACGAGGGCCGGTGGCCGTGGGTGGAGAGCGGGGCCATGGGCAGTGGGGTTGAGGGTTACCCCGTGCCCTTCACGTTCCTGAGCGCAAGTGGACGATCGCCGGCCGAAGCGAGCACGCATTGAGCGTGACCCGGGCACCTGGAGGGGTTATCGCAACCTTTGACGGAGTTGTCGAAACCCTGAGAGAACGAGGTGTGCCGTTCGATACCCCCATCATCGAGGATCGACACGTAAAGATCGCCAACTTCACCGACCCAGATGGCAATCGGCTCCATCTGACCAGTGCAGCCCCCAAGCCCACCATCGCACCCTCTGATCCCGCTGCTTTCCGGCCCTTGTTCGAGTACTTGGGGTTGCGCTGGAACACGATCGACGGTGATCGGATGAGCGTCGAGATGGATATGCGAAACGACCTTTGTGGACCAGCCGGCATCCTCCAAGGAGGCATCACTGCCACCCTTGTCGATGTTGCCGCAGCATCCACGGCGGCCTTGTCAGGGACCGAACTGGTTGCCACAACGGAGATGACACTCCATTACCTTGCGCCAGGACGGATCGGTCCCATTCGGGCCGTTGGTGAACTCCTGCGAAGCGGTGCAAGATCATTCGCAGTCGAGGTCCGGGTCTTTGATATCGGCGCAGAAGATGGCCTGATGGCAGTGGCCTTGGCTGCCTTCGTTCATATCGATGCCAATCCGAGGTCGTAGCTGAACGTGGACGCCGTCGGTCATTTCACCCAGCAGGGTTTCATTCAGTTCCTAGCGATCGAGCCGGTTGAAGCGGGAGGTGGCAAAGCGGTCATCCGTCTGACCCCCAAATCTGAACACCTGAACCACAACGGCACTGTCAATGCCGCCGTGCTCTACGGGCTGGCCGAGGTCGCGGGGGCCGGAGCAGCTGTCGCAGACATGTTGGAGGTCGCTGCCCAGAGCTACACGGTGGTGAAGAATGCAACTATCGAGTACCTGGCACCGGGCCGAGGTGTCTTGGAGGCGACGGGTCTGGTCGATACGGCAGCACTCAAAGGAGCCAAGAAGGCCCTACTTGCCAGGACGGCAGTGGAGGTTGACGTGCCCGTGTCAGTGACTGATAGCCAAGGCACCGAAGTGGCCAGAGTTGCTTTCACGCTCGCACTCAAACCAAGACGCGAGTCCGAGTAGACCCTCTCAAGGCCGGTCCCGGGCCTGCGCGACAAATGCCCGCTCAGCCTCGGGATCGCCGAGGGGTCCGGCTGAGGTAGCCCGGATTCGGGGATCCAAGTGCGAATCGCGTATCTGAAAGTCGCGAACGAGTAATGCCGGTACTCGCTACCCGGGGGGCTGGGGCCGGGGCGCTCATAATGCTCGGCTGGGATGATGCCGGTCGTCCTCGTGGTCCTGGGTCTGGTCCGAGGCTCAGAGCTGGCCGACCTGCTTCCGGCAGTACCGGCTGGGCCCGTCCTGCAGATTCCCGCAAAGCGGGAGTGATACCGCCTAGTCGTCGGATGCGCCGGAGGAATCGGCGCGGCGCGGATGTCGAACAACAAAACGATGGGGCTGAGAAATATCGCGGGGGTCGGTCATCCTGTCGGGCCATATCATGCCGTGACAATAAGCGTTCGCTGCGCTGACTTGCGTAGCGGACGCTCACCTGAGGGCAGGAGGCACGCAGATGGGCGCACGTCCTCGGCACGCCAAGCGCGGTCGCTACACACCGCCGAAGGGAAAGCGCCCAGTAACGCGACTGGCCATGGCGGTCGGGCTGACCTCCATGCTCGCAAGCGGGGGATCGGTGGCGATTGGATCGGTGCTCTCGGGCACTCCGGCCTATGGCCACGGCAACGGCAACGGCGGGGGCAATGGGAACGGCGGGGGCGGCTGCGGCCAAGGCACGTACAACGGCAACAACAACCAAGGCGGGTGCACCGGTCCCACCGGCTCCACCGGGCCGACTGGTACGACGACTGGCGCAACAGGGCCGACTGGCCCCACTGGGCCTACTGGCCCGACTGGGCCAACGGGGCCGACCGGTGCCACGGGAACTGGGCTGACCGGCCCCACCGGACCTCTCGGACCGACGGGACCGACCGGTGCCACGGGGCCGACAGGGCCGACAGGGACCACTGGGACCGGTCTTCTCGGCCCTACTGGCCCCACCGGGCCGACTGGTACGACGGGGGCAACGGGGGCGACCGGCCCAACTGGAGCGACAGGTCCCGCTGGAGCGGAGGCCCAGGTATTCACATCTTCAGGTAGCTACAGCGTCCCTAGTGGCGTCACCTGGGTCGAAGTTGAGGTCTGGGGGGCAGGCGGCGGTGGCGGCGGAGGAGGCCCCGGAACTACCGGCGGCGGTGGTGGTGGCGGCGCGACCATCACTGCCTTGTTACCAGTCACCACCTCCTGCACGATCACGATTGGCAGCGGTGGCATCGGCGGCGGCATAGAGGGCGATGGCACGGCCGGCGGCAGCTCCGTGGTGGAATGCGACTCAAACCCAAACAATGAGGCCACAGCTGGTGAGGGCGGCGGCGGAGTCTCGGACGCTGGCGGAGGCAACGGAGGTAGCGGCTCCTTTGGGAGCGGCGCCGTGGCGATCGCCAACCTGACCGGGGCAGGCGGCGGCGGCGCGACTTCCACCACCGGCGGCAACGGCGGGGACAACGGCGGCGGGTCTGGCGGTGGATCTGGCGCCGGAACCTCGGCCGGCAGCGGCGGCATCGGCGGCGGAGGAGGCGGCGGAAACAACGCCATCGCTGGTGGCAACGGAGGTGACGGCTTCGTCGTGATCACCCCGATAACCTGAACTAGAGGGGGGCTTGGCCTCGTCGTGCGTCGATCCTCGTGGGCGAGGTTGGACGGTGACTGCATTCATCGCCCTGGCCATCGGCGTCTGCACCAGACCAGGGCGTCCCCTGAGTCGTGCTCGATATTTCGCACGCCGTGTATCCAAGTGGACCGGGCTCAAAGTGCCGCTGCCGGGTACACAGGCCGCTGACCCACCCGCTCGGGATCACCCGATGCTGAGCTACCTAGGGCGGAGCCGCTCGCGGCCCAAATCAACTGAGTGGCATCTATCGTCTCGGTTGTGTGGATCAGACGGCACTCTCCATTTTTGTGGATCAGACGAGGTGTTCGAACTGTGTCGACCAAACGTCGCCGCAGAATGCTCCGGCACCAACCGCCGAGACCAGGAGCAAACCCACCATGGGGGCCAGGCCCCAGCGGAGTGAGGGAACCTCGGCGACCTCTGCCAACGGCCCCTTCGGCGCAGGCAGCCAACGAGTGACCTGGGGCGAGTCCACGAGATCGGCTAGCGACTGAAGGCGTCCGGTAACACTCAGCGGGTATCGGATTGTGCCCAGTCGCAATGTGCCCATCCCTCATCCCCTGCTCGTCGAGCCACCCGCCCCGTAATCCCGACGCCGATTGATCCCGGTCGCCCTCGGCGGTCCTTACCTGGTGACTGTAGCTTTCTCTGAGCACTTCGAAGCGGCTCTGGTGGAACCCATGGGTGAGTCGTACGGAAGCTACCTGATCCGGCATCTTGAGCGCCACGCCAACGGCCTCACGAGCTGGCTATCCACGATTGGCGATTTGCTCATGGCGGGCGGTCTGGCTGCTGGTGTGCTCAGTCGTCGGCGACATGTCGCGGCCTTCGGCCTGTCACTGGGCTTTGGAGTGGCTGCGGTCGCTCACCTCTTTCAACCTGGGACCCTAGGCGACGAACTATCGGCGATCTTCCTTCACCCGATCTGGGCACTTAGAGCGGAACGTGAACGCATCGAAAGGACCTTCGCCTAGCGCATACGTGCCGGTACATCGCTCCCGGGAAGCGGGGCTGCCCACCCGAGATCACCGGCGCTGAGCGATCTCGACCGCCCTGGTCCCGGCTGACCTCGCCGGACGCTCCCGCCAGGCCGCACCCCTCCCGGCAATCTCGGGCAGACGTCACCTCCTCTTTGAACGCCGCAGGATTGGGTGATACCGACCGGTCAAACAGACGCAGCGAGTTTGAGGATGGCCTCGATCACCACGTCGGGCTTAGAGAGCATGGCAACATGGCTGCTCGCAGCCTCATACGTTGTAGCGTCCATCCGCTTCGCGACGAACCGCTGAAGTTCCGGGTTCACGGTGTGGTCTTCCGTCCCCACGACATACGCGCACGGCTTCGACTTCCAAGCGGCTCCAGGAATCTTCTGATTGAACAGGTCCACAACCGGGACGCCCTGGGTCGCCCAGACGAGCTGCTGCTCCTTGGCCGACAGGTCGCCACAGAAGTACTCGATGCCCTCGCGCTTCAACCAGATACGGCCATTCGCGACTTCGAGGTGATCCAAGACGTCTGTCTTGGGGAACTTTTCCTGCTGGCTCTGCGACGTCTCGTCGTCGTCTGGGGCGAGCGCGCAGATATAGACCAGACCGATAACGCGGTCATCGGTTCCAGCCGCTGTGATGACGGTTCCGCCATATGAGTGACCGACCAGAATGGCTGGGCTCTTGACCTGGCCCAGAGCGCGCTTCACTGCTGCCACGTCGCCCTCCAGCGAGTCAAGGCTGTTCTGGGCGGACACCACCTCGTGTCCATCGTCAATCAATGCGGGCATCACTTTGCGATAACACGAGCCGTCAGCCCAGAGTCCGTGCGCGAACACGACGCTCGGCTTGGTTTCCCCCGACATGGTTCCTCCCTTCGCTGGACACGAACCAGGCGATCCGCGCCACCTACCAACCCAATGCTTGCGCCAAAAGGCCGCCACGTCCACCGAACTCTGGGAGCGCTCTGACGTGCACTTTTGGTTTGTAGGGCGATTTGCGACCGCCATGGGTAGACGGGTGGAGCTTTACCCGCCGGTACGAAGCACGCCAGTGCGAACTTTGGCAAGCTGAGGATCCCACCCGGATCGGAGAGAGACCGACCTCCAGTCAGCCCAATTTCCGTTCTGTTACAACTGCACAGCAGGTCAGTCCCGCGGTCGCAGCCGCTCGCAACGACGGTTCTCGGCGCGCGGTGCTGCTCCGAAGAGCGCAACGCGCGGGTCGCTGGTGATATCGAGCGAACGCGAGAAGTGCCGCTCTGCGCGATCTGGCCACAAGGCCAATCATGAGATCACGTGCAATTCATCAGTATGAACGTCAACATGGTCTGTCAACGGAAGATTTCGCTTCTTTGGGCACCTGGCATATGAGGGCGACCCAGGATCGCATCAGCGCTCGCAGACCCGATCTGATGCCCCCACGAGGACCGTTGAGCATCCATGTGACAAGGCGACGGCTTACAATGACCTACGAGTTCCAAGGCCATCCAGGCGGTAGGGTATGACTGATGGCACGAAAGATCACCCAAGACCCTACCGACGCCGAGCTGGAGGATCTGTTGCACGCGGGGGTCGAGGACGAACGTGAAGGTCGAATCGTTCACTGTGCCGACGAGGACGAGCTTCGTAGCTATTTGAAAACCGTCCAGTCCGACCCCGCGTGACGTGGGGAATCGACTTCACCAGCCGGGTTCGAACTGACCTCGTTGGACTTGAAGAGCAGATCAGCGAGGCGCTCACCGATACGTTGATGGGCTGGGTTGGAAATGGACCACCTCGCGAGAACCGGCGTCAGCTTGGGGGCATCGAGTTCTTCGAGGCCCGTGTCGCTCAGCGCTATCTCCTGGGCTACATCGTCCGTGAGGATCCACCCCGAGTGCTTCTGCTTTGGCTCCGGAGGCGCCCAGGCCTCGGAGAATAGATCCGTATACCCATGTGACCGCTCGGCCGCAATTACCGTCCCCGCCCGACAAGTGCCGATACAGGGCACTGTGGCTCCGAAGTCGACCAAGTGGGATGGCTGCTCCGTGCGAAGACCCGGTCGGCGGGGCACACTGTGGCGGATGTCGCCGCTCGGTAGCGGCGAAAGTCACGAGGAGAACGATCCAATGACTCGAACGGACGTCAATCCTTGGGAGTGGTCCAAGATGTTTGGGTTCTCCCAAGCAGTGG